>JBBRCN010000200.1:0-2218 GCA_038204775.1 Burkholderiales bacterium | reverse complement strand
CGCGCAACATCGCGCGCGCCTCGGTCACGCCAGCCATCACCGCATGGGCGCTGGCCAGCAGCACGAAGGCCATTCCGTAGCAGTGGTTGGTGGCATCGAGCACGGTCCTGCCGCCGTCGCGCCAGTCCAGCAACCAGGCGTAGCCGCCGGTGGCCGGGTCGCGGTGCACGTCACGCAAGAAGGCCAGGCCGTATCGCAGCCGTTGCAGGTCGGCCGGTTTGCCGAACTGGCGCCACGCCAACGCGAAGTTGAAGACGAAGCGCGCGCTGCTGACCAGGTGCCGCGTGTGGCGGTCGTAGACCGTGCCGTCGTCCTTGTAGAAGTGGAAGAAGCCGCCGCTGGTGTCGCTGCAGCGCGGCTCGTAGAAGTTGAGCGTGTCGCGGATGTGCGCGCGCAAGCCTGCTCGGCTGCGCCAGGGGGCTTGCATGGCCACGCTGGTGGTCATGCTTGTGCCTGTGCCAGGGCGCTCAAGCCTGCGTGTACGCCGTCTTCACCGTTGTGTAGAACTCCGCCGCATAGCGCCCCTGCTCACGCGGGCCGTAGCTGCTGCCCTTGCGGCCACCGAAAGGCACGTGGTAGTCAACCCCGGCGGTCGGCAGATTGACCATCACCATGCCGGCCTGCGCGTGGCGCTTGAAGTGCGTGGCGTACTTCAGCGAAGTAGTGGCGATGCCGCTGGCCAGACCGAAGGGCGTGTCGTTGGCCAGCGCCAGGGCTTCTTCGTAGTCCTTGGCGCGCAGCACACTGACCACCGGGCCGAAGATTTCCTCGCGGTTGATGCGCATCTGCGGCGTGGTTTCGGCGAACAGCGCAGGCGTCAGGTAGTAGCCCGGCGCGCCTTCGGCGTTGTGCGCCATCGGCTTGCCGCCGGCCACCAGTTGCGCGCCTTCGCCTATGCCGATGGCGATGTATTCCATGTTCTGCGCGAGTTGCCTGTCGTCCACCACAGGACCGATGTCGGTGCCTTTGGCACGCGCATCACCCACTTTCAGCGCCGCCATCTTTTCAGTCATGGCGGCGATGAAGCGGTCATGAATACCGGCGGTGACGATGACACGCGACGACGCCGTGCAGCGCTGCCCGGTGCTGAAGAAGCCGCTGTTCAGTGCGCAGTTGACCGCCACGCCCAGTTCGGCGTCGTCCAGCACCACGAACGGGTTCTTGCCGCCCATCTCGAGTTGGAACTTGGCCATGCGCGCGACGCACGCTGCTGCCACCTTCTGCCCTGTGGCCACGCTTCCGGTGAAGCTGATGGCGTCCACGCGCGGGTCTTCCAGCAGCACCGTGCCGACTTCAGAACCCCGGCCCATCACCAGGTTGAAAACGCCCTTGGGCAGGCCAGCGCGCAGCAGGATGTCGGCCAGGTGCCAGGCGGATGCCGGCACCAGATCGGCCGGCTTCATCACCACCGTGTTGCCGAACGCCAGCGCTGGCGCCAGCTTCCAGGCGGGGATGGCGATGGGGAAGTTCCACGGCGTGATCAGCCCGATGACACCGAGTGCTTCGCGCGTGACCTCGACGCCCACGCCCGGCCGTACCGATGCCACGGACTCGCCGCCAACGCGCAGCGACTCACCGGCGAAGAACTTGAAGATGTTGCCGGCACGCGCGACTTCGCCAATGGCTTCGGGCAGCGTCTTGCCTTCTTCGCGGGCCAGCAGGTCGCCCAGCTCGGCGCGGCGCGCCAGGATTTCGGTGCCCGCCGCGTCCAGCACATCGAAGCGCTGCTGCGGTGTACTTTGTGACCAGCCGGCGAAGGCCGCTCGCGCGGCGGCGATGGCTTCACGCGCCTGCGCCGCATCGCCCTGGGCGAATTCGCCCACCAGGTCGCGCGTATCGCTGGGGTTGATGTTGCGCGAGGCATGGGCGCCGTCGACCCATTCGCCGTTGATCAGGTTCTTGAACATGGTCCTGCTTTCCTCAGTTCACATTAGTGGTTGTGTCGCGGCATGTCATGCCCGACAGCGCGGTACTTCAAGGCCAGCTCCATGCAGCCGCCGCTGTCGAGCTGGCCCACGGTCTGGCGGTAGATCTCCTGCCAAGGCGTCTGGCTGGGCGGCACCGGTGGCACACCGCCGGCCTTGCGGCGCGCGATCTCAGCGTCGTCTAACAGTACGTTGCAGCGGCCGGTGTTCAAGTCGATGCGCACCGTGTCGCCCGTTTGCAGCCAGGCCAGTCCCCCGCCCACCGCGCTCTCAGGCGATGCGTTCAGGATCGA
>JBBRCN010000199.1:0-2472 GCA_038204775.1 Burkholderiales bacterium | reverse complement strand
GCCGGCTTGTTGGTACGGCTGCAACCGCAGTCGGTTGCCGCCACCAGCTTTCGGGCGCTGAACGAGCGCATCGAAGCCTTGTCGCGCGAAGTCGCCCGGCGCCAGGCCGCCGAATCCGCGCTGCGCGAGCAGGGCGATTGGCTGCGCGTCGTCCTGCGCAGCATCGGCGACGCTGTCATCGCCACCGACACGCAGGCCCGCGTCGTGCTCATGAACCCGGTGGCCGAGCAACTGTGCGGCTGGCCCGAGGCCCAGGCGCTGGGCCAGCCGATCGCCGCGGTGTTCAGGGTCGTGCACGCGCTGACGCGCCAGCCCGCCACCGATCCCATCCGCAAAGTGCTGCAGGAACGCCATCTGGTCGGCCTCGATCCGCAGTCGCTACTGCTGGCGCGCGATGGCCGCGAACTTCCGATCGACGATGCCGCCGGCCCCATCCTGGACGCCGAGGGCCGCTTGCTGGGCGTGGTGCTGGTGTTCCGCGAGATCAGCGAACGGGTGCAGGCCGAACAAGCGCGCCGCCTGCTCGAGCAGCAGCTGCGCAACGCGCAGAGGATGGAGGCCGTGGGCACCCTGGCTGGTGGCATCGCGCACGACTTCAACAACGTGCTGGGGGCCATCCTGGGCAATACCGCGCTGGCCGAAGAAGAGCTGGCAGCCGACCACCCGGCGCGGCCGTGGCTGGCGCACATCGCCAGCGCAGGGCAACGTGCACGCGAGCTGGTGCGTCAGATCATGGCCTTCAGCCGGCGTCAGCCGCAGCAGTTGCGTCGGCAGACCTTGCAGCCGCTGGTCGAGGAATGCGCCGCGATGCTGCGCAGCACACTGCCTGCGTCGGCCCAGCTGCGTGTGCTGCTGTACGACGAACCGCTGCACGTGCTGGCCGACGCCACCCAGGTCGAGCAGGTGCTGATGAACCTGTGCACCAACGCGTGGCAGGCGTTGCGGGGCAGCAGCGGCCGCATTGGCCTGACGCTGGCCGTCTACGAAGGCGAGGCGCCGGAAGGGCTCGCAGCCGGTTTTGGCGCCTGGCAGCCGGGCCGGTACGCGCGCGTCACCGTCAGCGACAACGGCTGCGGCATGGACGCCGAGACTCTGCAGCGGGTCTTCGAGCCCTTCTTCACGACCAAATCGAAGGGTGAAGGCACCGGTCTGGGTCTGGCCGTTGCCCACGGCATCATCGCCGAACACCGCGGCGCGCTGACAGTGCACAGCACACCGGGCAAGGGCACGCGCTTCGAGCTGCTGCTGCCGCTGGTCGACGGCACCGCTTTCGAGGCTGCGCCATTGGAATTGCCCGCCGCGGCGCAGGTGCTGGGCCGAGGGCGGCATGTGATGTACATCGACGACGACGAGGTGCTGGTGGCCACCGTCGACGCGCTGTTGAGCCGCGCCGGCTTCCGCGTCAGCGCCTTTGCCAGCCCACGCGCCGCGCTGCTGGCCTTGAGCGCCACGCTGCTGGATGTCGACATCGTTGTATCGGACTACAACATGCCCGAGCTCAACGGCCTGGACGTGGCCAGCGAAGTCGCCCGGATGCGCCCCGGGCTGCCGGTGATCGTCAGCTCCGGCTACCTGTCCGAAGACCTGCATCAAGGTGCACATGCCGCGGGCGTGGCGCAGCTGCTGAACAAAGAAGAGACCTATGAACGCTTGGCCGCTTTGATCGACGAGGTGCTCGTCCAGAGCTGATCAAAGGCAGTGGCTGCTGTGGTTCATCTCGGCCAGTTCATCTTGCCGGCAGTGCCAGTACAATCCAACGGCTATGGGCCGCCTTCCTGTTCTCCTCGTCATGCTGATGGCCATGCTCTGGCAATCGGTGGGCATGGCGAAAATTGGCCCGGCCGTGAGCGCCCTGGCCGACAGGGAACACGCCGCGTTGCACTGGCAGGCAGAAGGCCACCATCACCACGAAGACCGCACGTTCCACCGTGACGACTCTGACGAATCAGCACAGCACATGGTTGCTGACCACCTGAGTGCATCGCTGGCGATGGCGATGGCGACGCCGCCATCACACGACTTCCCGCCCCTGGGGTCGGCCGCTCCCGTCGGCCTGCACGAAACACCCGTGCCCGACCCCACCCTGGATGGCCTGCTCAGGCCACCTCGCACCCGTACCTGACCCGCCTTAGCGGCGGGCGTCTGCCCGTGGACGCCCGGCCTCCCGCCGCAGCGGCAGCCCACGCCAGTTCCTGTGCGCGCTCGGCGCGACCTGCACCAGCGTGCGCCGGCCCCGGCTGTCGAATCGTCAGGACCATCGTGAAGTCTCTTCCTTGGCTGTATGCCTGTGCCATTGCGGGCAGCCTGGCCGGCGGCCCCGTGTGGGCCCAGCCTGCTGCCTCCCCGAAAGACCCTCAAGCGGCCCTCCCAGCCCCACCCGGCCTGTCTGCGGGCAGCGTCACGCTCCGTGCAGCCCTGGATGCAGCGTGGCAACGTGCCGTTGCCGCACGCGAGAGCGATGGCCAGCGCCGC
>JBBRCN010000198.1:0-2500 GCA_038204775.1 Burkholderiales bacterium | reverse complement strand
CACGGGCAGTGTCGAGATCGTTGACGAGTTGACCGAGGGCGCAACGACCGGCAGCCTGTCGGCAGACGCGGTGGCTGTCCAGGCCGAACGCCGAAACGCACGCAAGAATTTCACGGCCGGCCTGCGCCTGCGTGCCGACATGGGCTTCAAGCGGTTCGAAAGGCCCAGTGCCGTGCCCGCAGACTGGCGCGTGGAAGCGGCGTATGACGTCCGCGCCGCCGCCGGCGCCGGCGCTGCACGCTGAGCCACCCGCAATTTCGAGGTCGGCTTCAACGTCGACGTGCGCCCGCGCCGCGGCACCAATGCGCAGGTGGATCGGGTGCCCTCGGCCCTCAGCTCCCGCGCGAGAGCACCCCTTGCAACCGCGCCAGCATGGGCGTCACCCGCGGGATGGTCAGCATGGTGCTGCCCACGGCCATCAGCAGCAGCGCGGTGAAGGTCTGGTTGGTGATGATCTGTTTGTCCAGCAACACGTTGGCAAAGATGATCATGATCAGCGCCTTGGTCTGCAGCAGCCAGCCGATGAGGCTGGCCTCACCGGGTTCCCACTTCAGGATGCGCCCGGCCAGGTGGATTCCGGCCAGCTTGCCCGTCACCGACACCAGCAGCAGCCACGCCGCAGCCACGAACACCGTCCAGCCGCCGACGTCCCACTGCGTGCGCAAGCCCGTGGACAGAAAGAACACCGGCATCAGCACCAGCAGCACGTGGTGGCGCAGGGTGTCCATCTTTTCCTGGTTGAACCAGTGCGCGTCGATCACCGCGCCGGCCAGGAAGGCGCCGACCATGTAGTGCAGGCCGCACCAGTCCGCGCCCAGGGCGCAGGCCAGCAGCCAGCACAGAGCCACGTACCAGCGGTCTTTTTCCTCGATGCGCTGCATCAGCCGGCGCAGCAGCAGGGCGCACACAGCGAACAGCAGCAAGAACAGCGCCTGCTTGCCCACGCGGCCCCAGTCCAGCAGGATGAGGGCCAACACGCCCCAGATGGCGATGTCGTCCAGGCTGGCGTAGCGCAGGATGCGCTGGCCGATGGGCCGGCGCAGGATCTGCAGCTTCTCCATGAAGAGGATCAGGATCGGCAGCGCCGTCACCGCGCAGCTCATGCCGACACCGGCGACGAACTGCCAGGTCAGGGCCTTGGGCCCCACCCAGCCGCCAGAGGTGGCCAGCATCACGAGCGCCGCGCCGCTGCCCAGCAGCAACGGGACGCCCAGCGCCAGACCCGCCGTGATGCCACTTTCGCGGCGGTGCTCCCAGGCCTTGGACAGGTCGAGCTCGATGCCGGCGATGAAGACGAACAGCATCACCGCCCACCAGGCCACACTGTTCAGGCTCTTGATGACGTCGGGCGTGAAGACGAAGCTGTAGTAGTCCGGCACCGCTGCACCCAGGACGCCGGGGCCGAGCAGGATGCCGGTGATGATCTGCACCACCACCAGCGGCGCCCAGTACTCCGTGCGCCCGAGGCGCCAGATCAGGTAAGGCACGGTGAAGACGATCAGCATCGCCAACAAAAAGAGTTCAGTGGTGGTCATGGGATGAGGTGACAGGACGGGCAGCCCGTGCGCGGCGCCCGGACTGTAGTCGACGCCCTGGCTCTGGCGCATGACGGTGCAACTGCAGCGCCCACATGCCGGCGGACAGGAGATTCAAGCCAGCCGCCGGCGCGAGGCGCGCGCGTGCGGCACCCAGGCCAGGGTGGCCCAGCGCCGCCACATCAGCAGGCCGCGCAGCCACTCGTCGGCAATGTAGGCCAGCCACACGCCTACCAGGCCCAGCCCTAAGTGGCTGCCCAGCAGCCAGCTGCCGCCGGCCAGCACGACCAGCATCGAGGCCGCGCCTGCCACCACCGGGTAGCGGGCGTCACCGGCTGCACGCAAGGCGTTGATGACCACCAGGTTGAAGGTTCGGCCGGGCTCCAGCAGTACCGTGAGCCACAGCAGCAGCGTGGCGCTGTGGATGATGTGTGCATCGGCCGTGAACAGCTGCAACACCCCCGGCGCGGCCAGCGCCGCCAGCAAGGCCACGACCACGCTGACGGCCAGGCCGCGTGCCAGCGCCCGGCGCACCAACGCATGGGCTTCGTGCAAGCGGCCCGCGCCGATGAGGTGGCCGACCAGCACTTCCACCGACAGCCCGGTGGCCAGGCCGAACAGCAGCACCACCATCATCACCTGTTGCGCGTAGGCGTGCGTGGCCAGGGCCTGCGCGCCCAGCGTGCCGACCACCGCCACGCTGACCATCAAGGCCAAGCGGTAGGCGATGTTCTCGGCCGCGCCGGGCAGGCCGATGCGCGCCACCGCGGCCAGCTCGGCGCGGCGCAGCCGCCAGGCGTCGGCCCAGACCGGCCGCAAGCCCAGCCGTTGCCGCCACAGCCACAGCTGCAGGCCGATGGCCAGCAGCCGGGCCAGCACCGCTGCCAGCGCATAGCCCGGCAGCCCCAGCGCGGGCAGGGGTCCGAAGCCAAACATCAGCGGGCCCATCAACGCCAGGTGCAGCA
>JBBRCN010000197.1:0-2863 GCA_038204775.1 Burkholderiales bacterium | reverse complement strand
GGGCGGGGCGCAGGTCGCGGGGTGGGGCGCGAGGGGGCAAATGAGGCGCGGCGACAGACCCGCCGCGGACGTTCGGTCGGTCCAGGCAGCGCTTGGTCGCCTTGGCCTGCCGACCCGTCGCAACGGCCTGGCGCCGCGTGGTGTGCATGACGATGATTCATCCATTGCATCACCCAACCCCCCAAGGAGTTCACCATGACCAACCGCTTCGTTCAACGCACCCTGTCGCTGGCGCTCTCCGTGCTGTTCACGGTCGCCGTGCTCGGCAGCATCGACTTCCTTGCCGCGGTCGACACCCCGGCCGCCGGCATGGCCAGCCACACGGTCAGCACGCCGCGCGCCTGACTGTTCCATGAGCGCATTCCTGGGACTCATCGCCTGGTGCGTCCTGTTCGTGTTGTGCTGGCCATTGGCCTTGCTGGCCCTGGTGCTGTGGCCGCTGGTGTGGCTGCTGTCGCTGCCACTGCGGCTGGTCGGCATCACGCTGGGCGCCGTGTTCGCGCTGCTGCGCGCGGTGCTGTTCCTGCCTGCGCGCTTGCTGGGCCACAAGGGTTGAGCCGGGTCTGGCTAGACTCCGTGGGTGACTCCACCCGACTGCATGCCGCTTCAACGAGCGCTGTTGACCTTGCTGGTTCCGCGCCCGGCCGTGTGGCTGGCATGGTTGCTGACCGCGTGCTGCAGTGCCGCGCTGGCCCAACTGCCCACCCTGTCGCTTGATACGCTGCCCCGCCCGACAACGCCACCACCAGAAAAGGGCCTGGTCGTGCCGGCCCAGGTGCAGCGCTGGCGTATGGAGGCGATGGCGCTGGAGCATGGTGACGGCGTCGAGCGCGACGCCGTGCGCGCGGCGCAGCTGTACTGCCGCGCGGCGCGCCACGGTGACGCCGAGGCGCAGTTCAACCTGGCCTGGATGCTGACCAATTCGCGCGGTATCGAACGCGACGAGGCCCAGGCCGCGCACCTGTTTGCGGCCGCTGCCGAGCAAGGCCTGGCACAGGCCCGCAACATGCTGGCGCGCATGGGCACCCCGCTGGGGCCGCCGCCAGCTTGCTTGCGCCAGCCCGAGACCGACGCGCCCTTGCAGACCGCGCTGCACAGCAAGCCGGTGCAGCCGCCCAGGGCGCTGGTGCTGCCGCCGATTCCGCCGCCGCGCAATGCGCCGCCGCAGATCGTCACCTTCGTGAATCTGCTGGCGCCGGACTTCAAGCTGGAGCCCTACCTGGTGCTGGCCATCATGGCCACCGAGTCCAACTTCGACCCCATGGCGTTGTCGCCGAAAAATGCCCAGGGACTGATGCAGTTGATTCCCGGCACTGCCGCGCGATTCAATGTGCGCGACGCCATGGACCCGGCGCAGAACATTCGCGGCGGCATGGCCTATCTGCGCTGGTTGATGGCGTTCTTTGAAGGCGACGTGGCGCTGGTGGCTGCCGCCTACAACGCCGGTGAACGCAATGTGGAGCGCTACCGCGGTGTGCCGCCTTTCGCAGAAACGCGCGAATACGTGCGCCGCATCCTGGCCGCAGTGCAATTCCGCGCGCTGCACCCGTTCGACCCCAACGTCACGGCGCCGTCGCCAGTCATGGCCGTGCTGCGGGGGCCTGCGCAGCCCTCGCTGTCGCTGCCGCCTCAGCTGCGCAGGTGACAGGCCACCCAGTGGCCCTCGCCGGTTTGCTTGAGCACGGGACTCTCGGTGTTGCACAGGGGCTTCTGGGCGATCGGGCAACGGGTGTGGAAGTGGCAGCCGCTGGGCGGCTTGATGGGGCTGGGCACATCACCCTGCAGCATGATGCGCTTGCGCTTGATGGTGGGGTCGGGGATGGGCACCGCTGACAACAGCGCTTCGGTGTAGGGGTGCTTGGGGTCGATGTACAACGCCTGCGCGGGGGCGAGCTCGACGATGCGGCCCAGGTACATCACGGCGACACGGTCGCTGATATGTTCGACCACGCTCAGGTCGTGGGCGATGAAGATGTAGGTCAGGCTGAACTGCTCTTGCAGGTCTTCCAGCAGGTTGATCACCTGGGCCTGGATCGACACGTCCAGCGCACTCACCGCCTCGTCGCAGACCAACAGCTTGGGGTTCACCGCCAGGGCGCGCGCAATGCCGATGCGTTGGCGCTGGCCACCGCTGAATTCGTGCGGGAAACGCCGCATGTGGTCGGCATTCAGGCCCACCGTCTCCAGCAGTTGCACGATGCGGGCTTCGTATTCCTGCGGCGTCTTGGTGAGCTTGTGGATGGTCAGCGCCTCGCCGATGATGGCGGCTACCGTCATGCGCGGGTTCAGGCTGGCGTAGGGGTCCTGGAAGATGATTTGAATATCGCGAGCGAGTGCGCGCAACTCGGTCTTGCTGGCTTTCGTGACGCTCTTGCCCTCGAACCACACCTCGCCCGAGGTCGGCTCGATCAGGCGCAGGATGCAGCGGCCCGTGGTGCTCTTGCCGCAGCCGCTTTCGCCGACCACGCCCAGCGTCTCGCCGGCGGCCAGGTCGAAGCTGACACCGTCGACCGCATGCACGCGGTCGACCACGCGGCCCAGAATCCCGCCCGTGATGGGGAAATGCTTGACCAGGTTCTGCACCCTCAGCAAGGGTTCTTTCACGACAGTTCCTCGGCGTAGAAACACGCCACCTTGTGCCCCGGCGTGATCACGCGCAACGGCGGCGTGGCGGTGCGGCAGTCGGGCCGGGCGTAGCGGCAGCGGTCGGCGAAGCGGCAGCCGGGCGCGGGGTTGATGAGTTTGGGCACCGTGCCGGGAATGGCCTCGAGCCGCACCTTGTGGCCTGACGCGGCAGCCGTGTCGATGCGCGGGATGCTGCGGATCAGGCCCTGCGTGTAGGGGTGGCGCGGCTGTGCGAACA
>JBBRCN010000196.1:0-2887 GCA_038204775.1 Burkholderiales bacterium | reverse complement strand
GCAGAACGGGGCGGTGTGCTGGGCGCCATGGAGACCGGCTACCAGCGCGGCAAGATCCAGGAAGAGAGCATGCACTACGAGATGCTCAAGCACACCGGCGAGTACCCCATCATCGGGGTCAACACGTTCCGCAACCCGCACGGCGACCCGGTGTCGGAGACCATCGAGCTGGCGCGCAGCACCGAGGCCGAAAAGCAATCGCAATTGCAGCGGCTGGCCGACTTCCACACCCGCCACGCTGCCGCGTCACCGGCGATGCTGAAGCGCCTGCAGCAGACCGTCATCGACAACGGCAATGTCTTTGCGGTGCTGATGGACGCGGTGCGCTGCTGCAGCCTGGGCCAGATCACGAATGCGCTGTTCGAGGTGGGCGGGCAGTACCGGCGCAGCATGTGACCCGACCTTGACCCAGGGCGCGTGGAGCCGGCCGCGCCACTGCATCATGCAGAATCGCCTTGCTTTGCTGCAACTGGAGCCCGCATGGTGTACCGGTGGAACCTGGACGGAACAGCCCTTGAGTTCCCAACCCCCTACCAGGTTGAAAACCACTTCCTGACGCTGCGCGGCTACGCGCTTCTGGCTCTGGCCTCGCTGGTGTTTGTTGTCCTGACCTTCGTGGGCCCGGATGAGTCTTCCCAGCCCGTCGTTTCCCTGGGCGCCACCGTGACTGAAGCCAGCGTGTGGCCGCACCTGGCCGGCGCCCTGTGGATGGCGCTGCTGGGTGTGATCAACCTGATGCGGGCCTCGCGCCAGCGTGTGCTGCCCATGGTGCCGGGGCAGCCCGCATCGCTGATGCAGGAGTTGGCGCATGAAGCCACCGGCGCGAGCCCGCACGCGCCCTGGCTGATGCAGGCCATGAGCCGGGGCATGGCCAGTGCGCAGCCCGTGTCGGGTGCCTACGCCAGCTGGCTCAAGCGCATGAGCCCGGACATCTCCAGCGTGCCCAGCACCTTGATGGGCTACCTGCGGGTGCGTGTTTCTCACCTGACTCTGATCTGTGGCCTGGCGCTGGTGACGGCTGCCGGCGTGGCTGCGTCGGCGCTGCTGGCGCAGCCCGTGGCACAGCATCTGGTGGCGCTGGTGGTGGGCCTGGCCGTGGCCGTGGTCTACGCCCGCAACATCCTGCAGCCGACCGAACCCGCACTGGCACCCTGGGTCTTGGCCCTGGTGATGGCCGGAACGCTGCTCTTGGCCGCGCCACTGGCCTGGTTTGCCGGTTCGCTGCCGGGCGCCGACAAGTGGCCTCGTCTGGGCTTTCCTCTGGGCGTGGCGCTGCTGCTGGGGCTGGCCTTCCTTCTCGAACTGCTGGCCATCCAGGCCGCGCGCCAGCACATCGAAGTGCCGCGCCCGGCGAGTGTGTCTGCCGAAGAAACCACTTTCACATTCGACGCCGATCTGGCGCAGCTGTTCAACGAGGTCGATCGTGAGCTGTTCAGGCGCTGGGCCGAGGGCATACCCAACCGGCGTTATGCACGTCAGCCGCCGGTGGTGGACGCGACGGCCGAAGAGGGCAGCTTCAGCGCCACCGTGTTGGAAGAATCACAACCGCTGGTGACACCTGCGGGCGCGGCTTCGTCCTCGGCCGACATGCCCGGCTCGGGCCGGTGGCTGACGCTGCTGGCCGTGCTGGGCCTGCTGCTGTCACTGGCCGGCGGCCTGCTGTGGCTGTGGCTGGCGGCCACGCAGATGCGCGACGACACCTCGTCCTGGTTGCCTGGCATCCTGGGCCTGGTGTGCCTGATGACCGGGGGCTACGCGCTGAACCTGGCGCACTTGCTGTACAGCCGCCTGGTGGCGGTGTCCACGTTGACCTGGCTGGATCTGAAGGGCACGTACTTTCGTGTGGCCGGTGCGGTGGTCTCCGCAGGGCCGGCGGGCCGTCGCTCGGCAGAGACGGTGGCCGGCGTCGACGGTGTGGCGCTCAGGGCATGTGTGGTGCAGGCACGTTCGGTCTTCTATGCCGCCGGCCGCCACGGCATTGGCAGCCGAACCCTGGTGTCCCTGACTGGTGACAAACAAGCCGCTGAAAGCTGGACCGGCATGATCCAAACCCTGGCGCGTGACGCTGCCATGAGCCCGGCTGCCGCCCCGCCAGCCCTGCTGGCAGGGCGAGCCAAGGTGAACGAACGTCGCGCGGCGGTCGGCACCGGGTCGGGCCTGCCCAATCGGCCCGCGCGCTTTTGCTCGGCCTGCGGCACGCCTTTGTTGGTCGGGGCCAGGTTTTGCCAGAACTGCGGCACCACGGTGTCGGCTGACTACTCCTAGGCTGTCCGGGGCGCGGCACAGCGGCCGCAATAATCGACGCATGACTGCGGCCGCCTTGCCCCGCCCCACGATGAAGCCGCAGGCCAGCCCTGCGCTGCGCATGGCGCGGCGGGCCTGGCGGCTGCTGCATCTGGACGCCGTCGAGTCCCGCGCCCTGGGCGACAAGGCGCTGGCCCGTGCCCAGCGCGACAGCGACGCGCCAGCTGAGGCCTGGGCCCGCCTTGCGCGTGGTTTCCACCAGCTGTACTTTGCAGCACCGGGCGAGGCCGGTGCGGAGCTGGCGCTGTCGCTGGCTTGCTTTGAAGCCTGCCAGGACCGCCCCGGCCAGCTGCTGGCCACCGCCGGCCAGGCGCGTGCGCTGTGGCGCAGCGGCCGCGCCAGCGAAGCGATGGCGCTGCTGCTGCCCTTGCGTGACGAAGGCCTGCGCCTGCTGCGGCATGAACAGCGGGGTGTGCTGCTCAACGCCATCGCGGGCTGCTTTTCGGCCCAGGGTCGCAGCGACGAGGCCTTTGCCTACATGTTCGAGGCCTTGCGCCACGCCGGCCCGGCGCGGGGCCACGGCTTCGACGCTGCCTTGCACTGCAACCTGTCGCACGAGCTGATGGAACTGGGCGACCACGAC
>JBBRCN010000195.1:0-3024 GCA_038204775.1 Burkholderiales bacterium | reverse complement strand
CTCCATGTGGCACAGCCGCGAGCACACGGCGCCGATGGCTGCGCTGGCCTCGTCGGTCAGCACGCGCTGGTAGGTGCAGGTCTTCAGGAATTTGCCCACCCACAGGCCGCCGGTGTAGCGCGAGTTCTTGTTGGTGGGCAGTGTGTGGTTGGTGCCGATCACCTTGTCGCCAAAGCTCACGTTTGTGCGCGGGCCCAGAAACAGCGCGCCGTAGTTGGTCATGCGCTGCAAGAACCAGTCGGGGTCGCGTGTCATCACCTGCACGTGTTCGCTGGCGATGCGGTCGGCCTCCATCAGCATCTCTTCGTCGCAGTCGCAGACGATGACTTCGCCATGTTCGGCCCAACTCTGGCGGGCGATGCCGGCGGTGGGCAGCCTGAGCAGTTGCCGCTCGACTTCAGCCATGGTGGCGTGCGCCAGTGTCTCGCTGGTGGTCAGCAACACGGCGGGCGAGGTGGGCCCGTGCTCGGCCTGACCGAGCAGGTCGACCGCGCACATCTCGCCGTCCACCGTGTCGTCGGCGATCACCAGCGTTTCGGTCGGCCCGGCAAACAGGTCGATGCCGACACGGCCGTACAGCTGGCGCTTGGCTTCGGCCACGTACATATTGCCCGGACCCACCAGCATGTCCACCGCTTTCACGCTTTGGGTGCCGATGGCCATGGCGGCCACGGCCTGTACGCCGCCCAGAACCAGAATCTGGTCGGCGCCGGCAAAGTGCATGGCCGCGACGATGGCCGGGTGCGGTGCCCCCTGGTAAGGCGGTGCGGTGGCGACCACGCGCGGCACGCCGGCCACCTTGGCCGTCAACACGCTCATGTGCGCCGAGGCGATGAGCGGGTACTTGCCACCGGGCACATAGCAACCCGCGGCATTGACGGGAATGTGCTTGTGGCCGAGCACCACGCCTGGCAGCGTTTCGACCTCGACATCTTTCATGGAATCGCGCTGGATCTGCGCAAAGCTGCGCACCTGGGTCTGGGCGAAGCGGATGTCTTCCAGTTCACGCGGACTCAGCTGCTTCACGGCGGCCTCGATGGCAGCCTGCGACAGCGTGAAGTCGGCCGGGTCCCACTGGTCGAACTGCTGCGAGTAGCGGCGCACGGCATCGTCGCCGTGCGCTTCGACGTCCTTCAGGATGGCTTCGACGGTGGCGCGGACCTTGGCATCGGCCTCGGCCAAGGCAGAGGCGCTGGCCCCGCGCTTGAGATATCGGATCATGATGTGTTCCTTGTGGGCAATGAAGTGGCCGTGGACGCGTGCGGCGATCGCATCGTGCGGGCGCGGTGGCAGATCCGGGCAGCGCTCATCCGGGCCACCGATTCAGACTGGGGTCGACGAAGTAACGCAGGTCGTCCAGAACATCCAGACCGGCTTGCTGCAGGATGTGCAGCACATCGATCATCACCCAGTTGTCGATGATCTTGCCGTCGCGGTCGGTGCGGTACCAGTCGGCCACGCGCATCTCGACGCGGCGCCCGGAAGGCGGCAGGCCCAGCCATTGCCCGCCGAGGTGGGTGCCGTACAACGACGGCCAGCCAGCAGTGACGGCAAAGCGGCCATCGCCCAGGCGGATGTAGTGGCCGGGCGCGTCTTCGGGGCCTGCGTGGTCGCGCACGATGCCTTCGCGGTCAGGGAAGGCTTGTATGAAAAGCGCGCCGTGGAAGTCCAAAAAGCCACGTTGCCCGCGGCTGCTGCCGATGCCGGCCGGGCCGTACCACATCATGTTGCGGTGCCAGTGCGGGCTGTGCTTGCTGCGCGTGGCGCCGAGGTTCTTCAGCTCGTCGCCTTTCGCCAGGCCCAGTTGCATTTCGCGCACTGCCGTCAACGTGGTCGTACCGAGTTCGACGTCCACGCTCTCTGCAGTGGCGCCGCTGTCGCAGGGCGGGAAGGCCCAGGCCTCGGCCGATCCGGGCATGCGGCGAAACGGGTAGTGACCGGCCTGGCGCATCAGGTCCACGATGTCCAGCAGCACGTAGACCTTGGCAATGCGCCCTTCGCGAACCACGGCGTTGATACCCAGCCGCAGCGCGCACAGGCCGTGCGTCGCCGGAATGCCGAGCCACGGCTTCGCCAGGTTGCCCATCAGCACGCCCCAGGTGCTGACGCAGTTGCGGCCTTCGTACGCGCCGGCCAGCATGAAGGCCATGCGGGCTTCCCAGTCGGGGAATGCGTCGCGCAGCGGCGCCCACAGCCGTGCAGCGGCCTCGGCGTTGCCATGCAGGTCGTTGATGGGGTGGAAGACGCGCCAGACGGCGTCGGGGTGGCAATAGGCGGCCAGCGTGGAGTCAATGTCGGCGCCTTCGGATTCGGACAGGCGGTGCAACAGTTCGGCCAGCAAACGCTTGTTGGCGGCGTGGTCGTTCATCGGTTCTGACAGGGGTTCAAACATAACTTCAGACAGCAACGGGTTTCGGATCGGGCACGACATCACGGCTGGTTTGCAGCTTGCGCGCGTCGATGGCTGCCCGCGTGGTGTCGTGCGTGGCGCGGGTGACGTTGAGCATGCCGTAGAAGATGCTGGCGACCAGGCCCGGCACCACCGACAGCATATAGGCCACGGCCAGGCCCATCAGCACGGCCTCCGGCACCTGGCCGGGTGTGGCCTTGGCAGGGAAGGCGATCATGGCCAACACCCAGCCCGCCAGTGCAGTGCCCAATGCCTGGTCCACACGGGCGAAGAAAGTGCGGGTGGCAAAGAGCGCGCCTTCCTGGCGCAAACCGTACTTCAACTCGTTTTCGTCGGCGATATCGGCCAGCGCCGAATAGATGGTCGTGGTCATGATGCTGTAGGGGGCGTGCTGCAACAGCGAGAAAGCGATCAGGATCGCCAGCAGCCCTGGTGTCTGTGCCGACAGGATGCCGAAGTAGCCCAGCGTCAGAGGGATCGCCGGGCCGACGCAGTAGACGATCAGCGCAACCATGCCCGTCCAACGCTTCTCGAAGCGTTGGTGCAAGCGCTTGACCACGAATGCGGCAAACACGTAGCCGAAGAGACTGCCGATGGAAAAGAACGCCAGTTCG
>JBBRCN010000194.1:0-3120 GCA_038204775.1 Burkholderiales bacterium | reverse complement strand
TCCCTCTGATGACCTGAACGATGACTCAGAACGTGGGGGGTGGGTAAACTCGAACTCCGATTCGTCCAGTTCCAGCCTCTTAAACCAGGCCCCAACCGCAGGCCCCGCCATGACCCAGTCCACAGCGCCTGTGCAAGACGCATACGACGCCACCGTCAAGCAAAAATCCCAGGCCAAGACGGCGCGCATTCCCATCAAGGTGGTGGCGGCCGAACCCGGCCAGGTGCTGAAAAAGCCCGACTGGATTCGCGTGCGCGCGGGCTCGCCTTCGACGCGCTTCTACGAGATCAAGCAGATCCTGCGCGAGAACAAGTTGCACACCGTTTGCGAAGAAGCCAGCTGCCCGAACATCGGTGAGTGCTTCGGCAAGGGCACGGCCACCTTCATGATCATGGGCGACAAGTGCACGCGGCGCTGCCCGTTCTGCGATGTGGGCCATGGTCGGCCTGACCCACTGGACGCGGAGGAGCCTTTCAACCTGGCCCGGACGATTGCTGCGCTGAAGCTGAAATACGTGGTCATCACCAGCGTCGACCGCGACGATCTGCGCGACGGTGGTGCCGGCCACTTCGTCGACTGCATCCGCAAGATACGAGAGCTGTCACCCGCCACGCAGATCGAAGTGCTGGTGCCCGACTTCCGCGGGCGCGACGACCGGGCGCTGTCCATCCTGCGCGAAGCACCGCCCGATGTGATGAACCACAACCTGGAAACCACAGCGCGGCTGTACAAGCAGGCCCGGCCCGGTTCTGACTACGCCTTCAGTCTGAACCTGCTGAAGAAGTTCAAGCAGCAGGTGCCCGGCGTGCCCACCAAGAGCGGCATCATGGTGGGCCTGGGCGAGACCGACGAAGAGATCCTGCAGGTGATGCGCGACATGCGCGCGCACGACATCGACATGCTCACCATCGGCCAGTACCTGGCACCCAGCGGCCACCATCTGCCGGTGCTGCGCTATGTGCACCCGGACACTTTTCGGATGTTCGAGCGCGAAGCAGCGGCCATGGGTTTCAGCCACGCCGCTGTGGGCCCGATGGTGCGCAGCAGCTATCACGCCGACGCGCAGGCCCTGGCGGCCGGTGCGGTGAAGGGCGACCCGCAGCCTGCTTGAAGGCTTTGAGGTTTGAAATGCCGCCCCGCCGCTCGTAGGTAGAGCAGCTAGACCGTGATCGCCATCCCCCTGTAGATGCGCGAGCGATAGCGCGAGTCTTCAGCATCAGGCAACGGCGCGCCCGCCAGCAGCACCGCCCGGCCAAAGCGCTTGACCTCTTCCATGTGCTCGGCGGCATTGCGCGGCTCTTCGCTGCGGGCCCGGCGCGTCAGGTTGATCTGATTCACCGGCACGTCGTGCACCAGGCGCTCGTTCTCCACCGCCAGCGTGGCCGTGAAGGCGTGCATCGTCGTCTTGATGAAGTTGGCCAGCGCGAAGCCTGCGCCGTTCTTGTCGGTGCCAGCGGCCACGTCGGGCGACACCAGTACCAGCTGGGTGCCGTCGATCAGGCTGGCCTTGCGCGCCACACGGAACTGGTGCGTCAGGTTGTCCTGCACCAGCTGGCGGAAATCCTCGGGGCTGAGGTTGTCGTCTTCCGGCCCGTCGGCACTGGCGAACAAGCGATCGGGCAGGGGCACGAAAGGCGTGCTGACGATGGTGGTGGGGTAGCCGTGATGGCTGAGGGCGGCGTCGATCCCGCCCTCGATGTCGTCGCCGACTTCAGCGATGTGCAGCACGTCGGGTGGCACGTCGCGCAGGGCCACACGGATGGCGGAAGCGCCATCGGCTGTGCGGCACAGCACCACCACACGTCCGACCTGGCATTCGTTCACCAGTTGGCGCGCGGCTTCGGCCAGGTATTCCACCAGATGCTCGCCGATGAGCCACACGGTGCGCCCGCGCATCATGTCCAGTCGCTCGCGCTTGGCGCTGCCGAAGAGTTCGCGCTCGGTGATCGAACGCTCCAGGCTCAGGCCACCCGAAGGCATGAAGGTTTCGCCGCTGACCGCACGGTCGGCCAGGAAATACACCGTGGCCAGCGCCACTTCGGTCTCGGTCGGCATCTTGCCCAGGTGCAACAGCGACAGCACGCCGTTCTTCACCTTGGCAGCTTCGTCCTGCACCACGCGCGGCGGCAGGTAGGGCTGGTCCTCGGGCGGCAGGCGGGCAATCCAGCCCGGGCCGCTGCGTGACTGCCACTCAGGCAGGGCGAGGAAGCAGCCCCCGGAACGCAGGCGGCCGATCAGGCGCTCGGCGATGGCGGCGGTGAACAGGTAGCTGCCCCAGCTGCAGTCGTCGCTGCGTTCCTTGTGGGCGGCCATGGCCAGTGCGCGCAATTCGCTGGGTGCGGCTTCATCCATCGCCATGGCCGCCACGTCATTGGCTGCCAGCTGCGCCAGCAGGGATTCCACACTCAGGCCACGGCGCATGGCCTTGACGACGGCCGCATGCACCGCGTTCAGCCGCTTGTTCGCCAGGATCAGCTTGCCCCGGCGCTCGAACAAACCAGGGCGGTTGCCCGTGCCTTTCAAGCGTTCGCCTTCCACCGGGCCGGGGGCGATGGCATTGATCTGCACTTCGGGCCCCAGGAAGCGGGCCATGGTCTCGACCATCGCCCGCTGCCCGGCCTTGCTCACGGCATAGTCGGCGCGGTTGGGGTAGGCCACGGCCATGTATTTCTCGCCACCGAAGTAGCTGGAAACGTTGAGGACATAGCCACTGCCCTGCTTTTTCATCATCGGCATCACGGCGTGCATCAGCACGTAGTTGGACACCAGGTTGGCGTCCAGCGTGGCCGTCCAGGCGGCCAGGTCCATATCGACCACCATGTCTTCGGCGCCGGCCACGCCCGCGTTGTTGATCAGGTAGTCGATGCGGCCGAAGGCGGCGATGGTGGCTTCCACTGCGGGCTTGAGCGTGTGCAACTGCCCCACGTCCACGCCCGGCAGGATGCCCACACGGCGCTCGGCGCCCGGGTAGCCCATGTCTTCCAGCTCGCCCACGATGCGCTCGCGCACGGCCAGCAGTTCGCTTTCGCGGCGCGCCGCCAGCATCACCTTGGCGCCGCCCAGGGCCAGCAAGCGCGCCACCGCGCCGCCGATGCCGGCCGAGCCGCCAGTGATGAGCGC
>JBBRCN010000193.1:0-3249 GCA_038204775.1 Burkholderiales bacterium | reverse complement strand
GGAAAGGCATGAACGCTGCAGACCGTGCGCAGCACCCGCTGGCCGGTGGCCTGTTCGCCTTCCGCAGCGACACACTCGGTCTGCAGCAGCACCGCATCACCCAGGGCTTCGACACATGACGGATGTGAAAGACACGGCCATGAAACCCACGCTCCGATTTCGCTCGCGAGACTGGTTCGACAACGCCGAGCGCGTCGACATGACTGCGATGTACCTCGAACGCCACATGAACTACGGCCTCACGCCGCAAGAGTCGCGCCGGCGGCTGCATGGAATTGGCCTTGAAGTACCGCGCCGTCGGGCAGGACCTGCTGCGGCATAACTATTGATACGAACTGACAAAGGTGGACCATGTTCAAGAACCTGATCAACGGCGAATGGGTCGAGGGGCCCAAGGCCTCTCGCAACGTCAACCCAAGCGACACGCGCGACCTGGTCGGCGAATTCGCACAGGCCGATGCCGCTCAGGCGCGTGAAGCAGTGGGCGCCGCATGCACGGCCTTCGCAGGCTGGTCGCAGAGCACACCGCAGCGGCGCTTCGACGTGCTGGACGCCGCCGGCACCGAGATCCTGGCGCGCAAGGCCGAGCTGGGCGACCTGCTCGCGCGTGGAGAAGGCAGGACACTGCCCGAGGCCATTGATGAAGTTGGGCGCGCCGGCAACATCTTCAAGTTCTTCGCCGGTGAAGCGCTGCGCATCGGCGGCGAAGTCGTGGCCTCGGTACGGCCGGGCGTGGGCGTTGAAGTGACCCGCGAAGCACTCGGTGTCATCGGTCTGATCACGCCGTGGAACTTTCCGATCGCCATTCCCGCGTGGAAGCTGGCGCCGGCATTGGCATTCGGCAATACGGTGGTGATGAAGCCGGCCGATCTGGTGCCGGCATCGGCTTGGCATCTGGCCGACATCCTCACCCGTGCCGGGCTGCCCAAGGGCGTGTTCAACCTGGTGATGGGCCGCGGCGCCGAAGTTGGCGCCGTGCTGCTGGAAGACCCGCGCGTGGACGCCATCAGCTTCACCGGCAGCGTGGCCACGGGTGCCAAGGTGGCGGCGGCGTGTGTGGCCCGCATGGCCAAATTCCAGCTCGAGATGGGCGGCAAGAACCCCTTCGTGGTGCTGGACGATGCTGATCTGGGCGTGGCGGTGAACGCCGCGCTCAACAGCGGCTTCTTCTCCACCGGACAACGCTGCACGGCGTCGTCGCGCGTCATCGTCACTGCCGGCATCCATGACCGCTTCATCGCCGCGATGGCTGAGAAGATGGCCACGCTGAAGGTGGGCGATGCACGCACCAAAGGCACCGACATCGGTCCGGTGGTGGACGACATACAACTCGCGCAAGACCTGGAATACATCGCCATCGGCCAAGGCGAAGGCGCACGGCTGGTAGCCGGTGGCCAGGGCATGGCGCACAACGCCGACGGCGCGCCGGGCCACTACCTGACACCCGCCTTGTTCAGCGAGACGACAGCGCAGATGCGCATCAACCGCGAAGAGATCTTCGGCCCGGTGGTCAGCGTGCTGCGCGCCAAGGACTACGAAGAAGCCCTGGCCCTGGCCAACGACACGCCCTTCGGCCTGGCCAGCGGCATTGCCACCACATCGCTGAAACACGCCACCCACTTCAAGCGCGATGCGCAGGCCGGCATGATGATGGTGAACCTGCCCACCGCCGGTGTCGATTACCACGTCCCCTTCGGCGGCCGCAAGGGCAGCAGCTACGGTCCGCGTGAGCAGGGTCGCTATGCGGCGGAGTTCTACACGACCGTGAAGACGGCTTACACGCAGGCTTGAACACAGGCGCAGGAGTATCAGCACGGGCATGAGCACGGGCATGGACATGAGTTTGAGTAGGGACGCCCCCTGGCGCAGCCGAGCCGGCCTGCGCGCGCACATCCGCGACACGCTCAACTTCTACGAGCCGCGCTGTACCGACGGCAGCGGCGGCTTCTTCCACTTCTACAAGGACGACGGCACGGTCTACGACCGCCACACCCGCCACCTGGTCAGCAGCGCGCGCTTCGTCTTCAACTTTGCGCTGGCCTGGCGCCAGTTCGGCAACCCGGCCGACCTGGAGCGCTTGCGCCATGGCCTGGCCTTCCTGCGCGACGTGCACCGCGACCCCGCCACCGGCGGCTACGCCTGGCTGCTGGATTGGCAAGGCGGCCGCAAGACCGTGCTCGACGCCACCAACCACTGCTATGGCCTGGCATTCGTGCTGCTGGCCAGTGCACACGCGGTGATGGCTGGCGTGACTGACGCCCGCGCGATGTTGCGCGAAACCTTCGATCTGATGGAGGCGCGCTTCTGGCAGCCCGCGCACGACCTGTACGCCGACGAAGCCAGCGCCGATTGGTCGGTGCTGGCACCCTACCGCGGCCAGAACGCCAACATGCACGCCTGCGAAGCGTTGATCGCGGCCTTCGAAGCCACCGCCGAGCTTCATTACCTGCACCGCGCCGAGACGCTGGCGCGCCACATCACGCAACGCCAGGCCGCGCTGGCCGGCGGGCTGGTGTGGGAGCACTACCGCGCCGACTGGTCGGTGGACTGGGACTACAACCGGCACGACAAGAGCAACATCTTCAGGCCCTGGGGCTACCAGAGCGGGCACCTGACCGAATGGACCAAGCTGCTGCTGATCCTGGACCGCCACCACGCCCACCTGCTGGGCCCGGCCGACTGGCTGTTGCCGCAGGCCAGGCACTTCTTCGACACGGCGCTGGCGCGCGGGTGGGGCACCGAACACGGCGGCATCTGCTATGGCTTCGACACCGAGGGCGCGGTCTGTGACGGCGACAAATACTTCTGGGTGCAGGCCGAGAGCCTGGCCGCAGCGGCCCTGCTGGCTGAGCGCAGCGGCGAGCCGGTCTACCGCGACTGGTACGAGCGCATTTGCGCCTACAGCTGGAAGCATTTTGTCGACCACCAGCACGGCGGCTGGTACCGCATCCTGGGCCACGACAACCGCAAGCTCAGCGACGAGAAAAGCCCGGCCGGCAAGACCGATTACCACACGATGGGCGCCTGCGAAGAGGTGCTGAAGGTGTTGCCCGCATGAGTGCGGCGCACGTGCAGCCGCCGCCACAGCCCTGGCCGGTCTTCGTCGCTGCGGGCGAGGCGCTGACCGACCTCATTACCGAAGGCGCAGACCATCAACGCTGGCTGGCGCTACCCGGCGGTGCCGGCTGGAACGTCGCGCGCGCCGCCGCGCGCCTGGGCGTTGCCAGCGCATTCGCAGGCGCCATCAGC
>JBBRCN010000192.1:0-3259 GCA_038204775.1 Burkholderiales bacterium | reverse complement strand
TGGCGGAAGCGGTGAGATTCGAACTCACGGGCCCTTGCGGGCCGCCGGTTTTCAAGACCGGTGCAATCGACCACTCTGCCACGCTTCCTGTGGGCCAGGATTCTAGGCGCCCGGCGTGCAGGCCCTGTCGCAGGCCACCTGGGTCACCTCGCGGCGGCCGCCATCCACACGCACAGCCGTCAACTGGCCGCCCCACACGCAGCCGGTGTCCGTGGCCAGCAGCGTCGCTTCATTGATCAACCCCAGCGTGCTCCAGTGGCCGAAGGCGATGGCCTGGCCCTGCGTGGCGCGATGGGGCACGGCAAACCAGGGCATGTAGCCTGCTGGGGCGGCGCCGGCACCTTCCTTGGTCTTGAAGTCCAGCTGACCGTCGGCGGTGCAAAAGCGCAGCCGCGTCAGTGCATTGATGACAAAGCGCGCGCGTTCGTCGCCTGCCAGTGCGTCGCTCCACTGACGGGGCTCATTGCTGTACATGCGCGGCAGAAATGCCGACAGATCGATGCTGCGCAGCAGGTCTTGCACCTCGTTGGCCAGGGCCATCACCTGTGCGGTGCTCCACTGCGGCACCACACCGGCGTGCACGCACAGCCACCCCGCCTCCAGATGCGCCAGGCGTTGCTGGCGCAGCCAGTCCATCCAGGCGGGTGCATCGGGCGCTTGCAGCACGTCGCTGAAGGTGTCGCCCTTGTGCAGGCTGCGTGCGCCATGGGCCACGGCCAGCAGGTGCAGGTCGTGGTTGCCCAGCAAGCTGACGGCGGCGTCGCCGAAGGCCGCTACCCGCCGCAACACGGCCAGCGACCCGGGGCCGCGGTTGACCAGGTCGCCCAGCAGCACGAGGCGGTCGCGCGAGGGTGAGAAGGCCAGTTGGGCCAGCATGCGCTGCAGCGCGTCGTCACAGCCCTGCAGGTCGCCCAATAGATAGATCATGATGCGATTCTGCTACGCTCCACGCCGTTTTCACCGCTTCCGCTGCCCAGGCCAGCGGCGTGCATGGAACTTTCGCTGCTGGTATTTCTGATTCTGCTCAATGGCGTGTTCGCGATGTCGGAAATGGCGCTCACGGCCAGTCGCAAGGCGCGTTTGCAGGTCATGGTGGAAAACCAGGAGCCGGGTGCGCAGGCCGCGATGGTCCTGCACGAAAACCCGACCAAGTTCCTGTCCACCGTGCAGATCGGCATCACCTCGATTGGCGTGCTGAATGGCATCGTCGGCGAAGCAGCCTTCGCCGCACCTTTTGCAGACTGGCTGGTGACGGCATTTGGCCTTGCGCTGAAGACCGCCGGCATCGGTGCCACGGCCCTGGTGGTGGTGGTGATCACGATCCTGACCATCATCTTCGGCGAACTGGTGCCCAAGCGCCTGGGCCAGATGTACCCCGAGCCCGTAGCCCGCCTGGTGGCGCGGCCCATGAACCTGCTGTCCACCGCCACGCGACCGCTGGTGGCGCTGCTGAGCCTGTGCACCGAAGCGGTGTTGCGCCTGCTGGGCATTCGCGGCGGGCCGATTCGGTCGGTGACCGAGGAAGAAATCGCGGCCAGCCTGGAAGAAGGCGTGGACGCCGGTGTCATCGAAGCACAAGAGCACCAGATGGTGCGCAATGTGTTTCGCCTGGACGAACGCCAGATCGGCAGCATGATGATTCCGCGAGCGGAAATCGTCTGGCTGGACGAAACCGAACCTCTGGAGCAACTGCTCAAGATCGTGGCTGACAGCGGCCACACACGCTATCCCGTGTGCCGAGGGTCGCTGGACGATGTGCGTGGCGTGCTGGGCCTGGGCAGCCTGCTGCCGCCATTGGCGCGCGGTGAACTGCCGGTGTTGCCCGACCACCTGGAGCCGCCGGTCTTTGTGCCCGAGACTCTGTCTGGCATGGAACTGCTGGAGCACTTCCGCGCCAGCGATACCGACATGGTGTTTGTCGTTGACGAGTACGGGGCCGTGCAGGGCGTGATCACCGAACGCGACCTGCTGGAAGCCATCACTGGAGAGTTTGGCAATGCCACCGGCGAAGACGCCTGGGCCGTGCGCCGGCCCGACGGCGGCTGGCTGCTGGATGGCCTGATTCCGGTGCCCGAGTTGAAAGATCGCCTGGAAATCAAGGAACTCCCCGAGGAAGACCGGGGCCGCTACAACACGCTGGCTGGCATGATCATGCTCTTGCTCGGCCGGCTGCCGCGCACCGCAGATGCGGTGGTGTGGGACGGCTGGCGCTTCGAGGTCGTGGACCTGGATGGCAAGCGCGTAGACAAGGTGATGGTCACCCGCACCGAAACCCCTGGAGAAGACTCTTGATCAATCAGAACCTGCACAAGCAGCCCACGGCGCTGGACAGCGCCGAACACCGCGACGTGAAGCTGCGGGTGCCGATCACCGACTGGACGGTGGCCAAGGACCTGAACGCGCTGTTTGTGGCCGCGGCTGAATTTGGCGACGTGTGCCGTGAATTTCCCATCGTTTTTGTCAAGGCCGGCAAAGAACCCGATGGCAAGGACGCCATCGCGCCCATCGCCGTGCTGGGCCTGACGCAAAACCAGAACCTGTACGTCAGTGGCGAACGATGGCGCGCCCAGTACATGCCGGCCATTCTGCGCATGTACCCCTTCTGCATCGCGCGGTTGGATGAAGAGCGCTTCGCCATCTGCGTCGACATGGCCTTCCCGGGGGTCAACACCGCCGAAGGCCAGGCCATTTTCGAAGCCGACGGCAAGGCGTCCGAACTGTTGCAGACCATGCAAAAGCAGTTGGAAACGCTGGAAGGCGAGATTCAGCGCACGCGTCTGGTGGGCCGCCGCCTGATGGAACTGGATCTGTTGCGCGACATGCGCTTTGACGTCACGCTGCCCGACGGCCGCCAGCACACGGTGGACGGCTTTCTGACCATCGACGAGCAAAAGGCGACCGCCTTGCCTGACAACGTGGTGGCCGAACTGCACCGCAGCGGCATGCTGGGTCTCATGCACCTGCACTGGGTGTCGATGGGCAACATGCGGCGCCTGGTGGACTGGCACGTCGAACGCGGTGCCGCTGCACAGCCCACCGCAGGACCCGCCGCAACACCCGCCATGGCGGCAGCCGCCAACGCGGCTTCGGCCTAGGAGCGTGGGCGGCCGAAGGACGGCGGCTGCAACGCGCGAGAAACCGGTCTCGCCGGGTATCACCTCCTGCGCCCAGGGGGCAAGCCCTGGGCTTGTCGGTACTCCCCAGCGATCCTCGGTTTTCGCACTTTTCGCTCCGACGCCTTCTGCCGCCCAACCTCCTC
>JBBRCN010000191.1:0-3575 GCA_038204775.1 Burkholderiales bacterium | reverse complement strand
CACCTTGATGCTGCTTTGGAACATCAGGCCGCACAGGTGCGATGCCGATCCCAGGCCGGCATTGGCCAGGTTGATCTTGCCCTTGTTGTCGTTGAGCCACTTGATCAGGTCGGGGTAGCTGGCAGCCGGCAGCGTCTTGCGGCCCAGCAGCGTCATGGGCACGTCGTTGATCATGCCCAGGTACTCGAAGTCGGTGCTCGGGCTGTAGCCGAGCTTGCGGTACAGGCCCGGCGTGGTGGCCATGCCGATGTGGAACAGCAGCAGGGTGTAGCCGTCGGGGGTGGCCTTGGCCACCTTGGTCGCGCCCAGGGTGCCGCCCGCGCCACCCACGTTTTCGACCACCACCGTGGCGCCGCCCAGGGGCTTGCGCAGGGCCTCGGCAAAGTCGCGCGCGACCTTGTCGGTGGGGCCGCCGGCAGCAAAAGGAACCACCAGCGTGATCGGCTTGTCGGGGAAGGCCCAAGCGCCAGTGCTTGCAACAAGGGCCGACAGGGCCGTCAGGACCAAATGGGATTTTTTCATCAGGCTGTCTCCAATGCAGTGTGTGTGAACCAACAACGAATGGTACTGAAAGGGGATGACAGGGTCAGCGTGGGAAGTACGTAGTCGGCCCGAGGGCAGGGGCACGAAGCCGGCCGTTCGCCGGGGTCTGGCGCCCGCGCTCATAGATCAGGCGTAGCTGCGCCTGTCCTCGATGACCTTGCCGTCGTTGGGCAAGCTGCCCGGCGCAGCCAGCACGATGTCGGCACGCAGCTTGGTCACGTCGCGCACAGTGCCGGCCACGGCCTCGGCCAGGCCTTCTGCGGCGGAGCCTGTCTCGACGTGCAGCGTCATGCGGTCGTTGGCCATCTCGCCTTCCACCACCAGCCGCGCTCGGCCCAGGCCAGGGTGGCGCTTCAGCACTTCGGCGACTTGGCCGGGGTGCACGAACATGCCACGCACCTTGGCCGTCTGGTCGGCGCGGCCCAGCCAGCCCCTGATGCGGGTGTTGCTGCGGCCGGTGGGGCAGCGGCCGGGCAGCACGGCGCTCAGGTCGCCGGTGCCGAAACGCACCATCGGATAGTCGGGGTTGAGCACGGTGACCACCACCTCGCCCACTTCGCCATCGGGCAACGGGTCGCCGGTGCCGGGGCGCACGATCTCCAGCACGATGCCTTCGTCCAGCACCAGGCCTTCGCGGGCGCTGGTCTCAAAGGCGATGACACCGGCCTCGGCGGTGGCGTAGGCCTGGTAGGCCGTGACGCCGCGCGCAGCCAGCCAGTCCCGCAGCGACGGCGGAAAGGCTTCGCCGCTGACGAGTGCCTTTTGCAGGCTGGGCAACTTGATGCCCGTTTCGGCCGCCTTTTCCAGCAGGATGCGCAGAAAGCTCGGCGTGCCGGCAAAAGCGTCGGGCTGCAGGTCCTGCATCGCCTGCAGCTGCAGTTCGGTGTTGCCCACGCCACCCGGGAAGACAGTGCAGCCCAGCGCCAGCGCACCACTTTCCATGATCCACGCGCCGGGTGTCAGGTGGTAGCTGAAGCTGTTGTGCACCAGGTCGCCGGCCACAAAGCCCGCAGCGCGCATGGCGCGTGCGCTGCGCCAGTAGTCGGTGGCGTGGCCTTCGGGTTCGTAGATGGGGCCGGGTGACTGGTACACACGCCGCGCCGGCCGCAGCGCCCTTTGTGCGTTCCAGCCCAGTGCGGAAAAGCCGCCGAACACGCTGTCGGCGTGGCGCGTCTTCTGCAGTTCCAGAAGCTCGTGTTTGCGTGTCACCGGCAAACGCGCCAGTGCGGCGCGGCTGGTGACCAGGTCAGGCTCGCTGCCGGCCAGCCTTTGTGCCAGCGCAGGCACGGCCATCGCCGCGCGCAGTTGGGCGGGCAGGGCCGCCATCAGCGCCGCTTCGCGCGCCGCAGCGTCTCGGGTTTCGAGGTCTTGTTCGGTGGTGCCGTTCATCACGCCAGTCCCAGTTCTTTTTGCAGTTTTTTCGTCAGCTTGCCGGCCACCAGGGCGTGCGAGCGAAGGACCAGTGCGTCCAGATCGACCGCCTTCAAGGCGTGACCCGGTTTGACCTGCACCCACTTGGCGCGCGCCAGGTAAGGCGCCGGGATGACTCCTGGCACGGCCGTCAACTCCAGGAAACGATCGTCGTCGACCTTGAAGCCGCAACTCGTGGCCAGGTCGCCCTTCATCAGGAAGACGCAGAACATCTTGCCGCCGACGCTGAACACCAGGTCGGCACCCCACTTGATGTCTTCGGCGGCGCCGGGCAGGCCGGCAGCCAGCCTGCGCTGTGTCTCGAAGCCGGAAGACGCTGAACCACGGGCCATGCCGGTCAGTCTTCCTGGTCCCAGCGCGCCAGGCGTCTTTTCACTTCGTCGATCAGCTTGCGCTGGTCGGACGCGGACTTCACGGTCACAGTGTCCCATTGCGGAGTCAAGGCCAGCTTGCGAGCCAGCCTGGCGGTGATCGTGGATGCATCGGCGCTCAGTTCCACCACCCGCTTGCCACGCAGCTCGAAGCCGTTGCCGCGTGCGCCCAGCTTCAGGTCGCGCAGGCTGCGCTGCACCTGCAGCAAGACCGCATCGGGCTTGAAAGGCGGCGGTGCAAAACCGCCCAGATCGTCATCCATGGCCAAGGGTCTCTTCATCAAGAGCACGCCGCGGAACCGCCTTTGCCGGACCGCCAGCGTGGCCCCATTGAAGGGGAGCGGCGAAGCCGCTTCGGGGGTGGGTCATGACAGCCAGCGCTTGCGGCGCTTGTAGCTCTTCACATCCTTGAAGCTCTTTCTGTCCCCGCCGCCCATGCCGAGATAGAACTCCTTCACGTCCTCGTTCTCGCGCAAGTCCTTCGCGGCACCTTCCATCACGATGCGCCCGCTCTCCAGGATGTAGCCGTGGTCGGCGTAGCGCAGCGCCATGTTGGTGTTCTGCTCGGCCAGCAGGAAGGTGACCTTCTCGCGCTGGTTCAGGTCCTTCACGATCTCGAACACCTCTTCCACGATCTGCGGCGCCAGGCCCATGCTGGGTTCGTCCAGCAGCACCATCTTCGGGTTGGCCATCAGCGCGCGGCCGATGGCGCACATCTGCTGCTCGCCGCCGGAGGTGTAGGCGGCTTGGCTGCCACGCCGCTCTTTCAGGCGCGGGAAGTAGTTGTAGACCTTCTCCAGCGTGGCCGCCACGGCGGCCTTGCCGTCCTTGCGCGTGTAGGCACCCGTCATCAGGTTGTCCTCGATGCTCAGGTGCGCAAAACAATGCCGCCCTTCCATGACCTGGATGACACCTCGGTTGACCATCTCGGCCGTACTGAGCTTTTCGATGCGCTCACCACGCAATTCGATGCTGCCTTTGGTGACCGCGCCGCGCTCGCCTGCCAGCAGATTGCTCACCGCGCGCAGCGTGGTCGTCTTGCCCGCCCCATTGCCGCCGAGCAGAGCCACCACACCCCCTTCCGGCACCTGGAGCGAAACGCCCTTGAGCACCAGGATGACGTGGTTGTAGATGACCTCGATGCCGTTGACGTTGAGCAGGATGCTGGACATGGCGTGTGCGTTGTGATCAAAAAAACGCCGCGGAGCCGGTTTGGACGGTCCGCTGGCG
>JBBRCN010000190.1:0-3587 GCA_038204775.1 Burkholderiales bacterium | reverse complement strand
CGCGCGCACGGCCGGCTGGCAGTGGCGCATCCCCCTGCAGCACCGCATCGGCAACGGCCATGTGTTCTGCAACAAGTACATCAGCGAAGACGAAGCTGCTGCCGTGCTGCTGTCCAACCTGGATGGCGAACCGCTGGCCGATCCGCGGCCGATCCGCTTCACCACCGGCAAACGCCGGCTGGCGTGGAACAAGAACGTGGTGTCGGTGGGCCTGGCCAGCGGCTTTGTCGAACCACTGGAATCGACCAGCATTCACCTGGTGCAGATGGGCATTGCCCACCTGCTGACCTTCTTCCCGGCGGCGGGGCTGGAGCAGCGCGACATCGACCAGTACAACCGCGTGATGAACCAGGAATACGAGTGGGTGCGTGACTTCATCATCCTGCACTACAAGGCCACCGAACGCACCGACACACCCTTCTGGAACTACTGCCGCACGATGGAAGTGCCCGAGACGCTGACCCACCGCATGGAGTTGTTCCGCAGCCACGGCCGGGTGTTTCGCGAGGGCAACGAGCTGTTCACCAAGGTCAGCTGGCTGCAGGTGCTGCACGGTCAACGCGTCACGCCACGGGCCTACCACCCGTTGACGGACTTGCTGAGCGAAGAAGAAATCCAGACCTATCTGGACGAGGTCGAAGGGGTCATCGCCGCGTGCGCCGACGTGATGCCCGCGCACGCCCAGTTCATCGCCGAAAACTGCGCGGCAGGCCGCTGAAATATGGCAAGGCGCGGCCTGCCTTCAAGACGCGTTGCGCTTGCAGGTGAAAAAACTGTTGAGCGTGAGCCGACCCCGGGCCGGGTCGGCGCTGAGTTGTGCGGGGTCGTCGACATCGCCCGAATGGAACAAACCGCCGTCGTAGAAGATGGCTCGGTTCCACGCCGCCGGCACTTGGGCCACCCGCTCGAAGCAGGCGTTGCTGCCGGCCATGTAGCCGGGTTGCACACCGTGCCGCGCGGTGAAGGCCTGGGGCGAAAGCGTCTGGCTGTCGGCCAGCATCGGCATCAACTCGGCCACCGGCCGGCGTGGCGCGTAAAAGCTGGTACCTCCCAGCGCCGGGTTGTTGAACAAGTACAGCACCGACGCGGCGAACAGCACGGCGCGCGGGTCGTCGGCCACCCGGTCGCGGTGGCATTGCCATTGGCGCGGCTCCAGTTCCTGGGGCGCGGTGGTCACCATCGACAGGCGCACTGTCAAGTCCAGCGTGCGCCTTGCGCCCAGCAGGCCGCGAACGTGCTGTGCGAAGAAGTCGCCCATGCGCTGCGCCACCCCGGCTGGCGCGCCGACTACCAGGCCGGGGTACGGGTAGCCCTGTGGCGGCTGGAAAGCGGGCCGTTGGGCCACGGCCCAGGCCACCAGGGCATGGGGGTCGACCAAGGCGTTGTCGACCACCACGCAGTGCTCACCCGCGGTCAACGGCACGACGCTGAGTTGGGGCCGAGGGTTGAAGAGGGCGGCGGCTTCTTGCATGCGGTCGCAGTGGCGGTGGCGGTGGCGGTGGCTGACGGTGAACAGGCCAAGGCATGGCCGGCAGCGCAACGGTAAACGATGAACACGGTGGCACACCCAGCCCGACCCGCCATGCATGAACACGTGGACCCATGAGACCCCGTTGCACCCTTGCAATACTGTGGAAGGCCCTGGCCGCCTGGCTTTGCTGGACTGCCGTGTTCAACGCTTCGGCGCAAACGCCGGGACCGCCGTCCGAAGCCTTCTTCCACGAGCCCTTGTTCAGCGAAGCGCGGCTTTCGCCGGACGGCAACAAGGTGGCGTTTTTGGTGGGGGCCAAGAACGCCCGCATCCGGCTGGCAGTGTTGGACCTGCAAACCATGAAGCCCACCGTGGTGGGCGCGTTCGACAACGCCGACGTGGAAAACATCGCCTGGGTGAACGACCAACGGCTGGTGTTCCAACGCAGTGTTGAACTGGTCGGGCCGGGTTATGTGGAGGAAGGTCGTGGCCTGTTCGCCGTGAACATCGACGGCGGCAACTCCCGACAGCTCGTCGAGTCCGTTCGGGTCTGGGTGCAATCGGCCACGGCCGAGCAGCTTCTGCCCTGGAACACCTTCATCGTGGACGTGCCGGGCCGTGCCACGGGCAACCACATCTACGTGGCCCGCGCACAAGAAAACAGCAGCGAGAAGGTCGACTACTTCGTGCTGCAGCGCTTGAACACGGTCAACGGCCGTGCCGAAGAGCTTGACGTGCCACTGCACTCGGTGCGCTGGGCGGTGGACCCCGCTGGTGAGGTGCGCGCCGCGCTCACGCAAGAGAAAGGCCGCCGTGCGATGCACCTGCGCGTGGGCAATGCCTGGAAGCAGATCGCCGGGTTCGACAGCCTGGGTGGCGACGGCCCCACGCCCCGCTGGGTGGGCCCGGACGGCACGCTGTACGTGAGCGCACCGCTGGGCGACAAGGCCGCGCTCTACACGATGGACACCAGCACCGGCAAGCTGTCCGACAAACCCGTCGCGGCTTCCAAAGATTTCGACATCTACCCGAACCTTGTCGCCAACGACAAACAAGTGCTGGGCCTGCGCTACACCGTCGACACTGAAGTCACCCAGTGGCTCACGCAGGAAATGAAAGCCCTGCAAGCCTTGATCGACAAGCGCTTGCCCGCCACGGCCAACCGCGTCAGCGTGCCCAGGCATGGCGACTCACCCTGGGTGCTGGTGCAGGCCTGGGCCGACGTCCAGCCCACGGTCAGCTACGTCTACAACCGCGGCACCGGCAAGCTCACGCTGCTGGGCAACAGCCGCCCTGGCATCAGCGCCCAAGACATGGGCCAGACCGACCTGGTGCGCCTGCCCGCGCGTGACGGCCGCAGCATCCCCGCCTGGCTGACCCTGCCCGCCGGTGGCGGCAAGAAACTGCCCATGGTGGTGCTGCTGCACGGCGGCCCGTGGGCGCGCGGCATGCACTGGGAATGGAACGCCGAGGTGCAGTTCCTGGCCAGTCGCGGCTATGCCGTGCTGCAACCTGAATTCCGCGGCAGCAGTGGCTACGGCTTCGAGCACATGCAGGCGGGCTTCAAACAGTGGGGCGCGGCCATGCAGACCGACGTGGCAGACGCCACCCGTTGGGCCATCGCCCAAGGCCACGCCGACCCGGCGCGAATTTGCGTGGCCGGCGCGTCCTACGGCGGCTACGCCACCCTGATGGGCCTGGCGCAGAACCCCGAACTGTTCCGTTGCGGCATCAGTTGGGTGGGCGTGACCGACATCCAGTTGCTCTTCAGTCGCAGTTGGAGCGACATCAATGCCGAGTCCAGACGCTATGGCTTGGTGCGCATGGTGGGCGACCCCGACAAGGACACCGCCATGCTCAGCGCCGCCTCACCCCTGGCCAACGCCGCTCGCATCAAGCAGCCGCTGCTGCTGGCCTATGGCGCCTGGGACACGCGCGTCCCGCTGGTTCATGGCGAACGCTTTCGCGACGCCGTTCTACCGCACAACAAGCAGGTCGAATGGGTGGTCTACCCGAGGGAGGGCCACGGCTGGGCCAAGCTGGAAACGCGGTTGGACTTCTGGGGCCGGGTTGAACGCTTCTTGCAGAGCCACATTGGCCCAGCGCGGTAGTCGTG
>JBBRCN010000189.1:0-3686 GCA_038204775.1 Burkholderiales bacterium | reverse complement strand
CGAAGCGCCGCGCTTCCCGCCAGGTCTGCAGCAGCCGGGTGAACGACGCGGCCATGTCCTGCTGCTGCGCCAAGGCGACCTGCGGCACGGCACGCTCGCGCAGCAGCGCGAAGGTGGCGATCGATGCCAGCGCATAGATCGTCGCCGTGATCAGCATCGTGACGGGCACGAACTGCGAGGCCGGTATGCCCTGGCCCTGGGCCCACATCACATAGGCCAGACTGAGCCCGAGCGTCAACATGCCGCCGAAGTAGCCGAAGCCCCAGCCCCAGCCCGAGACGCGGCCCAGGCTGTTGCGGCGCGCCAGTTCGGGCAGGAATGCGGCGATCAGCGAGTCACCGTAGCTGTAGAACAGGTTGGACAGCACCACCGCCACGATGGCCAGGGCCACGTCGCCCGGGCCAACCTCGGCCAGCGCCAGCGTAGCCACGACGCAACCCACGGTGGAGAACAGCAGCAAGCGTTTCTTGGCTGCGCGCAGGTCGGCGTAAGCACCGAGCGCGGGCATGGTCAGCATGACCAGCAGGCTCGACAGCGCCAGTGCGCCGGTCCAGGCCATCGTTGCCCAGGCCGCGTTGCCGGCGACGCCGCCCACGAAGTAGGCGCCGAAGACCGCTGTCAGCACCACCGTGGTGTAGCCGGAATTGGCGAAGTCGTACATCGCCCAGCCGAACACCTCGCGCTTGCGCACGCCGTCGTTCAGCGATTGCTGTGGAAAGAGGGCCATGGCGCATTCTCGCTTGGCATCAACACCTTTGCTCCACTCTCGCACTTGGCGCGCGTCGCGGTCGCAGGCGGCTTGTTGTCGGCGGTGCTGACGGCCTGCGCCACGCCGCCGGGCACGCAGCCGGTTGCAGCCGTCGCTTTCGGCGCCACCTCGCCCGCCACGCACAGCGTGCATGTAGTCAGCCACGGCTGGCACACTGGCATCGTGCTGCGTGCCGGCGATGTGCCCGCCGCCGCCTGGCCCGTGAAGGCCGACTTCCCAGAGGCCACCTACTTCGAGGTGGGCTGGGGCGACCGCGCCTACTACCGCGCCGCCGATCCCGGCGCTTGGCTGGCACTGCAGGCTGTTGCCTGGCCGACGCCGGGCGTGTTGCACGTGGTCGCTGTCGGCGCCACGCTCGAAGGTTTCATCGCCGCCACCGGCATCAGCGAGACCATCGAGATCGGCGTTTCACCGGCCGGGTTGCAACGCCTGCTTGCGCATCTGCGCGGCAGCCACGAATTCGACAACGCGGGTCGCCCGATCCCGCTCGGCCCGGGCCTGTACGGCCACAGCCGCTTCTACGCCTCGCGCGAGCGGTTCCACTTGTTCAAGACCTGCAACGTCTGGGTGGCCACGGCGCTGCAAGCCGCCGGCATGGCGGTCACGCCAGCGACAGCGATCACGGCCGATCGGCTGATGGCCCAGCTGCGGCCGTTGGCAAAGGTGACGCCATGACGGGTCCGTGTGCCGCAGTCGGCACCCGTCGCAGCATCCTCGGCCTGCTGTTCGTCCCTGCTGTTTGTCCCTGCTGTCGGCGTGCCGGCGCAGGACGCTGGCGACCACACATCCCACACCACTGAAATTGCCTCGCGCAAACCGTCCGCCACCAGTTTGCGCTGCGGCTGGCCATTGCGGCGATCGTCGGCATCGTCGACGCTGCGCCCGCGCCAGCCGCTGCTCGTGGCCTACATCGTCGTCGGCATCCTGCTCGGTCCGTCGGCGCTGGGCTGGGTGATGGCGCACGACCAGGTCAACTTGCTGGCGCAGATCGGCGTCACGGTGCTGCTGTTCGTGGTCGGCCTGGAGCTCGACATGCATGTGGTCAGGAGCGTCGGCCCGGTGGCGCTGGCCACCGGCATCGGGCAGATCGTGTTCACCACCGTCATCGGCTTCGCCATTGCCATGGCGCTCGGCACGGCGCCGCTCATGGCGATCTATGTCGCGGTGGCGCTGACGTTTTCCTGTCGGACAAGCGCGAACTCGACTCGCTGCACGGCCGCATCGCAGTCGATTGTTTGGTCGTGCAGGACATCGCGGTGGTGGTGGCCATGCTGCTGCTCGGCTCGTGGCAGTCCGGCTCCGGCGGCGCGGACCACTGGCGCCTCGGGCTCGAGGTGGGCCTGAAGCTGGTGCTGGCGCTGGGCGCGGTGGTGGTGCTGATGCGCTGGGTGCTGCCACGGCTGGTGCACCTGCTGGCGCGCTCGCAGGAACTGCTGTTGTTGTTCGCGCTGGCCTGGGGCACGGCGTTGGCCGCCGGCGGCGACATGCTGGGCTTCATCGCATTGCCCGGCGATACCGATGCCACCGCCTTCGCGAAGCGCGGCGTGGACCATGTGTTCCGACCCGACGATGACGCTGCGGACTTCGCGGCGCGTGAAATCGGGCAGGCGCTGACCCGGCAAAGCCTTGGATCGCGCGGCGCGCCTGACGCATGACCACCACACCACGCTGCACCTGGTACATGTGATGGACAGGCTGCGGATGCAGATGTTTGCCGGCACGCTCGACGAACACCCATTGGCGACGGAGCAGCGTTTGCGTGAATCCGCGCGCAGCCGGCTCAAGGAACTCGCGGGCCAGCTGGCCATCCGATTCGGCGTCACGGTGCAGGACGAGGTCCTGATCGGCCGCATCCACGCACAGGGAGCCGAGTTCGCCGCGATGCATGCGATCGACCTCACAGTGTTCGGTGCCCATGGCGAGAACTTCGTGCGCGACGTGTTCGTCGGCAGCACGGCAAGCAAGTTCCTGCGCAGGGGCCGGCAGCCCACGCTGGTGGTGCGCTCCGACGAAGATCAGCCGTACCACCAGGTGCTGGTGGCGGTGGGCTTTTCGCCCGCTTCCAGGCTCGCGATCGCGTGGGCATCGCGCAGTTGTCAGCGACACGCCGTTCGAAGGCAAGATGCGCTGTGCGGACATCCCCGAGGACGACATCGCGATGTACCGCCGCAACGCCGAGCAGGAGGCGCGGCGTGCGCTCGAGGCGTTTCTCGGTGGCATCGAAGGCACTGCGCCGATGTCGCGCGCCGTGCAAAGTGGCCTACCGTCTCGCACCATCGCCGCGCAAGCGCGGTGCCACCACGCCGACCGCGTGGCGATGGACAAGCGCGGCAAGCTCGAGTTCGATGAGTTCCTGCTCGGCAGCGTGACGCTGCGCGTGCTCGAGGAGATCGACCGCGATCTGCTGCTTGTGGCATCAGAAGGAACCTCAATGAACTGGTTGTCCACAGCCGACGGCCTGGCCGGGGGCGTCGGCCTGTTCCTGCTCGGCATGTGGATGATGACCGAGGGCCTGAAACTCTCGGCCGGGCCGCAGTTCGAGCAGATGCTGGCCCGCGCCACCCGCAGCAGGGCGCGCGGTCTGGCGGCAGGCGCGCTGGTCACGGCGATCGTCCAGTCGTCCAGCGCGGTGACCGTGGCCACCATCGGCTTCGTCAATGCCGGCCTGCTCAACCTGTCGCAGGCCCTGTGGGTGCTGCTCGGCACCAACGTCGGCACCACGATGACTGGCTGGCTGGTCGCGGTGGTGGGGCTGAAGTTCAAGATCGAGGCGCCGGCGGTGCCGCTGGTGGGCTGGGCATGCTGTTGCGCATGGGCGGTGAAGCCGGGCGGCGCGGTGCCTTGGGCATGGCGCTGGCGGGCGTCGGGGTTCTGTTCATCGGCATTGCCAGCCTGCAGGGCGGTTTTGCAGGCCTGG
>JBBRCN010000188.1:0-3697 GCA_038204775.1 Burkholderiales bacterium | reverse complement strand
GCTGATGGCGCCTGCGAATGCGCTGGCAACGCCCAGGCGCGCGGCGGCGCGCGCGACGTTCCAGCCGGCACCGCCGGGTAGCGCCAGCCAGCGTTGATGGTCTGCGCCTTCGGTAATGAGGTCGGTCAGCGCCTCGCCCGCGGCTACGAAGATCGGCCAGGACTGTGGCGGTGGCTGCTGCATGGACGTCGCACTCATACGGGCAACACCTTCAGCACCTCTTCGCAGGCGCCCATCGTGTGGTAATCGGTCTTGCCGGCAGGGCTCTTCTCGTCGCTGAGCTTGCGGTTGTCGGGGCCCAGGATGCGGTACCAGGCGCCGTGTTGGTGGTCGACAAAGTGCTTCCAGCTGTAGGCGCAGATGCGCTCATACCAGTCGCGGTAGACCGGCTCGCCGCTGCGTTCGGCCAGCAAAGACGCCGCGGCCAGGCTCTCGGCCTGCACCCAGAAATACTTGTCACCGTCACAGACCGCGCCCTCGGTGTCGAAGCCGTAGCAGATGCCGCCGTGTTCGGTATCCCACCCGCGCGCCAGCGCCGTGTCGAAGAAGTGCCTGGCCTGCGGCAACAGCCAGTCGGCGGGGCCCTGCAGGTGCGCGCGGTGGCGGTCCAGGATCAGCAGCAGCTTGGCCCATTCGGTCAGGTGCCCGGTCTGGTAGCCCCAGGGTCTGAAGATGTTGCTCTTGTCGTCGCGGTTGTAGTCCCAATCCACCGACCAGTCGGCGCGGTAGTGCTCCCACACCAGACCGCCGGCCAGCGCGGCTTGGCGCAGGGCGATGTGCCGCGCCAGCGTTTCAGCGCGGTGCAGGTAGTGCCGCTCGCCGGTCGCTTCAAAGGCCGCGATCAGCGCCTCGCAGGCGTGCATGTTGGCGTTCTGGCCGCGGTATGGCGCCAGCACCGACCAGTCGGCGCTGGCTTCGTCGGCATACAGACCGTGAGCGGGTTGCCAGAAACGCAACTCCATCAGATCGAAGGTCTCGCGCAACATCTCGCGGGCGTCAGTCACGCCAGCCATCACCGCGTGTGCACTGGCCAGCAGCACGAAGGCCAGGCCGTAGCAGTGGTTGGTGGCGTCGAGCACGGTCTTGCGGCCGCCTTGCCAATCAAGCAGCCAGGCGTAGCCGCCGGTGGCGGGGTCGCGGTGCACGTCGCGCAGGAAGGCCAGACCATGGCGCAAGCGCTGCAAGTCGGCCGGGTTGCCGAACTGGCGCCACGCCAGCGCAAAGTTGAAGACGAAGCGCGCGCTGCTGACCAGATGGCGCGTGTAGTGGTCGTAGACCGTACCGTCGTCCTTGTAGAAGTGGAAGAAGCCGCCGCTGGGGTCGGTGCAACGTGGCTCGTAGAAGTCCAGCGTGTGGCGGATGTGCGCGCGCAGGCCGGTGCGGCTGCGCCAGGGGGCATCGGTGCTCATGCCCGTGCTCAGGCCCGTGCTCAGGCCCGTGCTCAGGCTCATGCCAATGCTCGTTCGCCGTTGCTCAAGCCTGCGTGTAGGCCGTCTTCACCGTGGTGTAGAACTCCGCCGCATGGCGCCCCTGCTCACGCGGGCCGTAGCTGCTGCCCTTGCGGCCGCCGAAGGGCACGTGGTAGTCGACACCGGCGGTCGGCAGATTGACCATCACCATGCCGGCCTGCGCATGGCGCTTGAAGTGCGTGGCGTACTTCAGCGAAGTGGTGGCAATGCCGCTGGCCAGGCCGAAGGGCGTGTCGTTGGCCAGCGCCAGGGCTTCGTCGTAGTCCTTGGCGCGCAGCACGCTGACCACCGGGCCGAAGATCTCTTCGCGGTTGATGCGCATCTGCGGTGTCGTCTCGGCAAACAGCGCCGGCGTCAGGTAGTGGCCCGGCGCGCCGTCGGCGTTGTGCGCCATCGCTTGACCACCGGCCACCAGCCTGGCACCTTCGCGTTGGCCTATCGCGATGTATTCCAGGTCTTGCGCCAGTTGTTTGTCGTCCACCACAGGGCCGATGTCGGTGCCTTTGGCGCGGGCATCGCCCACCTTCAACGCAGACATCTTCTCGGCCATGGCAGCGATGAAGCGGTCATGGATGCCGGCGGTGACGATCACGCGCGAAGATGCCGTGCAGCGTTGCCCGGTGCTGAAGAAGCCGCTGTTGAGCGCGGCGTTCACGGCCACGTTCAGGTCGGCGTCGTCCAGCACCACGAACGGGTTCTTGCCGCCCATCTCGAGCTGGAACTTGGCCATGCGGGCGACGCAGGCTGCTGCCACCTTGGCACCCGTGGCCACGCTGCCGGTGAAGCTGATGGCGTCCACGCGCGGGTCTTCGACCAGCACCGCGCCGACTTCGGAGCCGCGGCCCATCACCAGGTTGAAAACGCCCTTGGGCAGGCCGGCACGCAGCAGGATGTCCGCCAGGTGCCAGGCGGATGCCGGCACCAGATCGGCCGGCTTCATCACCACCGTGTTGCCGAACGCCAGCGCCGGCGCCAGCTTCCATGCGGGGATGGCGATGGGGAAGTTCCACGGCGTGATCAGCCCGATGACACCGAGTGCTTCGCGCGTGACCTCGACGCCCACGCCCGGCCGTACCGAAGCCACCACCTCGCCGCCAACGCGCAGCGCTTCGCCGGCGAAGAACTTGAAGATGTTGCCGGCGCGCGCGACTTCGCCACTGGCTTCGGGCAGCGTCTTGCCTTCTTCGCGCGCCAGCAGGTCGCCCAGCTCGGCGCGGCGCGCCAGGATCTCGGTGCCGGCAGCGTCCAGCACGTCGAAGCGCTGCTGTGGTGTGCTTTGTGACCAGCCGGCAAAGGCCGCTCGCGCAGCGGCGATGGCTTCACGCGCCTGCGCCGCATCGGCCTGGGCGAACTCGCCCACCAGGTCGCGCGTGTCGCTGGGGTTGATGTTGCGCGAGGCGTTGGCGCCCTCGACCCATTCGCCGTTGATCAGGTTCTTGAACATGGTCCTGCTTTCCTCAGTTCACATTAATGGTTGTGTCGCGGCATGTCATGCCCGACAGCGCGGTACTTCAAGGCCAGCTCCATGCAGCCGCCGCTGTCGAGCTGGCCCACGGTCTGGCGATAGATCTCTTGCCAAGGCGTCTGGCTGGGCGGCACGGGCGGTGGCGAAAGCGCGGCGGCTGCCTTGCGGCGTGCCATCTCGACGTCGTCGAGCAGCACATCGCAGCGACCGGTGTTCAGGTCGATGCGCACCGTATCACCCATGCGCAGCCAAGACATCCCGCCGCCCACCGCGCTCTCAGGCGATGCGTTCAGGATCGATGGGCTGGCCGAGGTGCCGGACTGCCGGCCGTCGCCCAGCGTCGGCAAGCTGTTGATGCCTTGCCTGATCAGCGCATCCGGCGGCTGCATGTTCACCACCTCGGCCGAACCGGGCCAGCCCACCGGGCCGGCGCCGCGCACCACCAGCAGGCAGCGCTCATCGATGGCGAGCAGCGGGTCGTTGATGCGCGCGTGGTAGTCCTCGGCGCTGTCGAAGACGATGGCGCGGCTGTCGAAGACGTTCTCGCGGCCGGGCTCGCTCAGGTAGCGGGTGCGGAACTCGTCAGAGATGACGCTGGTCTTCATCACCGCGAAGTCGAACTGGTTGCCGCTGAGCACCAGAAAGCCGGCGCGTTCTTTCAGCGGCTGCGCGAAGGGGCGGATGACTTCGCGGTCAGAGGTCTCGCGGCCCTGCAGATTGGCAGCCATGCTGCGGCCGGTGACGGTGGGGCGCTCGGCGCGCA
>JBBRCN010000187.1:0-3788 GCA_038204775.1 Burkholderiales bacterium | reverse complement strand
AGCACGTGCTTGCGTGCTTTGGGGTCGAACTTCAGGAACTCGAGCTTTTCAGGCGTCGTCTTCTTGTTCTTGCTGGTGGTGTAGAAATGGCCGGTGCCCGCTGTGGACTCCAGCTTGATCTTTTCGCGTCCGCCTTTGCTGGCCATGATGCTCTCCTAGGCTTTCAGGGGTGGGTTCAGATTTCGCCGCGGGCGCGAAGGTCGGAAACGACCTTGTCGATGCCCACCTTGTCGATCAGGCGCAGCGCTGCATTGCTGATGCGCAGCCGCACCCAGCGGTTTTCAGTTTCCACCCAGAAACGGCGGTACTGCAGGTTGGGCAGGAAACGGCGCTTGGTCTTGTTGTTAGCGTGGCTAACGTTGTTGCCCACCATGGGGCCCTTGCCGGTGACTTGACAGACGCGTGCCATGACGCTCTCCACTAGGTTGATTCGTGGCCGGCAGCGCCGGGGTCGACCATCGTTATCAATGGCTACCCTCAGTCACATCCAGCAAAGCCCGCGATTATAGCCCGACTCGGCGCTTTCAGTCCGATTGCTGCTCCAGAAAGCGCTGGGCGTCCAGAGCCGCCATGCAGCCCGTGCCGGCGCTGGTGATGGCCTGGCGGTAGACATGGTCCTGCACGTCGCCAGCGGCAAACACGCCGGGTACGCTGGTCATGGTGGCCATGCCGTCCAGGCCGGTCTTGGTGATGATGTAGCCGTCCTTCATCTCCAACTGGCCCTTGAAGATGTCGGTGTTGGGCTGGTGGCCGATGGCGATGAAACAACCCTTCAGCGCCAACTCGGTCGTCGACTGGTTCCGCGTGTCGCGCAGGCGCACGCCAGTGACGCCGGTGTTGTCGCCCAGCACCTCGTCCAGCGTGTTCCACAGGTGCAGCTCGATCTTGCCGGCGTCAACCTTGGAATTGACCTTGTCGATGAGGATGGCCTCGGCGCGGAACTTGTCGCGCCTGTGCACCAGGTGCACCTTGCTGGCGATGTTGGAAAGATACAGCGTCTCTTCGATGGCCGTGTTGCCACCACCCACCACGCACACCGTGTCGCCGCGGTAGAAAAATCCGTCGCAGGTGGCGCAGCCGCTCACGCCCTTGCCCTGGAAGGCGGTTTCGCTGGGCAGGCCCAGGTATTTGGCACTGGCGCCCGTGGCGATGACCAGGCTGTCGCAGGTGTAGGTGCCGCTGTCGCCTGTCAGCGTGAAGGGGCGCTGGCTGAAGTCGACGCTGTGGATGTGGTCGAACACGATCTTCGTGTTGAAGCGCTCGGCATGCTGCAGGAACCGCTGCATCAGGTCCGGTCCTTGCACGCCAGCCACGTCGGCGGGCCAGTTGTCCACGTCGGTGGTGGTCATCAACTGGCCGCCCTGGGCGATGCCGGTGATGAGCATGGGTTGCAGGTTGGCGCGAGCGGCGTACAGCGCGGCGGTGTAGCCGGCAGGGCCTGAGCCAAGGATCAGGACGCGGGCATGTGAAGTGGATGGGGTCATGGGACAGGTGGCTGAGAGGGGATGGGCGTCGCGTCGATCCGACGCCCGATGTTCACATCGGGGCGCTACCGGGTGGTCGCAAGCCCCGCTATGGGCACAATAGCCGGATTCTTGCAGACCGTGCCTGCTGCGGATCTGACGGGAGCTTGATCACAACAAGAGGAGCACCTTCAATGTCGATGCTGTCCAATCTGGATCTGATTCGCCGCGTCCCACTGTTTTCCATGCTCACTGCAGACCAGGCGCAGGCCATTGCGGACAGCGTGGTCAAGCGCCGCTTCAGGCGTGGCGAACTGGTGGTGGAGCAGGGTCGCAAGAGCAACGCGCTGTTCATCCTGCTCAATGGCCGCGCACGTGTGCTCACCTCTGACAGCCGAGGCCGCGAGGTCATCCTGGCGGTGCTGGAGTCGGGTGACTATGTGGGCGAGATGAGCCTAATCGACAACGAACCGCACTCGGCCACCGTGCGCGCCGAGATCCAGACCGACATGCTGGTGTTGGCGCGTGCCGACTTTGCGCGCTGCCTGCCCGAAAACAGCACGCTCAGTTACGGCATCATGCGCGGCCTGGTCAAGCGCCTGCGCAATGCCGACCGCCAGATCGAAAGCCTGGCGCTGCTGGACGTCTACGGCCGTGTCGCGCGCACGCTGCTGGACATGGCCGAAGAGATCGACGGCGTGAAGATCATCCGCCACAAGGTCAGCCGCCAGGACATGGCCAAGGTGGTGGGCGCATCGCGCGAAATGGTCAGCCGCGTCATGAAGGACCTGGAAGACCGCGGTGTCATCGAGACACAAGAAAACGGCTCGGTGATCATCAAGGAACGTTTGCAGAACGACTGATGGATGGTCGGTTCCGCTGATCGGCCAGAATGCCGCTCATGAGTTTCCCCCTGGGTTCATTGACTGCCGAAGGCGCGGCTGCGGCGGCCGCCACACCCCAAGCCATCGCAGTGGCCTGGCGCCGCAAGGCGCTTGTGCTGGCCGGCGCACTGGCCTTCTTGCTTTTTTTGTTGGCCATGATCACGCACGATGCGGGTGACACGGCCTTCAGCACCTCGGGCACCGGCCAGAATCTGCAAAACAAGGTGGGGCTGCTGGGCGCGCGCGCGTCCGACCTGGTGCTCTTCCTCTTCGGGTTTTCGGCGTGGTGGCTGGTGCCGGTGGCTTTGCGCGCCTGGCTGTCGGCGCTGGCGGGCAGCCTGCGCACCGAGACGCCCGCCCCGAAGGCACCGCGCTGGATGTTCTGGCTGGGCCTGGCCATGCTGCTGTGTGCCAGTGCGTCGCTGGAATGGACACGCCTTTACCGCTGGGAAACGCATCTGCCTGGCCACGCGGGCGGTGTGCTGGGCTACACATTGGGGCCGCTGTCGATGCGCTGGCTGGGCTTTGCCGGGTCGGGTGTGTTGTGGATAACGCTGCTGGTGTTGGGTCTGTCGCTGTCCCTGCGTTTTTCCTGGCTGCGCCTGGCCGACGGCATCGGCGAGCGCCTGGACCGCTTGCGCGAGAAGCGGCAAGACCGGCGTGAGATCCAGGAAGACAAGCGCCTGGGCGAGATGGCCGCACGCGAACGCGAGCACGTGGTCGAAGAGCAACTGGCGGTGGTGGATGAGCACGTGCCTTTGGTGATCGCGCCCACCCTGAACGAAATCCCTATTTCGCAGCGCGTCGCCAAAGAGCGGCAGAAGCCCCTCTTTGCCGAGCTGGCCGATACCAAGCTGCCGCAGGTGGACCTGCTGGATGGTGTGCAACTGCACAAGGAAACGGTGACGCCCGAATCGCTGGAGATGACCAGCCGGCTGATCGAAAAGAAGCTCAAGGACTTTGGTGTCGAGGTGCGCGTGGTGGCGGCCTCGCCCGGCCCCGTGATCACCCGTTACGAGATCGAACCGGCCACCGGCGTGAAGGGCTCGCAGATCGTGGGCCTGGCACGCGACCTGGCGCGCAGCCTGTCGCTGGTGAGCATCCGCGTCGTCGAGGTCATTCCGGGCAAGAACTACATGGCGCTGGAGCTGCCCAACGCACGCCGCCAGACCATCAAGCTGTCCGAAATCCTGGGCTCCGAGGTCTACAACGACTCGGCGTCGATGTTGACGATGGGCCTGGGCAAGGACATCGTGGGCAACGCCGTGGTGGCCGACCTGGCCAAGATGCCGCACTGCCTGGTGGCGGGCACCACGGGTTCAGGCAAGAGCGTGGGCATCAACGCCATGATCCTGAGCCTGCTGTACAAGGCCGAAGCGCGGGATGTGCGGCTGATCCTCATCGACCCCAAGATGCTGGAGATGAGCGTCTACGAAGGCAT
>JBBRCN010000186.1:0-3828 GCA_038204775.1 Burkholderiales bacterium | reverse complement strand
AGGCCAAGGCCGGTGGATTCATTCGCACGCAAAGTCCGCGCTTTCGCCTGCCCGAGTCGGTGATCGACGAGGAAACCGGCTACATCCTGGACCTTGGCGTTAACTTCAAGAGCAGCCAGCGCATCGCCTCCATGAAGGGCTTGCTGGCGCAGGACTACGACGCGGTGTTTGTCGGCTGCGGCGCGCCGCGCGGGCGCGACCTGGACCTGCCGGGGCGCAGCGAGATCACGGAGAACATCCACATCGGCATCGACTGGCTGGCCTCGGTGTCCTTCGGCCACGTCACGCGGGTCAAGCCGCGGGTGCTGGTGCTGGGCGGTGGCAACACGGCCATGGACTGTTGCCGTTCTGCGCGCCGCCTGGGGGCACAGAGTGTGAAGGTGGTGGTGCGCTCGGGCTTCGAGGAGATGAAAGCCTCGCCCTGGGAGAAAGAAGACGCGCAGCACGAAGGCATCCCGATCCTGAACTACCACGTGCCCAAGGCCTTTGTGCACGAGGGCGGCACGCTGGTGGGCATGCAGTTCGAGATCGTGCAGGCGGTGTTCGACGCCAAAGGCCGCCGCAGCTTGGTGCCCACGGGTCGGCCGGAAGACACCGAAGTGCTGATCGGCTGCGACGAAGTGCTGCTGGCCGTTGGCCAGGAGAATGCCTTCCCGTGGATCGAACGCGACAGTGGCATCAGCTTTGACGACTGGGGCCTGCCGGTGCTGGACGCCAAGACCTTCCAGTCCACGGTGCCGAATGTCTTCTTCGGCGGCGACGCGGCCTTCGGGCCCAAGAACATCATCACCGCGGTGGCCCACGGTCACGAAGCGGCGGTGTCCATCGACCGCCTCTTGCACGGCGAGCCGGTGACACAGCGCCCGCCGCCGCACCTGAACCTGGTGTCGCAGAAGATGGGCATCCACGAGTGGAGCTACGCCAACGCACCCAGCAACGACCTGCGCTACAAGGTGCCCTGGGCTGCAGCTGAAAAGGCGCTGGCCAGCATCAAGGTGGAAGTGGAACTGGGCTTTGACCTGCCCACCGCTTTCAAGGAGGCCGAACGTTGCCTGAACTGCGACGTACAGACGGTGTTTGCCGACAAACTGTGCATCGAGTGCGACGCGTGTGTCGATATCTGCCCGGTGGACAGCATCACCTTCACCGAAAACGGCGAAGAGGCCGAACTGCGCACGCGCCTGAAGGCGCCGGCAGTGAACCTGGCGCAGGATCTCTACGTCAGCGCGCTGCTCAAGACACGGCGCGTGATGGTCAAGGACGAAGACGTGTGCCTGCACTGCGGCCTGTGCGCCGAGCGCTGCCCCACGGGCGCCTGGGACATGCAGAAATTCCTGCTCATCACCACGCAGGCCGGGCCACGCTGCCGGGACAGCACACCGCAGAGCCAACGGGTGGGGGTGGTGTCATGAAGCGCCTGGAAGCGGTCAACGACTTTGTCGTCAAGTTCGCCAACGTCAACGGGTCGGGTTCTGCATCGGCCAACGAGCTGTTTGCCAAGGCCATCCTGCGCATGGGCGTGCCGGTGAGCCCGCGCAACATCTTCCCCAGCAACATCCAGGGCCTGCCCACCTGGTACGAGGTGCGCGTCAGCGAACGTGGCTGGCTGGGCCGCCGCGGTGGCATCGACCTGATGGTGGCCATGAACCCGCAGACCTGGGACGCGGACGTGAAAGAGGTCGAACCCGGCGGTTACCTGTTCTACGACAGCACCAAGCCCATTCCGCCCAGCGCGCTGCGCGACGACATCACCAACATCGGCATGCCGGTGACGGCCATCTGCAACGCCACCTACGAAGACCCGCGCCAGCGCACGCTGTTCAAGAACATCATGGTGCTGGGTGCACTGTCCGAGTTGATGGGCATCGATGGCACGGTCATCGAGGGCCTGTTCAGCGAACAGTACAAGGGCAAGGAAAAGCTGCTGGAAAGCAATGTGCGCGCCTTGCAGTCCGGCCGCGGCTTTGCGCGTGACCATCTGGGCCCGCCCAAACATCCCGCCGTGGGCCTGCGCGTGAAGCGCGCCAAAGCCGTCGGCGACCGCATCTTCATGGAAGGCAATGCCGCCACGGCCCTGGGCTGTGTATACGGCGGCGCCACGGTGTGCGCCTGGTACCCGATCACGCCGTCGTCATCGGTGGCCGAGGCCTTTCAGGCGTATTGCAAGAAGTTGCGCCATGACCCCGACACCGGCGAAGCGCGTTACGCCATCGTGCAAGCCGAAGACGAGATCGCCAGCATCGGCATGATCACCGGCGCCGGCTGGAACGGTGCGCGCGCCTTCACCGCCACCAGCGGCCCGGGCGTGAGCCTGATGACCGAGTTCATCGGCCTGGCCTACTTTGCCGAGATTCCGCTGACCATCATCGACGTGCAACGCGGCGGCCCCAGCACCGGCATGCCCACGCGCACGCAGCAGGCCGACCTGATCAGCAGCGCCTACGCCAGCCACGGCGACACCAAACACCCGATGCTGCTGCCGCAAGACCCGGCCGAGTGTTTCGAGTTTGCCGCTGCTGCCCTGGACCTGGCCGACCGCCTGCAGACCCCGGTGTTCCTGATGACCGACCTGGACATCGGCATGAACCAGCGCCTGTGCGCGCCGCTGCAGTGGGACGACAGCCGCCTTTACGACCGCGGCAAGGTGATGACCGCCGACGATCTGGATGCGGGCAAGGACTTCGGCCGCTACAAGGACGTGGACGGCGACGGCATACCCTGGCGCACCCTGCCGGCCACGCACCCGTCCAAGGGCGCCTACTTCACACGCGGCACCACACGCAATGCCTACGCGCAGTACAGCGAAGCCGGGCCCGACTACCTTTACAACGTGCACCGACTGACGCTGAAATTTGCCACTGCAGCCACGCTGGTGCCGCAGCCGCTGGTGCGCGCAGCCGCGAAGAAGACGCGCCTGGGCGTGTTGTACTTCGGCAGCACTGCGCCTTCGATGGACGAAGCGCTGGAAGCTTTGGCCGCGTCGCAGATCCACCTGGACGCGATGCGCCTGCGAGCCTTCCCCTTCCCGGCCAGCGTGGCCGAGTTCATCGCCGCGCACGACCGCGTGTTCGTCGTCGAACAAAACCGCGACGCGCAGATGCGCACGCTGCTCGTCAACGAGCTGGAGATCGACCCCGAACGGCTGATCAAGGTGCTGCACTACGACGGCACGCCCATCACTGCGCGCTACATCACGCAGGCCATCACCAACGCCGTGCACATGCTGGCAGTGGCGCCGCGCAAGGAGAGGTCCAAGCCATGACCTACATCGCCAAGCCCAAGCTGCACCACCCCAGCCTGGTGCGCAACAAGGTGGGCTACACCCGCCGCGACTACGAAGGCCGTGTCTCCACGCTGTGTGCCGGTTGCGGCCACGACAGCATCTCGGCGGCGCTGATTCAGGCCTGCTGGGAGATGGACATCCAGCCCCATCGCGTGGCCAAGCTCAGCGGCATCGGCTGCAGCAGCAAGACGCCCGACTACTTCCTGGGCGCCAGCCACGGTTTCAACACCGTGCACGGCCGCATGCCCAGCGTGCTGACCGGAGCCAACCTGGCCAACCGCGAGCTGCTGTACCTGGGCATCAGCGGCGATGGCGACAGCGCCAGCATCGGCCTGGGCCAGTTTGCGCACGCCATGCGGCGCGGCGTGCGCATGGTCTACATCGTGGAAAACAACGGCGTCTACGGCCTCACCAAAGGCCAGTTCAGCGCCACCGCCGACCGCGGCAGCAAGAGCAAGAAGGGCGCGGTCAACAGCGACAGCCCGGTGGACCTGGTGGCCATGGCGCTGCAACTGGGCGCCACCTACGTGGCACGCGGTTTCAGC
>JBBRCN010000185.1:0-3919 GCA_038204775.1 Burkholderiales bacterium | reverse complement strand
GCACAGCGCACTCGGCGAAACCACGCTGGCGCTGGACGCGCTGGATCGTGCGTATGCCGCGCACGACACCCAGCTGGTGTTCCTGAAGGACGACCCCCGCTGGACGAGCCTGCGCGACAAGCCGCGTTTTGTGGCCCTGCTTCGCAAGCTGAAGCTGGACCACTACGGGCCGGGGCTGTCGCCCAGCTGATAGGCGCCAGCAGATGGACTAGGCTGGAGCCTGCGCATCAGAGACGACCCCAAGGCCGAAGCGGCCCTCAAGGAGACCCCATGCAAACAGGCAAGGCCATCCTGGTCATCGGCGCCGGCGACGCCACCGGCGGCGCCATCGCGCGGCGCTTTGCGCGCGAGGGCTACATCGCCTGCGTCACACGGCGCACGGCCGACAAGCTGGAACCGCTGCTGCAGCAAATCCGCGCCGAAGGTGGTCAGGCCTACGGCTTTGGCAGCGACGCGCGCAAGGAAGAAGAGATGGTAGCGCTGGTCGAGAAGATCGAACGCGAGATCGCACCCATCGAAGTGGCGGTGTTCAACATCGGCGCCAACGTGCACTTCGGCATCACCGAAACCACGGCGCGGGTGTACACCAAGGTCTGGGAGATGGCCTGCTTCGGTGGCTTCCTGATGGGCCGCGAAGTGACCAAGGCCATGCTGCCGCGCGGCCGCGGCACCATCATCTTCACCGGCGCCACGGCCAGCCTGCGCGGCCGCGAGGGTTTTGCCGCCTTCGCCGGCGCCAAGCACGCCCTGCGCGCGCTGGCCCAGAGCATGGCGCGTGAGCTGTGGCCACAGGGCATCCACGTGGCGCACCCGGTGATCGACGGCGCCATCGACACCGAGTTCATCCGCAGCAACTTCCCCGAGCGTTATGCGCTGAAAGAGCAACTGGGCATCCTGAGCCCGGAGCACATCGCCGACGCCTACTGGCACATCCACCAGCAGCCTCGCGACGCCTGGACCCACGAAACCGAACTGCGACCCTGGATGGAAAGCTGGTGAAGCCATGAACCCAAGCGACAACAAGACCGTCCAATTCCTGTTCGACTTCGGCAGCCCCAACGCCTACTTGTGCCACAAGGTGCTGCCGGCCATCGAAGCCCGCACTGGCGCACGTTTTCAGTACAAACCGGTGCTGCTGGGTGGCCTGTTCAAGCTGGCCAACAACCGGTCGCCTATCGAAGCCTATGCGCAGATTCCCAACAAGCTGGCCTACGAACTCTTGGAGATGCAGCGCTTCATCAATCGGCACGGTCTGCTGAAGTTCAGGATGAACCCGCACTTCCCGGTCAACACCTTGCAGGTCATGCGCGGCGCGGTGGCGGCGCAGCCGATGGGCTGCTTTGCGGCCTACGTCGATGCGGTGTTCGCGGCCATGTGGGAAGGTGGCCAGAAGATGGACGACCCGGCCACCGTGGCCCGCGTGTTGGCCGAGGCCGGCCTGGACGCCGACGCACTGATGCAGGCCTCGCAATTGCCCGAGGTCAAGGCCCGCCTCATGGCCCACACCCAGGCCGCCTTCGACCACGGTGCCTTCGGTGCACCGACCTTCTTTGTGGGTGGCGAGATGTACTTTGGCAAAGACCGGCTGGGTGAGTTGGAAGAAGCCGTTCAGCGCTTCAGCGACTGAACCCCCGGCCGAACCCGCGCCTGGCATCTGCTCAAATCCGCTTGAAGAAGAACGTCGTCGCGCACAACGCCCCGTCGGGCATCAAGGCGTAATCGGGCACGCTGCCCACGCGCTGCCAGCCGGCGCGGGCGTACAGGCGTTCTGCATCACCACCGGTCACGGTGTCCAGCACCAACACGGTCTTGTTTTCGGTGCGTGCCACGTCTTCCACGGCCGTCATCAGGCGCGCGGCCACGCCGTGGCGTCGCGCGCTGCGGTGAACCAGCATCTTGGCCACGTCGGCGCGGTGGGGCTGGTTTTCGGGCTGGGCCAGCACCAGCTGAACGGTGCCCAGCACCTGGCCGGCGCCGTTGGCGGCGAGCAGCAGCGCCCGGTCACCGCGCGCCACGCCTTCGGCCACCGCTTGCCAGAAAGCCAGCGCCTTGTCACGCGGCAGCGGCGCCATGAAGCTGACCGACGCACCGCCGTGCACGCAGTCGATCAGCACATCGGCCAGGGCGTCCACCTGGGCTGCGGCTTCTGCGGCGCTGGCGCGCCACACGGTCACGGTGTCGTGCGTCTTGTCGTGCGTGGTGTCGTGCGTAGTGTCGTGCGTGGTGTCGTTCATGCCAGTGTCCCCCGCATCAGTTGCCCACCTTGTTGGGGTTGCGCCAGGCGCGCTCGAACGGCAGCCGCCAGGCATGCGGTGCGATCAGCTGGTGGATGGACTTCGGCCCCCAACTGCCCGGCGGGTACAGGCGCACCGGCGGCGGCGACTCCAGCAGCGGTATCGACACCTGCCACAGCCTTTCGATTCCCTCTGCCGTGTTGAACAGCGTGTGGTCGCCCCGCATGGCGTCCAGGATCAGCCGTTCGTAGGCTTCCAGCACGTCGTCCTGCATGCCGGTGTCGTGCATCGCAAACTGCAGGCTCAGCTTGTCCAGCCGCATGCCGGGGCCCGGGCGCTTGCCATAGAAGGACAGGCTCATCTTCGAAGCATCGGCCAGGTCGAAGGTCAGGTGGTCGGGGCCCTGCGCGCCGACGCCGGAACCGGCCGGGAACATACTCTTGGGCGGCTCGCGAAAAGCGATGCTGATGATGCGCTGGCCCTCGGCCAGGCGTTTGCCGGTGCGCAGGAAAAAGGGCACGCCGGCCCAGCGCCAGTTGTCGATGAAACACTTCATCGCGATGAAGGTTTCGGTCTCGCTTTCGGCATCCACACCCGGCTCTTGCCGGTAGCCGTTGTATTGCCCGCGCACCACGTCAGACGGCTGGATGGGCAGCATGCTGCGGAAGACCTTGTTCTTCTCTTCGCTGATCGGCGCCGGCTCCAGCGCCGTGGGCGGCTCCATGGCCATGAAGGCCAGGATCTGGAACAGGTGGGTCACCACCATGTCGCGGTAAGCCCCGGTCTGTTCGTAAAAGGCGCTGCGCTGGCCCAGGCCCAGCGTTTCGGGCACGTCGATCTGCACGTGGTCGATGAAGTTGCGGTTCCAGATGGGCTCGAACAGGCCGTTGGCAAAACGGAAGGCCAGGATGTTCTGCGCCGGTTCCTTGCCCAGGAAGTGGTCGATGCGGAAGATCTGGTCTTCTGCAAACACCTCGTGCAGGTGGCGGTTCAAGGTCACCGCGCTGGCCAGGTCGGTGCCGAAGGGTTTTTCCATCACGATGCGGCTGCGCTCCACCAGCCCGGCCTGGCCCAGCAGCCGCACGGCCGACAGCGCGGCGCTGGGCGGCACGCTCAGGTAGTGCAGCCGGTTGCACTCGGCGCCGAGGCCGGCTTCGGCGCGGTCCACCGCGGCCTTCAGCGCGTCGGCGCCGGCCGACAGCGGCACGTAGTCCAGGCTTTGTGAAAAGGCTTGCCAGTGGGCGTCGGTGGGCGTGCGCTTGCCAAACTCGTCCAGGGCGCCGCGGGCGGACTGGCGAAAGGCATCGGCATCCATCTCATCCAGCGACACGCCCACGATGCGGCAAGCCGGGATGAAGCCCGATGTGGCCAGGTGGTACAGGCCCGGCAGCAGCTTGCGCCGCGCCAAGTCGCCGGTGGCGCCGAACAGCACAACCACCTGCGGAAAACGCGGGCCGACACCTGGGGGGATTTTTGCCACGGATGACCTCTGCATGGGATGTGAACGTGAGTAGGGGGCAAGCAATCTTCGCACCGACCCGCGCCGCGGTCGCCCGCGACGCCGTGGTGCGGTCCGCACGCGTAGCATGCCGGCTCATGGACACGCCTGGCCAGCCAGGCGGTGGCCACGGCGCAGCCCGACGGCCACACCTTGCTGCTGATGAGCAACGGCAACGCGGTCAGCG
>JBBRCN010000184.1:0-3930 GCA_038204775.1 Burkholderiales bacterium | reverse complement strand
GCGAACGTTGATCGAAATCCGCCCGCAGCCACAAAGTCTCGAAAGCTGTCTTTCGAACAGAGCCAGCGCCTAGCGGCATCGAAACTAGGGCGAGCGGCTGGTCTTCAATGACTTGAACTTGCGCTATGGACCCAAAGCAGCCCATCACCCTGCGGCAAAGCCGCCGCTCGCCAAGCCCGGATGCGACTACCGCGTCCCCTGTGCTGCCCACAGCGCCACGATCTCGCGGTTCTCGATTAGGTTGCTCAAGGAACTGTGCCGCAGTGCCGCGTCGGTGATAGCGTCAGCATCAGCCATCAAGCAACGGTGCGCTTCGGCCAGCGCTGCGGCGGCACGCGGGTCGCCAGCCTGCGACCAGACATGGTGCAAGGTCAGATGAACGATTGGTGTCAAAACGCCCTTCAGTGGATCGACCTCGCCCGCGGCGGGGGCGAGCAGCTCACCGGTCTCGACGACGCCGGCCTCGGCCAGTACCCGCACCGCGGTGGCCAGCGCGTGCGGCTGGTCGTTACAGGCCAGCGCCACCCGCGCTTGCGCCGCGAGCGTATCAAACAACTGCGCCCTCGACCCAACCTCGCGCGCCAGCACTTCGGCGCGTTCGAAGGCAACTGCGCTGTTCGCATATCGCCCCAGCGCCAGTTCGGCTTTCCCCAAGCAGGTGAGTGCAAGGCAAAGCTGTACCGCCTCGCGCGCCTCGCTCAAGATCGCCACGGCCACTTCGGCCTGGGTCAGCGCCAGCGCATCGTCGCCCAGATTCAGCGCGATCACTGAAAGGACGGCCAAGTTCTTGCCTTCATCCGGGCGGTTGCCCAGGGATCGATTGAGTCGGAGCGCTTCTTCCAAGTGAACGCAGGCGGTTTTCAAATCACCGAGGAAGATGTGGCTGATGCCAAGATTCCCCAGGGTGATGGCCTCACCACGCCGGTTACCAGACCTGCGGTTTACCGACAACGTGATCTCGGTAAAGCGCCATCCGGCGACATGATCTCCCTGCTGCTGGGCACAAATCGACGCCGCGGTGGCCAGATTTCCTTGCGCCCGCAGCAAGCCGCGCTCTTGCGCCCGCGCAAGAGCCGCCTCTGCAAGGGTCCGACCATCGTTCGCATTGCCGCGGTAGGCCATGGCAACTGCGCGGGGCTGAACGGCCAGCAGCGCCCGTTCTTCGTCGCCGGCCTTCGTTGCAAGGGCTTCGGCAAGCTGCCCCTCGGTCTCGCACTTTTCGAAATCACTGGTGCAAAGGGCGAACATCGCACGCCGCAAAGCCGCCTCGGCGCGCAGCCGGTCATCGTCCAGTGCATCCGCTAATGTGGCGAGCGACTCGAGGTCCTGAAGTTGCGCGTCGCGGTGGCCCAACCGGTCGAGCGTGCGCTCACGCGCTTCGTGCAGCCGCCAACGTAGCGCGTGGGCGTGCGGATCAGCAACGCTCAGCGCCCGTGCCGCACAGTCGAGAACCGCCTCGTTGGCGAAGGTATTGGCGGCATGCTCTGCGGCCCGCGTGTAGAACTCGGCCGCATTTGAGTCGTCCCCGGCCCGCTCGTAATGTTCTGCGGCGGTCGCCAGCAGCGCTTTGGCCCGCGTGCCGCTGTGCTCGGCCAGCCACTGGGCCGTCTTCGCGTGCGCTTCGCGCTTGATGCGCTTGAGCACGGTGTCGTAGGTGACTTGGTGCAGGATCTGGTGGCGGAAGGCGTATTCGCGGACCGGGTCGTCGGGCTGCTCGGCTTCCTTGAGGTGAACGAGCTCACGTTGCGACAGACCGCGCAATTCTGTTTTTGCCTTGACTTCGACGTGGGCCAAGGCGGCGTCCCAGAAGTTCTGCCCGATCACGCTGGCGAGTTGCAGCGCGTGGCGCTCGGCCTTCGGCAGGCCGTCGAGCCTGGACTGCAACACGCCTGTCAGCGTCGGTGGCACCTTCAGTGCGACCAGCTTGTTCGCGTCGACCGCCCAGCGCGCTGCGCGGGTGTCGATGGCGCCCTGGTCGATCAACATCTTGACCAGCTCTTCCATATAGAAGGGGTTGCCGTCGGCGCCACCGGTGATGAGTTCGCGCAGCACGGCGGGGATGTCGGGCAGCTTCTTCAGCAGTTCGTCGGCGAGCTGTCGGCTGCCGGTCTTGTCCAGCGGATTCAGCTCAATGCGCTGTGCCTTGTCATCGCCCTGCGGTCGGCGCTCGAACAGCGTGGGCCGTCCGAGCACAACCAGCAGCATGGGCACGTCGCGATTCACCTGGGCCAGATGGTCGATGAAGTCGAGCGTGGGGTCGTCGGCCCAGTGCAGGTCTTCGAGGTAGACGACGAGCGGCGTGCCGCCCTGGGCTGCGATGCGCCTGAGTGCTTGGGCGGCGGCGTTGAAACCACGGTTGCGGATCTGCCGACCGTCGTCCTTGATGCCGCGGACATGCGGGCTTTGGGTGTAATCCAGGCCAATCAATTGACCCAGGAGGTGAGCATGCGCTTTGGCTTCGGTCTCGCCTTCGTCTTCCACGAAAAGTGGGATGAGCCCGCCTTCCAGCTTGCGCCGGGCAACGTCCATGCTGTCGCTGTCGCCGATCTCGAAGCGCCAGGCCAGCATGTCGCGCAAGAGTCCGTAGGCCTGGACCTGGGTCTGCGGTACAGCGCGGGCTTGGAAGACGACGTAGCTCTCGGGCCGGTTTTCGGCCCAGTGGCGAAATTCGTCGAGCAGGCGGCTCTTGCCCAGGCCGGCTTCGGCGATGACGGTGACGCGGTCGAGCCCGGCGCCGGGCTGAACCAGGCGCTTGAAGGCGGCCTGCAGAACTTCGAGCTCAGCGTCGCGGCCGATCATCCGGGTGGCCACGCCTTCGATGCCGCGGTTGGCGACGCGGAAGGCGCGGGGCTTGAGGCGCTGCACCAGGTAGCTGGTGATGGGGATATCGACACCCTTCACCGCAAGCGGTGCCTGGGCCTCGACTAAGAAGACGCCGCGCACCTGGGTGTAGGTGTCCTGGCTGATGCGCAGGGCACCAGGCGGGGCGGTCTGCTCCATGCGGGCAGCGATGTTGACGGCCAGGCCGTGAATGCTGCTGTCTTCATCGAGGCTGCCGCCGAGCAACACGCCACCCGTGTGGATGCCGATACGCACATCAAAGCCGGCGTGGCCGTGGGCGGCCAACACTTCGGCGCCGAGCGTTTTGCCAAGCGAAAGCAGCTCGAGGCCGCAGCGCACGGCGCGTTCAGCGTCGTCTTCGCGGACTACGTCGGCGCCGAAGACGGCCAGGATGTTGTCGCCAGCGTATTGAAGGACCTTGCCTGAGTGCGCAACCACGATGGCCGTGCCGCGCGACAGGGCGCCGTCCATGACCTCGCCGATGGCCTCGGGGTCAAGGTGCTGGCTCAGTGTGGTCGAACCCGCCACATCCAAAAAAAGGATGCTGACTTGCTTGAGGACTTGCGTGGGTTCGTCTGCGGGCGCTGCTGAAGTCCCCAGCAAAACAGCGAGCCGGGCCTTTAGCGGGGCCACGGCCATATTCACCATTTCATCACCGAGCGGTAAGCGCTGGGCTTCAAAGGCCGCAATCGCGCACTCGAGTTGCTGCTGCAATGTTGACATCGGCAAGCAGGATATCAAGGACATCTTGGCTTCGTGTGGCTACGGTTTTGCCAGATGGGCACAACCAACGACCGCTTCCTCGGTTGGAGGCGGCCGACTGCTCTTGGCCGGGACCAGTAAGCCGAGCGGACGCCAGGAAGCTGACCTTCGATGCGCGTGCTGGCCATGCCAAGGTCAGCTAACGGTTGCCTTGGGCTAAAGCCGGTATCGGCCAGAAGCGGGTGCTCGTGGACGGCCGGTCTAGAGCAACTCAGTCGATGAAATTGGTCTGGTGGAACGATGACTCGTTTGACAACGTGGACACGTCGATGCGGCCGAACAACGGCAGCCGCTCGACGCGCTCCTGCGGCACCCAGTCGAAGAACT
>JBBRCN010000183.1:0-4078 GCA_038204775.1 Burkholderiales bacterium | reverse complement strand
CGCCCCTGACCTACTCTTTCGGCGCGCGGGGGTCCAGCAGATCCTGCCCATCCTGCAATTGCGGCTCGTCCTCGATCTGTTCGCGCACGTCGCTGACGACGCGGGTGTCCACCGCGGCCTTTGGCGACGCGGGTCGTGGCGCCGGTGTGGGCGGCGGTGGCGTGGTTTGTTCGCGCTCGGTGACGTGCACACGGTAGATCGGCTCGGGCATGTCCATGCCCTCGCCTTCCAGCGACAGCTTCACGGTGCGGATGGCCTCGCTGCGCACGAGCAGGAATTCGTGCGTTCGCTGGTCGACCCACGCGTGGAAGCGCAGCTGCACGCTGGAATCGCCCAGCGCCACGATGTAGGCCCGTGGCGGCGGCTTGGCCATCACGCCGTCCAGCTGCAGCAACTGCGCCACGCCGATGTGCTGCGCGTGCAGCAGGTCTTCGCCGACGCCGATGCCAACGTCGAAGTCGAAGCGCCGGCTCGGGTTGCGCGTGTAGTTCAGCGTCACGCTGCGAAAGACCATCGCGTTGGGCAGGCGCAGGTGGTTGCCGTCGAGCGTCATCAGGATGGTGGCGCGCGAGGTCATCGAGATCACCAGCCCTTCGTTGCCGTTGATGACGACGTGGTCGCGCGGCGCGAAGGGCTGGCGCAGGCTCATCAGGATGCCAGCCAGGTAGTTCTCCAGGGTGTCCTTGAAGGCGAAGCCCAGCACCACGCCCAGCACGCCGGCGGTGCCCAGCACCGCGCCCACCAAGGCCGTGGCGTCCAGCACCTGCAGCGCGGCCAGCACCGCTGCCACGGTGACGGTCCAGCGCGCGGTGGTGCGCAGCAACTCGCGCAGGAAAGGGTTGTGGCGCGCCACGCGCTCGAACGCGCTGTGACGCGTGACCCAGCCACCGACCAGCCAGCCCAGCCAGACCAGAACCAGCGCCAGCGCCACAAGGGGCAGCGCTGCCAGCAGACGGTAGATCTCGTCCTGCAGGCGTTGCACGGCGATGTCGAATTCGAAAGCGGGCAAGGGCGAGGCCTGGGCAGTCAAGGCAGATCAAGTGTAGGCGGCGCCCATCGACCGGCGGAGCGGCGGGCCAGGCAGGCTGCGACCGGCCCCGGCGCAGCCTGCATGTGTAGGCATCGTCCGACCCTTCGAATCGTCGGATGCCGACAGACAGCCGCCCGCCTGGCGCCCACCATCGGCGAATGGCTGCATTCGTTCGGCGCACCGGCTTCCAAAAAAGCCGGGGTCGGGCAACCACAGTCTCGATGACGCGGCACAACCGGCGCTCGTACAGACCGGACAGATGCACGGCATCCCATTCAACTCTTGCTCAGAGGACATGCACATGAAGACCACTTTCCCCACCACCCTGAAGACGTCCGCACTGATGACGGCCCTGGCCCTGGCGCTGCCGCTGTCCGCACACGCCGCCGCACACTCCGACAAGATGGCAGCCTCGCCTGGCGTCAACAACAGCAACTACAGCGACCGCGCCAACATGAAGACCTCAGGCGCCGACCGCACGGCCCTGCAAGACTCCCTGAAGAAGGGCCAGTCGGTTGCAGCGATCAAAGAAAAGATTGCCAGCATGGGCTGGAAGATCACCGCCACCAACGATGCCGAGGCCGATTACATGGAGTACGAGGTCGTCAAGGGCAACGCCAGCGCCGAGGTGCAAATCGACGTCGACAAGGCCAGCAAGATGGCGACAAAGGTCGATGTGGCGACCAATCTCTGGCGCGCCGACAGCACGAAGGCCGCAATGAAGGGCCAGCCCTTCACACCCGTGACCAGCGGCAACTACAGTGACCGGAAATACATGAAAACGTGGTCGGGCGAGAAGGACATGCTGGAAAAGGCGATGGCCAAGGGCCAGACACCTGACTTCTATCGCAAGAAGCTGACCGAGATGGGCTACCAGGTCACCTCGACCAACGACCGCGAGAAGGACTACCTCGAGTACGAAGTCGTCAAGGGCCGCAACAGCTACGAGGTGCAGATCGACATGGACGCGAAGACCGGCCGCGCCAAGGAAGTCGACGTGACGAGCAATATGTGGGAATCGGAAGCCACCGAGCGCGCGCTGGATAAAGCCAAGCGCTGACGCCGCGCGCGGGGCCACACCCGCCACCTGAGCCTTCTGGTGGCGGCCCCCTGCTGGCCTCAGTGCAAGGCGGTGACGGCGTCGGCGGCGTTGGCGTTGGCGTTGGCGAAATCAGGCGCAGCCAGCGCAGCAGCCTGCGTCACCGCAGCTCGCTTGGCCGCCCATTCCTGCAGTTGAATCAGCGGCACCGGCTTGCTGAGGTGGTAACCCTGGGCCTCGTCACAGCCCAGTTCGGTCAAACGGCGCAGGATGGCCGCGTTTTCCACACCCTCGGCCACCACCGACAGACCCAGGTTGTGGGCCAGCTCGATGGTCGAACGCACGATGGTCTCGTCGCCGATGTTCTTCTCCATGCCCATGACAAAACTCTTGTCGATCTTCAGCTCCTGCACCGGCAGCTTCTTCAGGTAGGCCAGTGACGAATAACCGGTGCCGAAGTCGTCGATCGACAGCTTGTAGCCGCGCTGTGAAAGCCGGTTGAGCGTGGCCTCGGCGCGCGCGGGGTCGTCCATGATGGCGCTCTCGGTGATCTCCAGGCAGAAGGCCTCGGCACGCACCTGGTGGCGCAGCAGGATGAGCTCCAGCTTGTCGGGCAATTCACCGTCCATCAAGTCGCGTGTGGACAGGTTGACCGACACCCGCTGCACACCCAAGGCGGCCAACGCAGCCTGCTGGCGCGCGGCTTCTTCGAACACCCACAGCGTCAGCCGGCGCACATAGCCGGTCTGTTCTGCAAAGGGGATGAATTCCATCGGTGGCACCAAGCCGCGTGTGGGGTGCTGCCAGCGCACCAGCGCCTCGGCGCCGCTCAGCTGCCCGGTGGCCAGGCCCAGCTTGGGCTGCATGAACAGGCGCAGCTCGTTGTTGTCCACCGCGTGGCGCAGTTCGGACAGCAGCGACAGCGTCTGCGCGCTGCCGTTGTCCAGCGACGGGTCGTACAGCTGCGCGCCGGCGGTGCGGCGCTTGGCCACGTACATGGCCACTTCGGCGCGGCTGAGCAGGCTGTCGCCGTCGCTGGCATGGTCGGGCCAGCAGGCAATGCCCAGCCCCGCACTCAGGTCCACGTTCTGGTCGTCCAGCGCCAGCGGCACTTCAAACGCAGCCGCAACGCGCGCGGCCACGGCTTGCGCCTGTGTCGCGTCGGCCTGCGGCAGCAGCAGGGCAAATTCATCACCGCCCAGGCGCGCCACCACGTCGCAGGGGCGCACGGCCTGCTGCAGGCGCCCGGCCACACACTGCAGCAAGCGGTCGCCAAAGGCGTAGCCCAGCACGTCGTTGACGTGTTTGAAGCGGTCCAGGTCCAGCATCACCACCGCCAGCGGCTGGTCTTGTGCCGTGGCGGCCAGCACGGCGTCGCGGAATTGCAGGCGGTTGGGCAAGCCGGTCAGGCGGTCCCAATAGGCCAGTTGGCGTATCTCGCGCTGCTGCTGGCCGATGTTCAGGCGCATGTGGTCGAAGGCCTTGGCCAGGTCGCCGATTTCGTCTTCGCGGCCGGTGTGGTGCAGCGCGGTGTCGTAGTCACCCCGGCCCAGGCGTTCGCTGGCCTGCACCAGGGCGCCCAGCGGACGTGTCACCAGGCGCGCGGTCCAGGCACTGCCCAGGCCAAACAGCACCAGGCCGATGAGCGTGAGCGCGCCCAGCGTCCACTGCAGCGTTTTGTAGGGTGCGACGGCGTCGGCCACCGACCCGGTGAGCCGCACCACCACGGCTGTGCCCACGGCCGACGCATCTGAAACGGGCACGGTGCGCGCCAGATGCGGCTGGCCGCCCAGGTTCACGCTGCGCGCCGATGAAGCCATCGCGGCCACCAGGGCCGCTTTTCGATGAGGCGGCAGGCTGGTGTGCAAGACACGGCTGGCGGGGCCCAGTGCCACCAGTGTGGCGTGCAGGCCCGACACCGCATGCAGGTCATCGACCACGCCGTTGTCGAGCTCGAAGCCCATCACCACCCAGCCGATCAGCAGCGGCGCTTTCATCGGCACCATCAC
>JBBRCN010000182.1:0-4186 GCA_038204775.1 Burkholderiales bacterium | reverse complement strand
AGGCCAGGCTGGCGGCCTTGAGGTTGCGGCTCAGGTACAGGTCGTAGGCGCTGCCTTTGCCCACCATGATGCGGTTGCCGGCACGGTCCACTTCGGCGTTGTCTTGCAGCGGCGAGTTGTGCTGCACGAGGTAGGCCCCTTTGATCAACACATAAGGCGCGGTGAAGTTCACGCCAGCGGCGCGGCCGGGGTCGACGGCAAAAAAGCCGATGTCGGCACCGCCGCTGGCGACGGTCTGCACCGACTTCAGCGCCGCATCCACCACGATCAGCTCCAGCGGCAGGCCCAACTGCCGGGCCAGGTCGGTGGCCAGGTCCACCGACACGCCGCTGACGGCGCCGGTGGTGGCGTCGGTGGTGGCGCCGGTGGTGGCTTCCTTGCGCGCCAGGATCGGGTTGCCCAGGTTGATGCAGGCGCGCAGTTTGCCGCTGGGCGCCAGTGCCGCGGCGCTGCCGGCGGGCAGTGCGGTTGAAGCGGGTGACGAGGCACAGGCCCCTTGGCTCAGCATGGCGGCAGCTTCCGGGAATTGCATCATCAAGTGGCGGCGGGTGGACAAGGACGAGGGTGTGACGGGCGACTGATTTTGCGACTGATTTTGCGACTGAACCGGCGCCTTATCCTGTGGCCGAACCTGCAACCGATCCTGCGGCCGCGCCCACGTCCGCTTCACGCCATCACAACTTGCGCAGATAGGCCAGCAGCGCCGCCGTCTCGGCATCGGTGAACGGCCGATCGATGACCGGCGGTGTCACACCCGGCTGCGTGGTCAGCAGCGGCGCAGCCGGGTTTTGCATCTGCACCCGTTTGAAGAACTGTTTGTAGTGCTCCAGCATCTCTTCCAGCGTGGCAGCCGTGTTGTTGGAAAAGTAGGGCGCGGTCTGGGCAATGCCGCGCAGGCTGGGAATGTCCATTTTCTGGATGTCACCCGGCCCGCCCGCCGCCGGGTAGCCGGTGATCAACAAACGGCCCGGGTCCGAGGTGGTGACACGGGTCACGCAGGCCGGCTGCGGCGCCGCACCGCCACAAGGTGTGCCTGACGGCGCTGCGCCGCTGTTGGTGATCTGGTAGGTGCGCACGTTGCGCATCTGGCTCGGGCTGCACGCAGCAAACACAAAACGCGGCGGGCTCATGGTGTCCACCGGGCGCGGGCAGGCGGTGATGATGTCGTGGTAGCGCACCAGCGCCGTCGGTGTGCCGGCGATGCCTTGGCGGATGGGCGCGCTGCCGCTGGGGTGCGCGCCCAGATTGCCGTGGCACTGCGCGCAGGCCCTGTTGAACACGGTCTTGCCGACAAGCTCCAGATTGTTGAGCACCGGGTCGGGGTCGGGCAAGGTCGCAGCGCCGGCGCCCATGGCATCGGCCAGCAGCTTGACGCTGGGGCTGGAGAACATCGAACCCTGGAAGGTGGCCAGGTCGTCCAGGAACAGCACCGGCGGGTCCGCCGTGGTGGCGGCATGGTTGCGCAGCGCGCTCAGGGCCTGGTTCTGCAAGGTGTCGATGCGGCCGTCGAGCTGGTAACCGCCGCTGGGGTTGGCCCCGCGCGGCCAGGCCGGCGCCTGGCCGTCGGGGCCGGTGATGCGGGTGTCCAGGATGGTCGGCACCGCGCGCCAGATGTCGGCTTGTGTTTCGGCCGTGGGCTGCGCCGAGGCCGGGCACGGCACCGTGGCGCCGCAGTCCAGCAGTTTCACGTTGGCCGGCAGCGGCATCGTCACACGCACCAGGCCGTTGACCGTGAGGTTGGTGAAGTCGCGCGCAGCCGCACCCAGGATGCGGAAGTCGTCGGCGTCGATGGCGCGGAACAGCGGGTCGTCGATGCCGGTGGCCGTCATCGCGGCCAGGCGCGCCTGGGCCTTGGCCGGGCTCAGCTGGAAGCGGTCGCTGGGCGAATGGCAGTCGGCGCAGGACCGGCCGTTGCCGCCCTGGCCCACCAGCTGGCGGTCGTGGAAGTTGACCTTGCCCCGGCACAAGGGGCCGGTCTGAGTGGTGGCCAGCGTGGCATCAGCCGTAAGCGCGCAGCCGTCTTCGTCCAGGGCCACCTTGTCGCCACCACCGCAAGCGGCCAGCAGGGTGGCGGCCAGCAAGAGAAGTGCATATATCAACACCTGGCGCCGCGGACGGTGGGGGAAACAAGGGTTGGGGCTGATGAGGTTCATGGGGGGTGCGGCTCCGTCAGGCTGGGGTCGGCCGCAGGGCGCAGACCGGCACGCCACAATGGCTCGCGCGCCGCCTCGCCGTCTTGAATGGCGCCTGAACGATTCCTGAAACTTCCTTGAAGCTGCGCCATGCCCGCGTCTGAAAGGCTTGCTTTTGGCGACTTCACGCTGCAGCGCTCGCAGCAGCGTGTGCTGCGCGGCGACGGCAGCGAACTGGCCCTGACGCCGCGCCTGTTCAGCGCCCTGCTGCTGTTTGTCGACAACCCCGACACGCTGCTGGACAAAGAAACGTTGCTGCACACGCTGTGGCCGGGGCTGGTGGTGGAAGAGAACAACCTCAGCCAGACCGTCTCGAGCCTGCGGCGCGCGCTGGGCGACGAACCTGCCGGCAGCCGTTACATCCAGACGGTTGCGCGGCGTGGGTTTCGTTTCATCGCGCCGGTGACGCTGCTGGATGATGCACAGCCGTTACCGGCGGCGGTCGCCGCCGATCCGCCGCTGGCACCGGAAACGACAACAGCCGAGCCGGCTGCGCCCGTCATCCCCGGCACCACAACGCGCCAGGGTCGGCGCCTGGCGCTGGCTGGCGGTTCAGCTGCGGCGGTGGTTGGCACGGTGCTCTGGCTGCGCGGATGGGGCCCGGCCGAAGAAAGCCCGCTGGCTCGTGCCACCCTGGCCGTCTTGCCCTTCAAGCCTCTGGCCGCCGAAAGCCGCGACGAACTGCTGGAGCTCGGCATGGCCGACAGCCTGATCACCCGCCTGTCGCTGGTGCCGGGGCTGGTGGTGCGCTCGGTGGGCTCGGTGCGGCGCTACGCCGACACCGAACAAGACCCCGTGCGCGCCGCTCGCGACCTGGACGTGGACTGGATCGTCGACGGCTCGCTGCAGCGGCGTGGCAGCCAGCTGCGCGTGAGCGCACGCCTGCTGCGTGCCAGCGACGGCAGCGCGGCCTGGAGCGACAGTTTCGACGCCCAGTTCACCGGCGTCTTCGACATGCAGGACAAGATCTCCGCACGGGTGCTGCAAGCCCTGGCGCCGCGCCTGCAGGCCGCTGCCGGTGTGGCCGCCGGGCTGCCCGACAAGCCCTTGGGCGGCACGCGCAACACCGACGCCTACGAGCTGTACCTGGCCGCCACGCGGCATGCACAGCCGCGGCGTGGCGACAGCCTGCGCAAGAGCATCGCGCTGTTCCGCCAGGCGCTGGACCTGGACCCGGGTTATGCGCTGGCCCATGTCGGCCTGGCCGAGGCGCTGCGTGAAACCCTGCTGGCGGCCGATGCCCAAGCCACCGATGTCTTCCTGCCTGCGCGACAGGCCGTGCAGCGCGCGCTGGCGCTGGCGCCCGACCTGGCCGAGGCGCTGTCCGAGCAGGGCTTCAGCCTCTACTTCTTCGACTTCGACTGGCCGGGCGCAGAACGCGGCTTTCGCCGCGCGCTGGCGGTGAACCCGAACGTGGCCATGGCGCACTTCGGACTGGCGCAGCTGCTGTTGACGCAGGACCGGCCCGACGAAGGCATGCAGCACCTGCGGCTGGCGCGCGAGCTGGACCCGATGTCAGCTTTCCTCAACACGCTGGAAGCCGGTTACCTGCTGGCACGCGGCCAACGCGAGGCCGCGCGCCTGCGTTTGCAAAGGGCCTTCGACATCGCACCGGACTTTTTCCTGGCCCACCGCACGCAGGCCTTGCTGCACCTGGCCGATGGCCAGCCCGATGCTGCCCTGGCGGCGCTGCGGCGGACGGCAGAGCAAGCCGGCGGCAACAGCCGGCCGCAGGCCCTGCTGGGCATGCACCTGGCCCGGCTGGGCCACCAGGCCGAGGCGCGCCAGATCCTGGACCAGCTGCTGCAGCGCGCCCAGCAGCGTTTTGTGCCGCCCATCTCGCTGGCCGTGCTGCACAGCGCACTCGGCGAAACCACGCTGGCGCTGGACGCGCTGGATCGTGCGTATGCCGCGCACGACACCCAGCTGGTGTTCCTGAAGGACGACCCCCGCTGGACGAGCCTGCGCGACAAGCCGCGTTTTGTGGCCCTGCT
>JBBRCN010000181.1:0-4312 GCA_038204775.1 Burkholderiales bacterium | reverse complement strand
CGATCGCGGATCTTGCTGCTGGATGAGCACGCGGCTGCAGGCGATGGCCGCTTCGGCCTCGTCGTGGTGCCAGCCACCGCGGCCGGCCACGGCAGCGAGCACGGCGTCAACACCCGCCATCGCAGCCGCGCTGTCACCGGCTTGCTGCAAGGCATACGCAACGCCGGCCTCGCAGTACAGCGACTCCGCAGGTTCGCCATTGGCCGCCAGGCCGGCCTGCGCCAGACGCCCATGTTCGATGGCCTGCTGCCACAGGTGCAGACGGCAGCTGGCCTCGAAGATGGCGCCGTGCCCGGTGGCCTGAATGAAGCGGTCGCCATCCATGCGGGCCATGTGGATGCCATCACGGGCGTGGTCCAGCGCCGCCTTCGGCTCATCGAGTTCGACCAGCACACCGGCCAGGTTGCAGCGCCCCTGGGCACCGATCTGCCGGTGCCCGATGGCATCACACAGCTGCAGCAGCTGCAAGAGCTGGTCCCGCGCGGCCACCAGCTGCCCGCGGTACTGGGCCGCCAGCGACAGGTTGAGCATGGCAATGGCCGCGCCGTAGCGGCTGCCGATGCGCTGGTAGACGGCCAGCGCCTGCTCGCAGCTTTCGGTGGCCTGCGGCAGACGGCGTTCGGCCAAGTAGCCGACGCTCAGGTTGTTCAAGGCCGACGCTTCGGTGTAAGCATCGTTGCCGGCGCGCGCCAGGGCCAGTGCGGCGTAGGCGTGCTCGCGAGCTTCGTCATGTCGGCCCTGGCGGCCCAGCGCCATGATCAGCATGTTGTGCGCGCGGGCCGCTTCCTGCGGGGCCAGCGCCTCGGCCGTGGCCAGGCGCCGCTTGCCCAGCGCGTGGGCTTCTTCGTAGTCGCCGTTCTGGCACAGCCTGTGCATGCGGGTTTGCGCTGCGATGAGCCGCATCACCTCGTCGTCCTGCGCTTCGGCCAGTGCTTCCAGCGCCGCCACCGCCTTTTCGTGCTCCTGCACATCGCCCAGGCGCGGCCACACGCTGGCGCGCACCCGCAGCAGCGCAAACTGCCGCTGCGGGTTGTCGCCAATGTCCAGCGCCAGCGCGCGGTCGGCGTGTGCCAGCGCAGCGCGGTCCGCATGGCGATTGGCGGCTTCTTGCGCAGCCAGCGCCCAGTGTTGTGCCGCACGGTCGGGGATGCCCGCACGTTCGAAGTGTTCGGCGATCAGGCCCGCGAATTCCGCACCGCGCCCGGTGCTGCGCGCTTCCAGCCACAAGGCCGCCCGTTCGTGCTGCTCGCGCTTGTCGCGCTTGAGCACGGTGCCGTAGGTCACCTCGTGCAGCAGGTGGTGGCGGAAGGCGAATTCCTGGGTGCCGCCGAAGGCGCTCTGTTCATGCGGCATGGCCAGCGCACGTTGGCACAGCGCTTGCAGCTCGCTGGGCGCGCGTGCGTCAAGCGACGCCAGCGCATCGTCCCAGAACACCGCACCCACCACACTGGCCTGCTGCAGCGCACGCCGCTGCGGCGCCAGCAGCGCATCCAGCCGTGCCTGCAGCACACCCACCAGCGTGGTGGGCACCTGCAGGTGCTGCAAGCCATGCGACTCCAACTGCCAGGGCGCGGTGGACGTGACCAGCACGCCCTTGTCGATCAGCATCTGCAGCAGCGCCTCCATGTAGAAGGGGTTGCCGTCGGTGCGCTCGATCAGCAGCTGCTGCAACAGCGGCGCTTCCGGGTGTTGCCCCAGCGGCTGCAAGAGTGAACGGGCCAGCGACTGGCGCTCGTCGGTGCCCAGCGGCTGCAGGTCCAGGCGGCGGTGTGCGGGCCATGCCTGGCCCCAGCCGGGTCGCCGGTCCAGCAGTTCAGGGCGCGCGGCGCACAGCAGCAGCAGCGGCAGCGTCTGCGTCTGCGTCTGCGTCAGGTCGTTCCCGGCGCTGGCCAGGTGCTGCACGGCATCCAGCGAGCCATCGTCGGCCCAGTGCAGGTCGTCCAGCAACAGCACGAGCGCGGCGGGGGGCTGCAGCGAAGCACACAAGAGACGCAGGTACTCGACCCAGGCGTGAAAAGCACGTGCGCGCAACTGCTTGCCGTCTTGCAGGATGCCGGCAATGAAAGGGCTGGCGCTGAAGTCCAGGCCGATCAGCTGGCCCAGCAGCGCCGTCTGCTCTTCGGCACGGTCGCCAAACAGCGTGGCCATTCCGCTGGCCAGCTTGCCTTGCGCCACGGCCAGGGCATCGCTGTCCTGCACGTCAAAGCGTCGGAACAGCAGGTCGCGGATCACGCCGTACGGCTGGTGCAGACCCTGGGCGTGTGCGCGGGCGGGCAGCACAAGGGCGGACGGGTCGGCAGCCATGAGCATCGACTCGAACTCGGCCACCAGCCGGCTTTTGCCCAGGCCGGCCTCACCCAGCAGCGTGACTCCTTGCTGCTGCCGCCCCAACTGCACGGCAGCCCACGCGGCGTGGATCTGCGCCAGGTCGGCGTCGCGCCCGACCAGTGCCGCCGTCACACCGTCCAGGCCGCGCCGTACCCGTTGCGCGCTGCGCGGGCGTTCACGTTCGACGCGGTAGGTGAGCATGGGCGTGGTGATGCCCTTGATGAGCAGTGCCTGCCCTTCTTGCACGTCAAAGCGGCCCTGCACCAGGCGGTAGGTGTCCACGCTGACCAGCAAAGTGCCCGCCGCAGCACTCTGTTCCATGCGTGCCGCGATGTTGACCGCACTGCCGCGGATGGTGCCTTCGGCGTCCACGCCGCCGCCCAGCAGCACCGGCCCCGAGTGGATGCCCACGCGCACATCGAAGCCGAGGTGGCCGTGCTGGGCCTGCACCTGCTGGCCCACATGCCGCCCTTGCGCCAGCAGGGCCAGGCCGCAGCGCACAGCACGTTCGGCGTCGTCTTCGTGCACCTCGCCGGCACCGAAGCCGGCCAGCAGGTTGTCACCCGCGTACTGCAGCACCCGCCCGCCATGGGCTTGCACGCTGGCAGTGAAGCGCGCCAGTGCGCCGTCCATCACGGCGTGGATTTCTTCGGGGTCCAGGCGCTGGCCCAGCGAGGTGGAGCCCACCACGTCCAGGAACAGGATGCTGACCAGCCGCAGCGCCTGTTCCGGCGCGGCATCGGCGGCGTTGGGCTTGGCCGCGGCCGCTGCCGGCTGCTGGGCTTGCAACTGGGCGCGCAGACCTGCCACCGCCGCGTCGACCACCGCGTCGCCCAGCAAAGTGCGCTGCGCCTCCAGCGCAGCCATGGCGGCGTGCAGCGCTGGCTGGGACGCTGGCGGGGTCGGCGGTGGATTGTTGGGCAGGTCGCTCATGGCTTCATGGCTTCATGGCTTCATGGCTTCATGGCTTCATGGTTTGCGCTTGCGCAGCTCCAATTGCACCAGGTCGGGCCGGTCCGAGATGATGCCGTCCACCTGCATGTCCAGCAGCTTGTTCACCATGGCCGGGTCGTTGACGGTCCACGGGATGACGCGGATGCTCAGTTCGCGGGCTTGCGCACGCAGCGCCGGTGTCAGGTAGGTCTGGTTGGGCGCCCAGATGCGGCCACCGGCAGCATGCACGGCCTGGGGCACGGTGCCGCCGTGGCGGTCGGGGTCGAAGCCCGCCAGCCAGGGCGACGGGCCACCGTCCGCGGCCTTGGCCAGCGTGCGCGGCGAGCTCAGGTACATGGTGCGGATCTCGGGCGCCAGCTTCTGCACCACCTGCAGGGCGCGCCAGTCGAAGGACTGGATCATCGTGCGCTCGGCCATGCCGCCTTGCCGGATCTCTGCGATCACCCTCCGCGCAAATTCTTCAGGCGGCAGCGACGCGGTGGGCTCCAGCGGTGAGAGTTTGGTCTCGCAGTCAAAACCGACGTTGGTGTTGCCCGACTTGCGCACCAGGTCGAACAGGTCCGACAAGCGCGGGATGCGGGTGCCGTCGATGGCCTGCTGTTCAGGAAAGTTCCTGGCGTATTCGGTACCGGGCTTGATGCGGCCCACGTCATAACGCTGCAGTTCGGCGTAGCTCAGATCGGAAATGGCAGGCCCGCGGCCCTGCAGCCACTGGCCATCCGGGCCGCGGGTGATGTCCGGGTTCAGCCACTGGTCGTGGTAGACCACCACCACGCCGTCGCGGGTGATGGCCATGTCGCACTCGAGCGTGTTCACGCCCAGGTCCAGCGCCTTCTGGAACGAGGGCAAGGTGTTTTCCGGCACCAGCCCGCGGGCGCCGCGGTGACCTTGCAGGTCGAAGGCCGGCGCAGCGCCTTGTGCCAACGCCGTGGTGGCGATCAGCGTGCAGGCTGCGGCCCCACCCAGCTTGCGAAGGATCGTCTTGCAGGTCGTCATGAACCGTCTCCTGGTTTGTCGTGGCGCGCGCTGG
>JBBRCN010000180.1:0-4337 GCA_038204775.1 Burkholderiales bacterium | reverse complement strand
TCTTCGACAGCCGCGCCATCGTCTTCGAAAGCGCCGAGGACTACCACGCGCGCATCAACGACCCGCTGCTCGCCATCGACGCACGCTGCCTGCTGGTGGTGCGCGGCGCCGGCCCGGTGGGCTGGCCCGGTTCGGCCGAGGTGGTGAACATGCAGCCGCCGGATGCGTTGATCAGGCAAGGCATCAACAGCCTGCCGACGCTGGGCGACGGCCGGCAGTCCGGCACCTCGGCCAGCCCATCGATCCTGAACGCATCGCCTGAGAGCGCGGTGGGCGGCGGCCTGGCCTGGCTGCGCACCGGCGACATGGTGCGCATCGACCTGAACAGCGGCCGTTGCGACGTGCTGCTGGACGATGGCGAGATTGCGCGCCGCAAGGCGGCCGCTGCCGCGTCTCCACCGCCCGTGCCGGCGAGCCAGACGCCATGGCAGGAGATCTACCGCCAGACGGTCGGCCAGCTCGACAGCGGCGGCTGCATGGAGCTGGCTTTGAAGTACCGCGCCGTGGGGCAGGATCTGCCGCGGCATAACCATTGATATTCACTGACAAAGACAAGACCATGTTCAAGAACCTCATCAATGGCGAATGGGTCGCCGGTACGACGGCCTCGCGCAACATCAACCCGAGCGACACGCGCGACCTGGTCGGCGAATTCGCCCAGGCCGACGCGGCGCAGGCGCGTGAAGCCATCGCCGCCGCGCGAGCGGCGTTCGGCGGCTGGTCGCAGAGCACACCGCAGCAGCGCTTCGACGTGCTGGACGCCGCGGGCACCGAGATCCTGGCGCGCCGCGCGGAGCTGGGCGACCTGCTGGCGCGCGAAGAAGGCAAGACGCTGCCCGAGGCCATCGGCGAAGTAGCGCGCGCCGGCAACATCTTCAAGTTCTTCGCCGGTGAGTCGCTGCGCGTTGGCGGCGAGTCCGTGGCCTCGGTACGGCCGGGCGTGGGCATCGAGGTCACGCGCGAAGCACTCGGTGTCATCGGCCTGATCACGCCGTGGAACTTCCCGATCGCCATCCCCGCCTGGAAACTGGCGCCGGCGCTGGCCTTCGGCAACACCGTCGTCATGAAGCCGGCCGATCTGGTGCCGGCATCCGCCTGGCACCTGGCGGACATCCTGCTGCGTGCCGGCCTGCCCAAGGGCGTTTTCAACCTGGTGATGGGCCGCGGCTCCGAAGTCGGCGCGGTGCTGCTCGAAGACCCTCGCGTGGACGCCATCAGCTTCACCGGCAGCGTGGCCACGGGTGCCAAGGTGGCAGCAGCCTGCGTCGCACGCATGGCCAAGTTCCAGCTCGAGATGGGCGGCAAGAACCCGTTCGTGGTGCTGGACGATGCCGACCTGAACGTGGCCGTGAACGCCGCGCTCAACAGCGGTTTCTTCTCTACCGGCCAGCGCTGCACGGCATCGTCGCGCGTGATCGTCACCGCCGGCATCCATGAGCGGTTCATCGCTGCCATGGCCGAGAAGATGGCTGCGTTGAAGGTGGGCGATGCCCGCGCCAAGGGCATCGACATCGGCCCTGTGGTGGACGACAGGCAACTGGCGCAAGACCTGGAATACATCGCCATCGGCCTAAGCGAAGGTGCCAGGCTGGTGGCCGGTGGTCAAGCGATGGCGCACAACGCTGACGGCGCGCCCGGCTTCTACCTGACGCCGGCGCTGTTTGCCGAAACGACACCGCAGATGCGCATCAACCGCGAAGAGATCTTCGGCCCGGTGGTCAGCGTGCTGCGCGCCAAGGACTACGAAGAAGCCCTGGCCCTGGCCAACGACACGCCCTTCGGCCTGGCCAGCGGCATTGCCACAACCTCGCTCAAACACGCCACGCACTTCAAGCGCCATGCGCAAGCCGGCATGGTGATGGTGAACCTGCCGACCGCCGGTGTCGACTACCACGTGCCGTTTGGTGGCCGCAAGGGCAGCAGCTACGGCCCGCGTGAGCAGGGGCGCCATGCGGCAGAGTTCTACACCACGGTGAAGACGGCCTACACGCAAGCCTGAGTGGCACGGCCAGCGCCCCGACTGTTGGGTGCGACGAGATCCAGCAGCCAGTGAGAGCTGCCCGGTCTATTGCCTTCGATCTGGAGCACGGCAGAGCGTGGCCGCATGGCCAGCATGGTGGCGGTGACTTACACGCCGGGCTTCATTTGCGCCCGCCGGTGCGCCAGGCTTCAAGCTGCCGATCGTCGACGTATTCGAGCCGGAATGCCGACGACCTCGGCCATCCGTGACGGTTTGCTCGGCAACCACTGCGCCGAGCGTTACGATCTTGCATCGGACATTTCAGATTGCCGTTGGCCAGCCGACAAGACCGGATGATCCCTAACGATATGGTGCCCGTGCCACACCCGGTTTCGCCGGTCGCCCAGACCGAAGATGCCGCCCGTGCAGATCCGGCGCCTCAGCGGGTCGGACGCAGGGAACGCGGCGCGCAGGACGTGGCGCTGTGGAAACGACAGGTGCTGTCGTCGCTGTTGGCCATCGCGTCCAACGTACCGGTGGTGGTGGCAATCGTTGCTCTGGGTCACGCCAACGCGGTGGCCATCGCCATCTGGTCGCCACTCTCGCTGGCGGTGAGCGTCTTCGCTTACTTGGGCCTGCACTTCGGGTGGAGCCTGCGCTGGGCCGATCCCACACTAACCCTGGCGCAGATCGTCTATTCCGGCACCGCTGTCGTGGTCTGCTACGCCCTTTGCGGGCCCATGCGTGCAGTGGTCCTGCCGATGCTCTGTGTGGCGATGATCTACGCCATTTTCGCCCTGCCCGCGAATCAGGTGCGCTGGATCGCAGCCTACCTGCTGGGTCTGCTGGGGCTGGTCATGGCTGTCATGTCGCGATGGCAGCCCGAGCGCTACCCCGCCGCCGAGGAGTTGGTGACCTTCGTGCAGATGGGCATCGCGCTGCCCATGTTCGCGCTATTGGCCGGGCGCCTGAGCGCACTGCGCCAACGCCTGGGGCAACAGAAGATCGACCTGCGCGAGGCGCTGGAACGTAACGTCGAGTTGGCCGAACGCGACGCGCTGACAGGGCTCTACAACCGCCGGCGGGCGACCGAGTTGCTGGAGATGTTTGCCAAGCAGGCCGCTCGTGGCAAGCACTTTGCTTTGGCGGTGGTGGACATCGACCACTTCAAGCGCGTCAATGACGCCCACGGCCACGCTGCCGGCGATCGGGTGCTGCAATGCTTCGCCAAGGAAGCCGTCGCCGCGCTGCGCGAGGGCGACATCCTGGCGCGCTGGGGCGGCGAGGAGTTCCTGCTGCTGTTGCCCACTGGCGACCTGGACTCGGCTATGCGCGGGGCGCAGCGTCTGCGCGAACGCACCGCCGCGATGGCCGTCGCCTTGCCCCAGGGTGGCACGGTGATGTTCACCGTCTCTGTTGGCGTGGCCGAACTGCGCGAGGGCGAGTCCGCGAGCAAGGCGCTCGAACGTGCCGACGCGGCACTCTATCTCGCCAAGGCGAGTGGCCGCAATCGCGTCGAAGCCGGTTGATGGCGGCCCCGCACGTGTGTCGCCCATGAGCAGCGCATCGGTGTGTGCAGAGCATTGCGCCTGCAACGGGCCGGGCACTTCGCCCGAGTTGCTCGCGCGGGTTTGCGGGCGGATCGGCTGCGGGCACGAATCGCCCGCCGAGCGCTCCCTTCTCCTCGCAGCATGGGGTTGCCTTCGCAGTACGGCAAGCACTGTGTTCACGGGCGCCTGAGAATCCGAACATGAACATCGACGCGCCCTGGCACAGCCGCACCGGCCTGCGCGCGCACATCCGCCACACGCTGGACTTCTACGAGCCACGTTGCACCGACGCGAGCGGCGGCTTCTTCCACTACTACAAGGACGACGGCACGGTCTACGACCGCTATACGCGCCACCTGGTCAGCAGCGCGCGCTTCGTCTTCAACTTTGCGCTGGCCTGGCGCCAGTTCGGCAACCCGGCCGACTTGCAGCGCTTGCGCCACGGCCTGGCCTTCCTGCGCGACGTGCACCGCGACGCCGCCACCGGCGGCTACGCCTGGCTGCTGGATTGGCAAGGCGGCCGCAAGACCGTGCTCGACGCCACGAACCACTGCTACGGCCTGGCATTCGTGCTGCTGGCCAGTGCACACGCGGTGATGGCTGGCGTGACTGACGCCCGCGCGATGTTGCGCGAGACCTTCGATCTGATGGAGTTGCGCTTCTGGCAACCCGCTCACGGTCTGTATGCCGACGAAGCCAGCGCCGACTGGTCGGTGCTGGCGCCCTACCGCGGCCAGAACGCCAACATGCACGCCTGCGAGGCGCTGATCGCGGCCTTTGAAGCCACCGCCGAACCGCACTACCTGCACCGCGCTGAAACGCTGGCT
>JBBRCN010000179.1:0-4349 GCA_038204775.1 Burkholderiales bacterium | reverse complement strand
GCTGTCTGCCCATAGCGAACACGGTCCGTGCGGCGCTGTGCCTACCAGCCTGCTCGCTGCTGTCCTGCCAAAACTATGAGTAGGAATGCGAGCCCGCTGACGAGGTAGTGCGCCTTCAAACTTGCCATAGTTGAGACCTATCCATTGGGGTCGATAGCCGCTGCTGGTTGCGCAACAGTGACCGGCTGCTCAAGACCGTGCTGACCATCGCTTACTTCGAAAGGCTGGGTGTACCCCGACTCTTATGACCTCAAGCTTTCGAACCGCCTGGTGCGGACCCGCATGCCAGGTGGTGTGGCAAGGGCGCCTCCTGTGATGGAGGCCCCCTATGCCGATTGTGGTGGGGGGAAAAGTGCGGAAATCCACCTCCCTCGGTGGCCGACTTGGCCTGGGTTGATTTGCCAAGTTGTGCGCCTTCGTCGTAAGCGTCCGGGCGCCGCATCTTGAGATGAATGGGGAAACCGACACCCGGTCTCCCACACGTTCAGGCACTGACCAGGCGCAGTCGCGTGATCTCCGACGGCGCACCGAAACGTTTCGGCGGCCCCCAGTAACCGGTGCCGCGGCTGGTGTAGATCCATAGGCCCTGCAAGCGGTGCAGGCCTGCCGTGAAGGGCTGCTGCAGCCGGACAAAATAGTTCCAGGGCCAGAACTGGCCACCATGGGTGTGGCCGGACAACTGCAGGTGGAAGCCCGCGTCGGCCGCAGCCGTTGCGCTGCGCGGTTGGTGCGCCAGCAGCAGCCGCATCGCGGCACCGGGCGGCGATCCGTCCAGCGCGAGCCGCGGGTCGCTGCGGTGGCGCGCGTCGAAATGGTGCGCGCTGTGGTCGGTGACACCGGCCACGACCATCTCGCTGCCGTCGTGGCTCAACACGACGTGCTCGTTCAGCAGCACCGTGATGTCCAGCCGTCGCAGCTCGGCAATCCAGGCGTGCGCACCGCTGTAGTACTCGTGGTTGCCGGTGACGAAGAAGCTGCCGTGGCGCGAAGTCAATGCTGCCAGCGGCGCGACATGCGCGGCCAGCTCGGCCACGCTGCCGTCGACCAGATCCCCGGTGACGGCCACCATATCCGCTTGCAGTCCGTTCACGCGCTCGACGATGGCCCGCACGTAGTTGGCGCGGATGGTCGGGCCGACGTGGATGTCGCTGATCTGCGCGATCGTGAAGCCGTGCAGGGCGGGCGGCAGGCCGGCGATCGGCACGTCAACGCGCACCACGGCGGCCGTGCGGCGGGCGTTCCAGGCGCCCACCGCAGTGGCGGCCAGACTCGCGGCCACCACCAGCAGTGCCGATGGCTGCGCCACGGCCGCTACCGAGAAGCTGTCGGGCCACAGCAGGCCGGTCAGCGTGGTCAGCAACAACAGGCCGTCGCGAAGCAGCGTGAACACGAACAGCGACGAGAACCAGCCCATCGCAAGCATGCCGGCCCAGGCCAGTGCCATACGGCGGCCCGGTGAGGTGGCCAGACGGCGACCGACCAAGGCCAAGGGCAGCAGGAACGCCGACATGGAGAGCGCCAGCGAGAACGGAATCGCCAGCGCTGGCCAATCGGTCAGCGCGGGCAGCAGCCGCAGGCCCGCATAGACGTGCAGCAAGGCGGATAACAGAAACAAGCTGGTGCGGCCCATTGACTTCCTCATGTCAGTCCAACGCGGCGGATTGCAAGGCAGAGAGGGGTGGGATGCGCACTGACGCCCGCCGGCGTTGGATGCCCCCAGGCGGGGTAGCCTCGGGCCATGACCGATCAAGCCATTCCGCGCCGCGCTCTCGTCCTGATGGTTGTGCTGACCCTTGTGTGGGGCACCAACTGGCCGCTCTTCGCCTTTGCAGTGCGCGAGATTTCGGTGTGGACCTTCCGCGCCGTGGCGGTGACGCTGGCCGGGGTGACGCTGCTGGCCGTGGCGCGCGCGCGCGGCTTGTCGCTGGCCATTGCGCGCGAGTACTGGCCGACGATCTGCATCGGCACCTTTTTCTACCTGGTCATCTGGAACATCGCCAGCACCTATTCGGCGATTCTCATTCCCTCGGGCCAGTCCGCGGTGCTCGGCTTCACCATGCCGCTGTGGTCGGCGCTGATCTCATGGGCCGTGCTGGGCGAAAGGCTCAGCGGGCGGTTGCTGCTGGCGGTGATGCTGGGCAGCGTGGCGGTGATCTTGTTGATGGTGCCGGGCCTGGACGCTTATGCGCGTGCGCCGCTGGGTTTTGCGCTCGGGCTGGGCGCTGGGCTGGGCTGGGCCATCGGCACGCTGGTGCTCAAGCGCGGCAAGGTGATGGTGAATGCGCTGGTGCTCACCGGCTGGCAACTGCTGATCGCCGCAGTGCCGACCACGATCGGTGCCTTCGCCCTGGCCGAAGGCCCGTGGTTCATGCCCTCATGGCAGACCATTGTCGTCGTGGCCTACATCGCGCTGGTACCCATGAGCATTGGCAATGCGGCCTGGTTTTCCATCGTCGGCATGCTGCCCGTGAACATCGCCGGGTTGACCTCGGTGATGGTGCCGATCGTCGCCATGGTCTCCGGCGCCATCGTGCACGGCGAGCCGCTGGGGCCGCTGCAGTGGGCGGCGATGGCCTGCACCGTGGCTTCGCTGTCGCTGGTGCTGCTGAAGCTGCCGGGCGGCGTCAGGTAGAGGCGTGGGCCGCGCCGGCTGCCGAAGTACAAGGCGTGGGTTTATCCGGTTGCCGTGGCCGCTCTGCAGTGCGAGATTCTGGCCTCGTCAAACAACAACATAACTTCCGGAGTCCGCCATGACGACCGCCATTGAACGCCCCACCTCACTGAAGCGTCGCCTCCTGTTGGGCTTGACGCTGGCCGCCTCGGTGGCGGGCGCATCGGCGCAGACCTTTCCGGACCGACCGCTGACGCTGATCGTGCCATGGGGCGCTGGTGGCGGCACCGATGCCGTGGCCCGAATGATCGCGGCCATGATGGAGAAAGACCTCGGCCAGCCGGTCAATGTGGTTAACCGCACGGGCGGGTCGGGCGTGGTCGGCCATTCGGCCATCGCCACCGCGCCGGCTGACGGCTACACGCTGGGCATGATCACGGTGGAAATCACCATGATGCACCACCAGAAACTCACCGAACTCAACCCCACCAGCTACACGCCGCTGGCGCTGGTGAACCTGGACCCGGCCGGCTTCCAGGTGCGGGCCGACTCGTCCTACAAGACCATGGCTGACGTGCTTGCTGCCGTCAAGGCCAACCCGGGCAAGTTCAAAGCTTCGGGCACAGGGCAGGGCGGCATCTGGCATCTGGCGCTGGCCGGTTGGTTGCGCGATGCCAAGGTCGATCCGGCGGCGGTACCCTGGGTGCCTTCCAACGGCGCAGCCCCCGGCCTTCAGGATCTGGTGGCTGGCGGTGTGGAGTTCGTGCCCTCTTCGCTGCCTGAAGCGCGGTCGCTCATCGACGCTGGCAAGGTGCGCTCGCTGGCCGTGATGTCCCCCAACCGCGCCGCGCTGTTCCCCAATGTGCCGACGCTGAAAGAGTCCACCGGCTCGGACTGGGCCACCGGCGCGTGGCGTGGCATTGCTGCGCCCAAGGGCCTGCCCGCGCCTGTGGCGGCTCGACTCGAGGCTTCGGTGAAGCGGGCCTACGACAGCAAGGAATACAAGGACTTCATGGCCCAGCGCGGCTTTGGCATGTTGTGGGCCAACTCGACTGAGTTCGCCGCGTTCATGAACCGGGGCGACGCCGACATGAAGGCGGTGATGACGGCCGTCGGCATCGTCAAGTAGGCCCCAGCCCAACCCACGCAACGCACAGCGACACCAGCCTTCGTGCAAACCACCGACCGCTGGCTGGGCCTGGCGATGGCCCTGCTGGCTGCGGCCGTGATGTGGTCAGCGCGTGCTTTCCCGGCCGTGCCGGGCCAGAAGCTGGGAGCAGGCTTCCTGCCGATGCTGGTGGGCGCAGGTCTGCTGGTGTGCGGCCTGGCTCTGGTTTGGCGCAGCTTCGGTGCTGCCGCCTATGCAGGCGAGGCACCGCCGCGCGCTGCAGGCACCGAGCATTTCGGCAGTGCGGCCGTGATCATCGGTGTCATCCTGTTCTACATCGCAGCGGCTGAGCGCCTGGGCTTTCTGATCGTGGCCCCGATCTGTCTGGTGGTCGTGTTCAAGGCGCTGCGCGCTGCCACCGTGCCCTCGCTGCTGTGGGCCGTGGGCGGCACGGTGGTCGTGCACGTAGCGTTCTACAAACTGCTGCGTGTGCCCTTGCCCTGGGGCGTTCTGCGTCCGTTTTATTGACGCCATGGACGCCGTCGTCACCGCCTTCGGGCTCGTCTTCCAGCCCTATGTGCTGACAGTGATCCTGCTGTCGGCCGTGTATGGGCTCTTCGTCGGCGCGAT
>JBBRCN010000178.1:0-4364 GCA_038204775.1 Burkholderiales bacterium | reverse complement strand
GTCGAGGTGAGGACTACGAGTTCCGGGGTGTTACCGACGAAGACCTGGAGCGAGAGCGTGTCGTCGATGCTTTCGTTGGCGACCACTTGGCTGACTGGCAAGCCAAGGGCTGGCTTCCTGACATGCGCATTGAACCTGGTGAGAAGACTGACGAGCCCATTCGCACCCGGGGCTGGACGTACTGGCATCACCTTTTCAACGCGAGGCAATTGCTGATCGCTGGCGTCGTCAATCGGGTCGATGACGCAAGACTGAAGCTCGGGCTGGCCCAGATGCTTAACTCCAACGCGCGGCTCGCTCGTTGGAGCATCGGTGATGGAGACGGGCGAAGTGGCGGTGTCAAGCAAGTGTTTGACAGTCAGGCGCTGAACCCCCTCTTCAACTATGGATGCCGCGCAAGCCGCCCGGCGCTGGACATGGTTGATGGCAAGCTGAAGAGCTTCACGCTGTCCGAGAACGTTGTAACGGAGGTTAAGTGCCATGCCGCCGCGCAGATCGCATCAACACACGACATCTACGTGACCGACCCGCCGTACGGCGACGCGGTGAACTATGAGGAGATTCTCGAGTTCTTCATAGCCTGGCTGCGCAAGAACCCTCCGGCCGAATTCGCGGATTGGGTCTGGGACAGTCGGCGTGCGCTGGCTGTCAAGGGGGAGGGCGAAGATTTCCGCCGCGGCATGGTCGCTGCCTACAAGCGCATGACCGAGTGCATGTCTGACAACGGCATCCAGGTCATCATGTTCACGCATCAGTCGGGTTCGATCTGGGCGGACATGGCCAACATCGTCTGGGCGTCCGGTCTCCATGTCACCGCTGCGTGGTACGTGGTGACGGAGACCGACAGCGCGCTGCGCGAAGGCAGCTACGTCAAAGGAACCGTGCTGTTAGTGCTGCGGAAGCGGCAGGGTGCGTACAAGACGACGCGGGACGATCTGGCCTGGGAGATTCAGGAAGAGGTCGAAAAGCAGGTTGCCGACCTCACCGGCCTGAATCAGCAGTCCAAGGGCCTTTACCGCGACGAAAACGTGTTCGAGGACGCCGACATCCAGATGGCCGGCTACGCAGCCGCACTGCGCGTCTTGACGCGCTATGCCGTGATCGACGGTCGAGACATGAGCGCCGAAGCCATCCGGCCACGGGTGAAGAACGAGACGACGTTCGTCGATGGCCTGATCGCCTTCGCGGTGGACACGGCCAACCAATGCCTGGTGCCACAAGGCATCGTCAAGGCGCAATGGGATCGGCTGTCAGGCGCGGAGCGTTTCTACCTGAAGATGATCGACATGGAGGCACGCGGCGCCAAGACGCTGGACAACTACCAGAACTTCGCCAAGGCCTTCAAGGTGCGCGACTTCAAGCCCCTGCTGGCCAGCCACAAGGCCAACGAGGCCCGGCTCAAGAGCGCAGTGGAGTTCGGCCGCGCCGAGATGGGTGAGGGGTCTGAGCTTCATCAGTCCACGTTGCGCGCCGCCCTGTACGCCGTGATGGAGTTGCAGAAAGAGGTGGACGGCACCGAGGTGCTGGCCCACCTGACGCTCAACGTGCCCAACTACTACGGCGACATGACGCAGCGCGAGCTGGTGGCCGAGCTGGCCGAGTACCTGGCCAAACGCCTGGATGCGCTGCGCCCCGATGAGGCTAGCGCAGCGCGCGTGTTGCGCGAGCTGGTGAAGAACCAGCGGCTGGGTTGAGAGAGCCGCAGTGATGCCCAAGGCGTCGATTTTCGTGAGCAGTGTGCAGAAGGAGTTTGCGGCCGAGCGGCGAGCGATTCGCAGCTTTGTGGAGGCCGACGCGGTGCTGGGCCGGTTCTTCGAGGTGTTTTTGTTCGAAGACCTGCCGGCGGCCGAACGGCGTGTGGATGAGGCGTATCTGGCCGGCGTTGATCACTGCGACCTCTACGTGGGCTTGTTCGGCCTGGCCTATGGTTTTGAAGATGCCTTGGGCGTTTCACCCACCGAGCGCGAGTTCGACCGCGCCACCTTGCAGGGCAAGCCGCGGCTGCTGTTCGTCAAAGCCGGTGACGATGCGCAGCGCCACCCCAAGATGGCCGCGCTGCTGGGCAAAGCCGGGGTGCAGACGGTGCGGCGGCGCTTTGCCGATGCGGATGACTTGAAGCACCAGCTTTCACGCAGCCTGGCGGATTGGCTGGAGGAACGAGGCTTGATCCAACACCGCGGCTTCGAGGACCGGCCCTGTGCCGATGCGGCGCTGGCCGACGTGGACCCGGCAGCGGTGGCGGCCTTTGTGCGGCTGGCGCGTCAAGAGCGGCAATTCGCCCTGGCCGAGGAAACGCCCGTGGCCGAAGCGCTGGCACACCTGCACTTCGAGCATGACGGCCGGCCGACCCAGGCCGCAATGCTGCTGTTCGGGCGCGACCCGCAGCGCTTCATGCCGGCTGCGGAGGTGCGCTGCATGCACTTCCACGGCACCGAGGTCGAGCGCCCGGTGCCGCTGTACCGCATCTTCAAGGGCACCTTGTTCGACCAAGTCGACCGTGCCGCCGATTTTGTGCTTTCGGTGCTGAACCGCAGCGTGGGCACGCGCGCCACCAGCAATCAGGCGCCGGTGACTTATGAGGTGCCGCCCGACGCGGTGCGCGAGGCCATCGTCAATGCCGTGGCGCACCGCGACTACGCGTCGGCGGCGGCAGTGCAGGTATCGGTGTTTGCCGACCGCGTGGAGATGCGCAACCCCGGACAACTTCCACCCTCGCTGACGCCCGAGCGCCTGCGTGAGCCGCACGGTTCGGTAGCCCGCAATGCGCGCGTGTGCGAGGCCCTGTTTCTGGCCCACTACATCGAAAAGTTCGGCACTGGCACATTGATGATGATTCGCTTGTGCCGCCGCCAGGGGCTGCCGGAGCCGGTGTTCGAGCAGCAAAGCGGCGAGTTCGTGGTGACGCTGTGGCGCGACTGGCTGACGGAAAAGGAACTGGCCCGGCTGGCCCTGAACGACCGCCAGCGCCTGGCTGTGATGGAGGTGCGCGCTCGCGAGCGCATCGCCAACACGGACTACCAGCGCCTGACCGGTGCCACGCGCAAGACGGCTTCGCGCGATCTGGACGACCTGGTGAGCAAGAGGGTGTTCGCCCGCCTGGGTGCCAGGGGCCGCGGCACGCACTACGTGTTGGCGGCCCAAGGGGACAAAAATGGGACAAATGGGACACCGGTCTCCGCCCCCGCAAGCGCGGCAGAGCCGCGCAAAGGGGACAAAAAGGGGACAAAGGGGACACTGCCGCGCAAGCCCGGCAGCTCGGGGGGCGGCCTGTGACGAGCGACATCCGCCGCTTCTCCTCGCGCCGGCAGCGGCTGGACCTTGCCTTCCTCAGCCAGAAGCTGGCGGGTGCCAAGTCTTACCAGCGCATCGCTGGCTACTTCCGCAGTTCCATTTTCGAGTTGGTCGGCGAAGAGATCGCATCGATTCCCAAGGTGCAGGTGGTCTGCAACAGCGAGCTCGACGCTGCTGACGTGCTGATCTCCAAACACGCGCGCGAGACAGCGCTGAAAGAGCGTTGGAACGAGGCGCCGGCCGAGGTGGAAGCACTGTTGCACCGCGACCGCTACCGCAAGCTGCACGAGCTGCTCACCAGCGGCCGGGTCGAGATTCGCGTGGTGCCCAAAGACCGCGTGTTCGTGCACGGCAAGGCTGGCGTCATCGAAGGCGCAGATGGTTCGAAGACCTGCTTTCTGGGTTCGATCAACGAGACCCGAAGCGCGTTTGCCAAGAACTACGAAATCCTGTGGGAAGACACCTCGCCCGAAGGCGTGGCGTGGGTTGAAGAAGAGTTCGCCGCGCTGTGGGCCGACGCCTACCCGTTGCCCGACGCGATCATCGAAGAAGTCAAACGCATTGCGGACCGTGTCGAAGTTCGGTTCGAAGGTTTGCCAGCGGCGGATTTGCCCGCAGCGGCGCTGGCCGAGAGCCCCATCTACAGGGGCGGCGAGCAACTGCAGCCCTGGCAACGGTCGTTCGTGACCATGTTCCTGCAGCACCGCGAGACCTATGGCCGCGCCCGTCTGTTGCTGGCCGATGAAGTGGGCGTAGGCAAGACGCTGTCTCTCGCGGCCAGCGCGATGGTGTCGGCCTTGTTGGGCGATGGGCCGGTGCTGATCCTCTGCCCATCGACGCTCACGATCCAGTGGCAGGTCGAGTTGGCCGACAAGCTGGGCATCCCGAGCGCGGTGTGGTCGTCCACAAAGAAGGTCTGGCTTGACCCCCGCGGGCATGAGATTCGTACGCGCGGTGCCGAAGACGTGGCGCGCTGCCCCGCCCAGATTGCCATCGTGTCCACGGGGTTGATCTTTCATGACTCCGACGAGCGCGGACACCTGCTGACCCGCAAGTTCGGCACCGTGATACTC
>JBBRCN010000177.1:0-4478 GCA_038204775.1 Burkholderiales bacterium | reverse complement strand
GACACAGCGCTGGAGTTCGGCCTGTATGCGTCGCGTGGCAGCGATTTCCATTCGCCCGGCGAAAGCCGCACTGAACTCGGCACCCTGCCCGACCTGCCAGGCAAGCTGAAGCCGGTGTGGGCGGCGCTGGCACCACGCATCCAGCGCGCGCCGGTGGTCACCGGCATGGATGCTCGGTAAAAACCCCAGGCATTCGGTAATCCGGGCTATACTCGAAGGCTGGCTTTTTCACGAAGCCTTTCGTTCATCCCCTTCGGCCATTGCCACTCTGCATTCGAGAGTGCGCGTCTCACGGTCGGCGGCGATGCCGTCGCTGTACTCCCGGCTGGTTTCTTTTACGCCACCGGACCCCCTGCGACTTCACCCCACGTTGCCTTGCGCCAAGCAGGCAGCGCCGGTGCGCTTGTGCGTGCCGACACGAGAGACGATGACCATGAGCTTTGAATCCCTGAACCTGCACGAGAACCTGAGCAAGGCTCTGCAAGCCGCCGGCTACACCGAACCCACGTCGGTGCAGTCAGAAGCCATTCCGCCGGCCATGGCCGGCACCGACCTGATGGTCAGCAGCCGCACCGGCAGCGGCAAGACCGCCAGCTTCATCCTGCCGGCCCTGACCCGCATCCTGGCCAGCCGCCAGCCCGGCGCCGTGCGTGCCAAGGGCCCGCGCATCCTGGTGCTGACACCCACCCGTGAGCTCGCGCTGCAGGTGGCCAAGGCCGCCATGGACTACGGCCGTTTCGTGCCTGGCCTGCGTGTGGCCACCGTCGTTGGCGGCGGGCCTTACGGCGCGCAGCTGGCTGCGTTGCGCGGCCCGCTGGACATCCTGATCGCCACCCCGGGTCGCCTGATCGACCATCTGGGTTCGGGCAAGGCTGTGCTCACCAACGTCGAGATGCTGGTGCTGGACGAAGCCGACCGCATGCTGGACATGGGCTTCATCGACGACATCCACCACATCGCACAGTCCACGCCCGAAAAGCGCCAGACCGTGATGTTCAGCGCCACCTTCAGCGGCGCCACAGGTGGCCTGGCCAAGCAGTTGCTGCGCGAGCCGCAGCGCATCGACGTGGCCAGCCACACCGACACCCACGCCGACATCGAGCAGCGCCTGCACTGGGCCGACGACTTCGGTCACAAGAATGCATTGCTGGACCACATCCTGACCGGACGTGAAGTTGACCAGGCGCTGGTCTTCACCAGCACCCAGCGCGACGCCGAGGTGCTGGCCGACCGCCTGGCCGAAATGGGCCATGCCGTGGAAGCGCTGCACGGCGGCATGCCGCAAGGCCGCCGCAACCGCGTGCTGCAGAACCTGCGCAACAAGCGCCTGCGTGTGCTGGTGGCCACCGACGTGGCCGCGCGCGGCATCGACGTGCCGACCATCAGCCACGTCATCAACTTCGGCCTGCCGATGAAGGAAGAAGACTACGTGCACCGCATCGGCCGCACGGGCCGCGCCGGACGCACGGGTCTGGCCGTCACGCTGGCCGAGCGCCGGGACTTCGGCATGATCCAGCGCATCCAGCGCTTCACCACGCAGCGCATGCCGGTGGCCACCATCACCGGCCTGGAACCCAAGCGCGTGGAGCCCAAGCCCACGACACCGCGGCCCGGTTTTGGCGTCGGCAAGCCTGCAGGCAAAAGCTTCGGTCCGCGTCCGTTTGGCGCCAAGACCTTCAAGCCGGCGGGCAAGAGCTTTGCCAAGAAGCCGGGGCCGCGTCCGGAACGTTGAGCTCCGACTCACCACAAACAAAACGGCGCCTCGGCGCCGTTTTTTCTTGGGCTGAAGGGCTGTCAGACGCCGAGCAGTTCAACCTCGAACACCAGCGTTGCGTTGGGCGGAATCACACCGCCTGCACCGCGTGCGCCGTACCCCATCTCGGGCGGGATGGTCAGCACTCGGGTGCCGCCCACCTTCATGCCCTGAACACCTTCGTCCCAGCCGCGGATGACCTCGCCGCCGCCCAGGCCGAAGCTGAAGGGCTGGCCTCGGTCCTTGCTGCTGTCGAACTTCTTGCCGCGGTTGTTGCTGGCGGTGGGGTCGTAGAGCCAGCCGGTGTAGTGCACCTTCACGCGCTGGCCGGGCTTGGCTTCGGCGCCGCTGCCGACGGTGGTGTCGACGGATTCCAGGGTCGTCATCAAGTCTCTCCTTGTGGGGCAAAGTTGCGCATGATGCCAGCCCAGGCGGGCACGGCGGCGGCCAGCCAGTCCGGCACGGTGCAGGCGGGCAGTTCGGGCAGGCCCAGCACCTGCGCCGCCTCTTGCAGCGCGCGCAACGTGCGCAAGGGCGAAGACAGGTCCAGCGCCTTGGCGCCGTTTTGCTTGCTGAGCTTGTGGCCGTCTGCGGCCAGCACCAGCGGCGTGTGCAGGTAGGCCGGGGTGGCCACGCCCAAGCCCCGCTGCAGCAGGATCTGGCGCGCGGTGTTGTCGGCCAGGTCTTCGCCGCGCACGACGTGTGTGATGCCCTGCGCCGCGTCGTCCACCACCACCGCCAGCTGATAGGCCCACAGGCCGTCGACGCGCTGCAGCACAAAGTCGCCGACCTCGGCGCCCACGTCCTGCTGCAACGCGCCCAGGCGGCGATCGTGCCAGTGCACGACACCTTCGGCACGCAAGCGCCCGGCGCGCGCCGGCTTGCCCTGCAAGCCCCGGCGGCAGGTGCCCGGATAGACACGTTCGCCAAATCGCTGGTGCAGCCGGCCCTGTGCGGCCAGCGCGTCGTCGATGTCCTTGCGTGAGCAGCCGCAAGCAAAAGCGCGCCCCTGCGCCAGCAACTGCTGCAAGGCCTTTGCGTAGGCCGCGCCACGCTGGCTTTGCCACCACGGCGGCTCGTCGGGATGCAGGCCGCAGCTGGCCAGCTGCTGCAGGATGAACTCGGCGCTGCCCGCTGCGCATCGCGCAGTGTCCACGTCTTCGATTCGCACCAGCCAGTTGCCGCCCAGCGCGCGCGCGTCCAGCCAGCTGGCCAGCGCAGCCACCAGCGAACCGGCGTGCAGCGGACCGGTAGGCGATGGTGCAAAGCGGCCTCGGTAGTGGTCCCGGTAGCGGCCGACCGTGCTGCCTGGCGCCAGATTCAAGGCCCCAGGCGCCCGGCGTGGCGGTCCAGCAGGGCCTGGCGTGTGGCCGGGCTCTCCAGCCGCGTCAGCCACCATTGCAGCGCGCGGCCCAGGCCCAGCGGTCCGTGTTCTGCCCGCCAGGCGTATTGCAGGCTGGCGCCAAAGGGCCCACGCGCCGTCGTCTTGGCCACCAGGCGGCCGGCTTCCAGGTGCGGGCGCGCCAGCGGCTCGGGCACGTAGCCGCAGCCCAGGCAGCGCAGCAGCGCTTCGAGCTTGGTTCGCATGTCGGGCACCGTCAGCACGTCCTGGCCGGGCAGCAAGTTCACGGTCATCGGCGTCAGGTGTTGTGCGCTGTCGGCCACGGCCACGGCGCGGTGGTGCACCAGCTGCGCGTCGTTCAACGGCTCGCTGGCATCCGCCAGAGGGTGGTGCGGCGCCACGCAGTAGACGAACGGCACCTTACCCAGCGGGCGCAGTTCGATGCCACCCGGGTTGGCGTGCTGAGCCGACACGCCGATGGCCAGGTCCACCTGGCGCGTGACCAGCGCCTCCCAGGTACCCGTCAGCACGTCGGTGCGCAGCCGCAGCCGGGTGCCGTTTGCGGGCACGGCACCTTCAGCGGCGCTGCCATCGCAGATGGCGCAGAAGTCCTGCACCAGGTCGAACATGGTCGGCTGCGACAGGATGTCCTCGACGCTGATGGCCAGCTGCGCTTCCCAGCCCTTGGCCACGCGCCGCACGCGGTTGCTGACGGCGTCCATCTCCTGCAGCAGGCGCCGGCCTTCGTGCAGCAGCTCCGTGCCGGCCGCCGTCAGCTGTGCCTGGCGCGAACTGCGGTCGAACAGCAACACGTCCAGCGCTTCTTCAAGCTGGCGCACGCTATAGGTCAGAGCGGAAGGCACCTTGCCCAGTTCACGGGCAGCGGCAGCGAAGCTGCCCGTGCGCGCGATGGTGTCCATCATCACCAGGGCTTCGGGGGTCAGGGCGTTGATGCGGTCGGGCATGGCTTCATCTTATTTGAACGCGTGCTTCAAGGCCGGTCAGCCGCACAAAGCGTGGCGCCACCTACATTCGTGACCACACCAGGAGCACCCAGATGATCACCTTGCGCAAATCAGCCGACCGCGGTTTTGCCGACCACGGCTGGCTCAAGAGTTTCCACAGCTTTTCCTTTGCCGACTACCACGACCCGCGCCACATGGGCGTGGGCAATCTGCGTGTCATCAACGAAGACCGCATCGCCCCCGGCACCGGCTTCGGCACCCACGGTCACCGCGATATGGAAATCGTCAGCTACGTGCTGAACGGCGCGCTGGCGCACACCGACAGCATGGGCAACGGCATGGCCGGTGGCGTGTCTGAAGGCAAGGCGAGCGGCGTCATCCGCCCCGGTGATGTGCAGCGCATGAGCGCCGGAACCGG
>JBBRCN010000176.1:0-4680 GCA_038204775.1 Burkholderiales bacterium | reverse complement strand
GCGGGCGACGCCCCCGCCGTCATGCGTGCCAGCGCTGCCGTGTCGGCCGAGCCGTCGTGCTGGACCCTGCCCAGGCACAGTTCGAACAGGCGCTGGCGGTCGGGCAAGGTCGGCAATGCCAGGCGCACCAGCATGTCGAAGCGGCCCGGGCGCAGCATGGCGTCGTCGATGCTGCTTTCGTGGTTGGTGGCCGCCACCACGACCACGTTGTCCAGCGCATCGAAGCCGTCCATTTCGACGAGCACGCGGTTGATGATGCGGTTCAGCTCCGACTCGGCACCCCCATCGCCGCCGCGGGTGCGCTTGCCGATGCCGTCGATCTCGTCGATGAAAAGCACGCAGGGTGCGTGCCGGCGTGCCAGCTTGAACAGCGCCTTGACCTTGTTGACGCCGGCGCCATAGAACGTGGCCGTGAAGTACGACCCGTCGACGGCGATGTAGCTGGCCTTGCTTTCGCCGGCCAGCGCCTTGGCAAGCAAAGTCTTGCCGACGCCGGGTGGGCCCACCAGCAGCACGCCGCGTGGCGCCACCGCACCCAGCTTGGCAAAACGGCTGGGGTCGTGGATGAAGGCCTTGACGCGCTGCAGTGCGGCCTTCGCCTCGGCATTGCCGACGACGTCGGCAAAACGTGTCTCGGGGCGCACCGACAGGCGATCCGTCACGGCTCCCATGCCGGTCTGCAACCGCGTGGCCAGCACCAGGACCCCGAGCATGGCGGCGATCAGCAGCACGGGCGCGCCCAGGCTTTGGATCGCCTCCGACCAACGGCGGCTGGCAGGCCGCGGGTCGACATCGATGGCGACGAGGGCGAAGCCGGCCTCGGCGCTCTTGTTGCCGATGCGGTCGAGGTCGGTGCCGGCGCAGCCACCGGCCGTGCAACCGGGAATCAGCGTGCTGCGGCGTTCGCCGCTCTTCAAGGTGTAGAGCACCAGGCCCGGGTGGGCGTTGGCCAACCCCACTGCGGCCACGCTTTGTGTGTTCAGCGCCTGCCGAAAGTCAGAGGCGTTGTGCTGGTGCACCAGCCAGGCGTCCGGGTCTTTCTCGAATTGCAGGGTCTCGACCACCTTGCGTGCGCTGGTCTGCCGTTCGGCCACGACGTTGAGCAGGACCACGCTCGCCACCAGGGTGGCCAGCAGCAGCAGGGCCAGCGCAGCTCGCGAATTGGCGCGCAACCGGTTGACGGTTTTCTTCCATGCGGTCATGAGATGTCCGGACTTTCAACGTGCGGCGATGCGGGCGCAGAGCCCGGCGGTTTCTGCAGCGGCCGATTGCAGTTGGCTCTGCAACTGCGCGCGCAGGTAGGTGACCTCGATCAATGCGTGTGTGAGGCTGACCATCAGGGACAGCTCCCTGCAATCCTGATTGGCAGTGGCAAAGCCAGGGGCTCGTGTCAGCCCGGCAACCGCTGCCGCGAATACGTCGCGCACGACGTCCTCGGCAAGCGGCATGGCGCCGGCATACAGCGGCTGGCAGCCTTCGAGGGCTGCCAACAGGTTCAGGATCTGATGCTTGGACGCGGACACCGACGGCTCCCCAGGCTTGCGGCCCCGGCGCAACTGCCTCCGCGGCCAAGGGACAGAGGGTAGGGCGCGCTGCGGCCAGGCGATTCGCAGAGAAGCGGGCGCCTAGGGTGCCAGTTCGGGGTCGGCCGCACCACTTGCTGGTTGCGCTGATTGCGCTGACTGCGCTGATTGCGCAGGCTGCGCTGGTTGGGCAGCGTGCGCGTGCAGAGCCGCGCGCATGCTTGATTCATGTCAAACGCGGCCGAGGGAAAGGGCCTAGATTGCAGGTCCGCACCCTCATCCAAACCGACGTCGACGGCGCGACAGTGACGCTGAGCGACGATGTACTCGTGGCAAGGGCGCCAGCGGCGACAAGGCATTGGCGTGCGCTCCCGCTCAGCCTGACGACCGGAGAAACCGTGTTCGAGCCGAGCATCACGACCGTCCTGACCGTCGTCGCGGATCCAGCGGCGCGCAGTGAGCTTTCGACCGCACTGCGCCGGGCCGGATTCGGAGTTGCCGAGGCCTGCAGCAGCACCGAGGCATTGCGACTCGTCGAGCTCATTCCGGCCCTCATCATCCTGGACCACCCCGCGGGCATGACGGTTGCCGAGATTCCTCGGCTGAGGGACCTGGCTGGCGCTTCCTCCATTCCTGTCCTGCAGCTGAATGCGTCGGCTGATCATCCGGCAACAGGGGCAAATCTCCAATTGACCGAGGCTGCCGGCGCGGACCTGGTCGTCGCGAGCGCCCGCGTGCTGCTCCGCGCGGCCCGGGTCGAACGCTTTTTCCGCGAGTTTCTTGAAGCCGCGCCGGACGCCATGGTGCTGACCAACGCCACCGGTGTCATCGTTGAGCTCAACGCAAAGGTCGAGGCTCTCTTCGGCTATGGACGTGAAGAGTTGCTGGGCAGGACTATCGACGCGCTGCTACCCGAACGGTTCCGCACACAGCATCAAAAGCACTACCAAGCCTACTTCGGCGCGCCTCGCTCGCGCCGAATGGGCAACGGGCTCGAGTTGTACGGACAACACAAAAACGGCCAGGAGTTTCCGGTTGATGTCTCCCTCAGCCCCTTGGCAAGCGAATCCGGCAATCTGGTGACAGCGGCTGTACGCGACATGACGCAGCAACGCCGGCTCGAGTCCGAGTTGCGGCAGCGAACCCGCGAACTCGAGGAGGCAGATCATCACAAGGATCTGTTCCTCTTGACGCTCGCGCACGAACTGCGTTCGCCCCTGGCCGCCCTCGTCCACGTCGGCCCGCTGCTTCGGCTGGCCGGGACGAACCAGACGTGCCTGAAGGCGGCCGCAGTCGTCGAGCGCCAGACCGCCCACATGAGCCGCCTGATCGAGGACCTCGTCGACATCTCGCTTGTGCGCAGTGGCAAAGCGGTGCTTCATCGCCAGCCGACAGATTTGAAAGCGGTCGTGGCCAGTGCCGTGGAGCTCATCCGTCCGATCATGGTGACGCGCGCACAATTCTTCGAACAGAGCCTGCCGCGCGAGCCGGTCTGGATCGATGGCGACGAGACCCGACTGACACAGGTCGTCGCCAACCTCCTGACCAACGCGGCGCGTTACACCCCGCAGGCAGGCCGCATCGGTGTGGCCCTGCTGACGGAAGGCGCCGTGGCGGTCCTGCGAATCCATGACAACGGCATCGGCCTGGCGGCGAACATGTTGACTCGGGTGTTCGACCTCTTCACCCAAGTCAAAGACACGTCCACTGCAGCCGGAGGTGGCCTCGGAATCGGACTGCATCTGGTGCGCCGGCTGGTCGAGATGCACGGTGGCACGGTCATCGCCCAGAGCGACGGCCTTGGAAAGGGTAGCGAATTTATCGTTCGCATTCCTGTGCTGACAGCGATCACTGGTCCCCACGAACCGGGTGGTGCTTTGACTGCGCAAGGACCATCTGGCGGGGAATAAGGAGAAGTGGCCGCGACGGTCCCACGGCGGGCTCGTCTGCGGCTGAACTCGCAGAACCAGGGCGCGCTGGGCGGCCTCCGGGCGCAACCAGCACCCTGGGCCTGGGTTGCTGGGCCGGCGGGACGGAAACCGTTGAGGGTGCTGCGCCTGTCGACTCCGCAGAACCGAAGCTGCCGTGTCAGTCGAAGCGGTTGGTCGGCTGGTCCGCGTGGCCCACATTCAGCACGGCGATCATGCTCATCAGGGCCTGCGGGTCCACCGGCTTGACCATGTGGTGATCAAACCCGGCTTCGTGCGAGCGGCGGCGGTCTTCGTCCTGCCCCCACCCCGTCACGGCGATCATCACCACGCCACTGCCCTTGGGCTGCTCACGGATGAGGCGGCAGGCTTCATAACCGTTCAGTCTGGGCAAGCCGATGTCGAGCAGGATCACGTCGGGCCGGTACTCGCCGGCCAGGTCCACCCCTTGCTGCCCGTCGTAGGCCGTGCGCGTGTCGTGGCCCATCATCTTCAACATCTCGGACAAGCTGTCTGCCGCGTCCCGGTTGTCGTCCACGACCAGGATGCGCAGCAGCGACTTCGTGGCTGCTGGCGCGTCATCGACGTCCGGCGCCTGCACGGCCGACCCCTCGCTCACGACCGGCAGTCGCACGATGAACTCGCTGCCCGTTCCCGGCCCGTCGCTGTGTGCGTGGATGCTGCCGCCGTGCAGTGCCACCAGACGTTTCACCAGCGTCAGCCCGATGCCCAAGCCACCCTGGGACTTCTCCAACGACGCATCGAGCTGCGTGAACATCTCGAAGACTTCGAGCAACTGGTTGGCGGCGATTCCGATGCCGGTGTCCTTCACCGTCACCACCACGTCGCTGCCTTGACGTTCGACTGTCAGTCGGATGTGCCCGCCCCGGTTGCCGTACTTGGCAGCATTGCTCAGCAGGTTCGCGAAGACCTGTACCAGCCGTGCCATGTCGCCATCGACAACAAGCGTGTCATCGGGGATCGTGACGATAAGTTCCTGGCCCATCTCGTCGATCAACGCGTGGGTGGTTTCCACGGCTCTGTTCAGGACCGTCGCCAAGAGCAGGCGCTCCTTGTGCAGTTTGAGCTTGCCCAGACTGATGCGGCTCACTTCCATCAAGTCATCGATCAAGCGCACCATCTGCGTCAGTTGGCGTTCCATCATGGAGCGGGCTTTTTCGATCGCCGCCGACTGCCCACCCGCCAGCTTCATCAGTTGCAGGCCGTTG
>JBBRCN010000175.1:0-4760 GCA_038204775.1 Burkholderiales bacterium | reverse complement strand
CGAACAGAACGAGGTCAACAAGGTGCCGCTGCTCGGCGACATTCCCTTCCTTGGCCTGCTGTTCCAGAACCGGGTGAAGAGCACACGCAAGACCGAGATGCTGGTCTTCATCACCCCCAAGATCGTGACCGACCGCTCGGCCGCGCGCTGATGACATCGCGGCGCGGCCTCTGCACGAGATGCACCCGCAACGCTCCAGGAACCAGACCATGAAGATGTTGCAACGCCTGCTTTCCTCGATGGCTTTGTTAGCCTTGGCCGCTTGTGGCGGCGGTGGCGGCAATGCCGGCAACCCCGGTTTTGGCGGTGGCGGTGGTGGGGGCGGTGGCGGTGGCGTCACGCCGATCGCGCCTGTGGTGACCATCGAACTGGGCCTGATCGACGGCGCCGGTGCTGCTTCGTCCAACGTGCTGGCCGGTTCACCGCTTCGCGCACGCGCCGTGCTGCGCCGCAACGGCGACGCGGTGGCCAACGAAATTGTGCAGTTCGCGGCAGAGCAGACCGGTGAACTGGTGCGCATCGACCCCACTTCGGGCTCCCAGCTCACCGACAGCAGCGGCGTGGCCATCGTCACGGTATCCTCCTTGGGCACCGCGTCCGGCGCCGGGCGCATCCGCGCCAGCGCCACGGTGGGCACCATCAGCGCCACCAACGCCACCAACTTTTTTGCCAGTGCAGGTTCCACGACTCCGCCGTCGACTTTGACATTGGGGCCCATTGCCATCGGTTCGAGCAGCGTGTCGGCCTACGGCACCACGGGCGTCCGTGTGCAGGTGCTGCAAGCCGGCGTGCCTTACGTGGCAGGCTTGGTGACGGTGAACTTCACCTCGTCCTGCGCCGCCGGCAAGGCCAGCATCACGCCCACCGCCAGCACCCAGCCGGATGGCTTCGCCGTGGCCACGTTTGTCGACAACGGTTGCGCACAGACCGCCACAACGCGCGTCACCATCACGGCATCGATTTCGACCGATACCGAATCGGGCAGTCTGGATGTGCTGTCGCCCACCACCGGCAGCCTGCGCTTCGTTTCCGTGGTGCCTTCGGACAAGTCCATCACCTTGCGCGGCCAGGGCGGCAGTGGCCGCCAGGAAAACGCAACCGTCACCTTCCAGTTGGTGGACGTCGCCGGCCAGGGAGTGGGCAACGCAGACGTCTGCTTCGACAGCTCGACCTACATCGGTGGCCTCAATATCGACGGCTTCGGTCCTGGCACACTGCCGTCTTCGCCAGGCTCCACTGCGCTTTGCGGCACTGACAGCCTGAGCGTCATCCGCTACGTGAAGCGCACGAACCCCGACGGTACGGTGGTTGTGCAGGTGAATTCCGGCACCGTGCCCACACCGGTGCGGGTGCGTGCACGGGCCATCTACCCGTCCACCAGCACGGTGGCGCTGGAGAGCTTCTCCGACACGCTGTCGGTGTCCACCGGCTTGCCGCTGCAGCGCTCGTTCTCCTTGTCCGTGGACAAGGCCAACATCGATGGCGGCAACTTCGACGGCGAGATTGCCGTCCTCACCGTGCGCCTGGCCGACCAGTTTTCGAACCCGGTACCAGATGGCACGGTGGTCAACTTCATCGGCTCCGGCGCGTCGGTTTGCACGTCCAACAACGGCTCGTGCCGCACGGCAAACGGTGCCTGCTCCTGCAACGTGGTCTCGCAGGCCCGCCGGCCGCTGGACAACCGCGTGATCGTGACCGCCTATGCGGTGGGCCTTGAAGACTTCGATGACCGGAACGGCGACAACCTGTACACCTTCCCCACGGATCCGTTCTACGACCTGGGCGACGCCTACGTTGACTCGAACAAGGACGGCGTCTCCAACTCCGCCACCATCAACGGCGACACCGATATCCTGATCCCGTACCAGAACCCGAGTGCCTTCACACCAGCGGGCGACGGTGCACGCGGAACGGCGCACATCCGTGCTTCCACCGTGATCTACCTCAGCCAGTCTTCTTCGCTGGGCGACCCGACCTTCGTGGTGCCACGTTCCGGCCTGAGCAGGGAAAATTCGTTGATCACGGGCACCAGTTCGAGCCCCTTCGTGCGTCTGCAGCCCATCTGCCCGTCTGGTGTGCCCGTGCCCCAGGCCACCATCACCGGTTACCTGGACGACGGCATCGGCAACCCCATGGCCGCTGCCACGTCACTGGCGGCCGCTGATCCTTCCAGCAACATCGGCACGGGTGCCTTCCGGCCGGCCACGGTGCTGGCCGTCGGTGCACGCGGCCCGCTCCCATCGCTGGACCTGCCCAATGCGCCCAAGGTCGCACCCTGGTCGCCCACCTCAAGCAACGTCATCGCCACGCCGCACTCCATCACCGTGCGAGGAATCGAAGACAAGTGCACGGGTGACGGATCTTTCTCCCTGCAGGTGACCTCGCCACGCGGCGGCGCCGCCAGTGCACGCATCCTCTACGACGGTGAAGCGCGCCTCATCGGTCGCAGCGTGTTTGACGTGCGCTACCGCAACGTGGTGAGCGCTACAGCCACCCAGGGCGCAGCCGGCACCGGGGTGATCGACGTGCAAGGCAACAACTGGGTCGGCCCGGCGGACCGGTCAGCAGCAGGCGCCACGTCGGCGGTGAGTTGCGGCCGCGCCGGCGTCACAGCCACGGCCTTGGGCACACCGGGAGCCTTCCGCTGCGCCTACGGTGCAGGCGCCACCGGCACCGTCGCCATCACCTACACGGTGACCGATTCGGTGGGCTCGACCTATTCCAACAGCATCGCAGCCACGATCCCCTGATCCAGGCAGCGCCATGCCAGCAACCGGCGAAGGTGCCGCAGGCACCCCGCTGCGCATCTCGCTGGTGGGCATGCCCGGCTGTGGCAAGTCCACGGTCGGCCGCCATCTGGCCCGACAGCTGGGCCTTCGGTTCCTGGACAGCGACAGCGAAATCGAACGGCGCCTGGGCATGCCCATCCGCGACTGCTTCGCGCAACGTGGCGAAAGCGTCTTCCGCGACGTCGAACAGGACGTCATCGACGACCTGACCGGCCAGCCGGGGGTTTTGCTGGCTACCGGCGGTGGCGCCGTGCTGCGGCCGTCCAACCGCGATGCGCTGCACTCGCGCAGCCATGTGTTCTACCTGCGCGCGACGCCTGAAGAGTTGCATCGCCGCCTGCGGCACGACACGCACCGCCCCTTGCTGCAGGTGGAAGACCCGCTGCGGCGGCTGCGCGAGCTGTACCGGGAACGCGACCCCCTGTACCGGCGCACAGCCCACTTCGTGATCGAAGCGGCACGGCCCTCGGTGCCGGGCCTGCTGGGCATGGTGTTGATGCAGTTGGAGATGGCCGGTCTCGTGGACCCCGGGCAGGTGCCTTCGCCCATCGGGCAGACGGGCCCCGCGGACTGAGGCACCAAGGTGCCGCCATCACAGGTGTTGATCACAGGCGCCGATCACAGGTGTCGATCGCAGGCGCCGATCACAGGCGCCGCAGGCAGCGCCGTACACTCGGCGCCCATGCAAAGCAGCCCCCCTTTCGCAGCGACCCCGGCAGGGCCTGCCCACGCGGTGCAGGTCGCCACGCCGGGCCACCGCTACGACATACTGATCGGCGCCGGCCTGCTGCAAGCAGCCGCGTCCTGGCAAGGTCTGCCGCCTGCCTCGCACGCGGTGGTGGTCAGCAACACCGCGGTGCACGGCCACTTCGGCGCGGCCCTGCTTCAAGCGCTGCAAGCGCACTACGGCAAGGTCAGTACGGTGCTGCTGCCCGACGGAGAACAGCACAAAAACTGGACTTCGCTGAACCTCATCTTCGACCACCTGCTGGCCAGCGCCTGCAACCGCAAGACCGTGCTCTTTGCGCTGGGCGGCGGTGTGGTGGGCGACATCACGGGTTTTGCCGCCGCCACCTACATGCGCGGCGTGCCCTTCGTGCAGGTGCCGACCACGCTGCTGGCGCAAGTGGACTCTTCGGTGGGTGGCAAGACCGCCATCAATCACCCGCTGGGCAAGAACATGGTCGGCGCTTTCTACCAGCCGCAACGTGTGCTGTGCGACCTGGCGACACTGGACACCCTGCCAACTGTGTGGTGGGGAACACCCAGGAGATCACGCTTAACCTCAGCCGTCGTTTGGTTGAGAACGGTCCGCGCATCAACGACTTCGCCAACACCACGCAGCAATGGACCGCCGGCGTTCGCGGCTCGGTGCCGTTCCTGGACAGCTGGAGCTACGACGCCTACCTGCAAAAGGGCACCTCCGACCAGTTGTCGACGCGTGTCAACTGGGGCTCCAGCTCCAAGCTGCAGCAAGCGCTGCGCTCGGTGTCGCCCACGGCTTGCACGGTCACTACCGGCGGCTGCGTGCCGATCAACATCTTCGGCGCCGCAGGTTCCGTCACCCCGGCGATGCTCGGTTTCTTCAACCAGACCGCAATCCAGACGACCACGGTCACCCAGACCGTCAAGAGCGCGTCAGTCAGTGGCGATCTGGGCGTCATCAAGAGCCCCTTCGCCAAAGCGCCCGTGTCGTTGGCCTTGGGGCTGGAAGAGCGCACCATGTCGGCCGGCAACCTGTCGGACGGTCCATCGCAGATCAACGGCGAAGTCCTGGGTACGGGCGCGCCGCTGCCCGACCGCACGGGCACAGTGTCGCTGAAGGAAGGCTTTTTAGAGACCATCGTGCCGCTGGCCGGCGGCATGATGGGCATTCAAGCGCTCAACTTCGAAGGCGGTTACCGCGATAGCAAGTTCAAGACCTTGGCCGGCAGTCAGAGCTACGGCAGCTGGAAGTATGGGCTTGACTAC
>JBBRCN010000174.1:0-4829 GCA_038204775.1 Burkholderiales bacterium | reverse complement strand
CGCTCACGCTCGGTGATGGCTTGCTCTACGGCCAGCAGCACGCGGCCGATTTCGCGGGCGATCTCCCTGGTCAGGGCTTCGGTGTCCCGGCCGCCCAGCTCAGCCGCAGCTTGCGTGGCGAAGACCGCGCGAGCCCTGGCGAAGACCGCGCGAGCCCTGGTCGGGTGAGCACTTCAGCAGGTCTTGACGCAACACTCAAGACCTGACCCCGGGGTCCCCATGACCCCGGGGCCCCCAGGAGCACTGCCCGAACTGCGGCGGCCATCTGAAGATCATTGCGGCGATCCTGGAGCGGCCGGTGAGCGAGAAGATCCTCACGCGCCTGGGTCTGCAGGCCAGGGCGCCGCCATGCGCGCCAGCCCGTGGGTCGCAGCTGCAAGCGGCCTGAGATCCCCCAGTCAACACGTTTCAGGCGGCCCGGCGCCCAGGGCTGCTAGAACTGGCTGCGCCAGGGCTTCGCAGAGCCGAGGTTTGGGGGAGGATAGACCGGGAAAACCCGGAGACGGTCACCACGGATGACGTTCTTTTGGGCTGCGATCGACCCTCAACAGGCCGCTGCCGAACCCAAGGACTGCATCAGTGGGTGTTCAGGAGCATTGACGGGGGGCCTTTGGGAGAAAAAAAAGTGCGTTTGACTTTCCTATCCACAGCGGAACAGGCCTCACTGGACGCCACCTGTCGAAAGCTGAATCGTTTCTTGCGCGAATCGGCTGCAGCCGACCCATCCGACTGACGTAACGACTGGCGCCCGCGAGCGCGTCGCGGTCTGCAGCGCAAAGTTGCCAACGGCGGCGGGCGGTCGGCGCTTGCGACGAACAGACCGACCGACGCGGTGGACAACTCGGCTCGGATGCTCACGAACACCGCAAACCGCCCACAAATAGTCCGGAAGAACCGAATTTCCTATCCTCCAAGATCGACCTCGGCATGGGCAGCGTGACGCAGTGGCTCAACGTGCTGGGCATGCCCGGCATGACGGGTTCCTTCGGCCTGCTTGACGTCGGTCAGCCGCAGCCAGGTGAAACCGTGGTGGTCTCGGGTGCGGTCGGCGCGGTCGGCCAGACCGTGGGACAGGTGGCCAAGCTCAAGGGCTGCCGCGGCCAGGCTTGCCTGGGTTGGCACGGGCGGCGTCCAGCAACTGCTTGAGCGAGCCGTGCGGCCTTCGAGCGCGGTGACCATGACACAGGGCGCGACGCCGAAGAATGCCACCTCGACCTGGCGCTTCAACGGGGCTTCAAAGTCCTGACTCCTTCCAGTTGTCCACAGGTTCGGGCGGCTCGGGCCGCAAGCCTGCGGCGCGGATGGCTTCGATGGCGCAGAACTCGTCCTTGTCGGAGGCGTCGCCGCTGATGCCCACGGCGCCCACAGCCTTACCCTGGTCGTCGAGCACCAGCACGCCGCCTGGCGTGGGGATGAAGCGCCCGCCCGAGGCCGCCGCCAGGGCCGACTGAAAGGTCGGTCGGTTGGCCAGGCGATCGCCGATCTGCCGCGTGGCCATGCCCATGCCCAACGCAGCCCAGGCCTTGCCCATGGCAATGTCGTGACGCAGCACGCCGCAGCCGTCCTCGCGCTGAAAACTGACGACGTTGCCGCCACTGTCGAGCACCATCACCGCCAGCGGCAGCAAGCCGTGCTGGCGCCGCAGCTGCAGCGCAGCGTCGATGATGGCCGCGGCGGCGGCGAGGTTCAGGCTGGTCTGGACGGCGATCAGGTGTTCGGCCATGGGTTCTCGCTGTAGGGGCGCTTGCGTGGTGCTGGAGTGACGCTTGCCAGGGGGGGGCCGGGAATCAGCTTCTGACCGCGTCGCCGAGCCTGTCGACCACCGGCTTCCAGCGCAGCGCCTCGGCACGCACGAAGGCGCCTGCTGCCTCATCGCCGATGCGCAGGTCGGCGGCGATGCCTTGTTCGCTCATGGCCTTGATCATCTCGGCCTGCGACATGGCCAGCCGCGACGCGTCCACCAGCCGGTTGCGCACGTCAACCGGGGTCTTGTGCGGCACCGCGACGACGTTCCACAGCAGGGCCTCGAAGGGCTCGGCCAGACCGGCGGATTCGGCGATCGTCGGCACCTCGGGCGCCTGCGCCATGCGCTTGGCTGTGGCCAAGCCGACGATGCGCAGCTTGCCGGAACGGTGCAGCGGCAGCAGGCCGCCCAGCGTGCCCACGGCCATCTGGATGTTGCCGCCCAGCAGGTCCTGCACCGCCGGACCGGTGCCCTTGTAGGGCACGTGCAGGAGGCGTGCGCCGGCGAGTTGCAGCACCTGCTCTGTAGCCACATGCAGCAGCGTGCCGGTGCCGGGCGAGCCGAAGCTGAACTTGGCGGGATCCTTCTTTGCAGCTTCGAACAAGGCCTTCAGCGTGTCCGGCATGCTGTTGGGCACCGCAAGCGCCGCTGGCGCGCCGCCCAGCATCGCGATGTAGTCGAAGTCCGCCGCCGCGTCGTAACGCGGCTGGCGCTCGATCAGGTTGTACAGGCCATGCGTGGACGCGGTGCCGAACAGCAGCGAGTAGCCGTCGGGCGGACTGTTCTTGACGTCGAGCGAGCCGATGGCGCCCGATGCGCCAGCCTTGTTGTCGACGATCACCGTCTGCCCGAGCTGCTTGCCCAAGGCATCGGCAAAGAGTCGCGCAAAGGCATCGGTCGGGCCGCCTGGCGGAAAGGGCACGACCAGCCGCACCGTCCGGCTCGGGTAGGACTGGGCGCGCACCGGCAGCGCCGCCGCCAGTGCCATGAAGGTGGTGCTCAACAGGATGTCTCGTCGCTGCATGGATGCGCTCCTTGATGATCGGGTCAGGGGGACTCAGAGCTTCTCAGGCCGTGATCGGGTTGCGCAGCAGTCCCACGCTCTCGATCTCGATCTCGATGCTGTCGCCGGCCTTCATCCAGACTGGCGGTGTGCAGGCGTAGCCGACGCCGCCAGGCGTGCCCATCACCAGCACGTCGCCTGGCTCCAGCGTCAGCGACTCTGACAGCAGCGCGATGGTGCGGGCCACGCCGAACACCATGTCGGTTGTGTCGGCGCTCTGCATCACCTGACCGTTCAGCCGTGACTCGATTTTCAGCCCGACAGCGCCAGGCGGCAGTTCGTCGGCGGTGACGATGGCCGGGCCGAAGGCGCCGGTGCCGTCGAAGTTCTTGCCGATCGTCCACTGCGTGGTCTTGCGCTGATAGTCGCGCAGCGTCCCGTCGTTGAAGCAGGCGTAGCCGAAGACGGCGCCCAGCGCATCGGCCTGCGACACCCAGCGTGCGCGGCGGCCGATGATCACCGCCAGCTCGGCTTCGAAGTCCAGCTTGCTCGACACGCTGGGCACGCGCAGCGGCGCGCCATGGGCCAGCAGCGAGGTGGTGCAACGCATGAAGATGGCCGGGTAGTCGCCCACTTGGTTGCCGCCTTCCTTGGCATGGTCTATGTAGTTGACGCCCAGGCAGATGATCTTGCCCGGCCGCGGCAGGCAGGGCAGCAGGTCCAGGCTGGACATCGGCGTCGGCGCCAGGCATTGGGCGCGCTGGGTCAGCGTGGCGGCCAGCGCAGGCCAGGCATCGCCGGCGGCCACCAGGTCCTGCATCGTCGTTGGCAGGTCCGGCCCCAGCCGGTCGCGCTCGAAAACGCCGTCGCCGGCCTGCAGGCCCCACGACAGGCCGTGAGCGCTCGTGAAACTGATCAATCGCAAGGTGGGACTTTGCTGAGGGGGGTTCAGGAGGGGCGGCCGTCAGGACGGTTGGACGCCCTGAGGTCATGCCGCGTGCGCTACCCACCGTTGGCTTTATTATCGCAACTTATGATGAGATAGATATATTATCGATAGAATGGAAAATTCTCTACATTTAACGCACGAAAGACATTGGTGGATACCCGGCGGGACCTGTCTCGGACAGGCGCGCGGTGCTGTGGCTTGGCCGGCGGGTACTGATGAGCCCACCCTGGGGTGGGCTGCCGCCGCGGCGTTTCACCACGGCAGGTGCTGCGCCGCCGGGAGGGCGGCGCCGGTCCCGGATTCAGGCCGGCGCCACTCGGCGGCGCGAGGCGGAGAGTGATGTCGTGCACACGGACGGCAAGTCTTGCGGTTTTGCCGCGCCAACGCACCAGCACGACCCGCAGAACATGGTGCCAACGCGTCTGCCTTGAACTGCCGCTGTGTACCTGAAGCTGGCCTGGGGCGCGCCCCCACCAATGTGGTGCGCCGACCTGTTCTGTACCTGTGATATCTGCTTGCCGGTACGGTCCAGGCTCAAGCCGAGGCCCTTCGTCGCGTGTGCCATGGGGGTACACAGGTCACTTGACCAGCGCACACGACAAGCGGTCGTCGGTCATAGACCGGTCGGCCGACGGGTTGGGGTGGGGTGGGGAGCAGTTCCGAGCCATCAGCGACATACGCTGCCGTGAACCCGCCGCCCTGAAGCGGCCGGTCGGATAGGCACCGCGGCCGCCGAAGGGGTCCCCGCAGCAGTGGGCATACACAGGTAGGCCGGCACACAGGGCGATTGAGGCGCAGCGCGCAGCTTGAACCGCAACTATCAACCTTTGTAGGTTTTCAGCCCCACCACTCTGTGGTCAACTGGAAGGTTATGCCCGCTCCGCACCCCAACTACTACAGCTTCAACTCCAACCGCATCTGCCAGTTCGTGAAGCTGGCGCCGCCGCTGAGCACCCGCGTGCGTTCGGTCAGGCCTGACGCGGTGCCGCTGGCGTCGCTGTCGTTGTAGGTTTCGGTGGTGTAGTCGCGCGGGTCGACGTTGTTGGCCATCACACGCAGTGCCACGGCGGGGCTGAAGGTCCACAGCGCGTACAGGTCCCACTGGCGCTTGGTGGTGGTGGCGGTGGTCTGGT
>JBBRCN010000173.1:0-4879 GCA_038204775.1 Burkholderiales bacterium | reverse complement strand
GGCCCAATTGACAGCCGACACCACCGCCTGCCACAGCACCACCCGCCCGCCGGGCAACGGGATGTCGTGGCCTCTCACTTGCCACTGGCTGCGCCCGGCGTGCCACCTCCAGCCCACGTGGGCCAGCGCCGTCAGCAACATCGCTGCGCCCAGCCAGCGCAGCGCCGTTTCAGAGACCGGCCAATCCGGAGACAGCGTAGGGGGTGCCAAGGCCATCACCGCTCCGCCGACGATGAAGTAGCCCAGCCAGTTCGTCATCACCGCGAGCAAGATGATGCGCCCCGCGGTTTCTGCCGACAGGCCGGCGCGACCGTACAACCTCAACTTGGTGGCGATGGCGCCCACCAGCGAGCCGAAGTTCAGGTTGAAGGCATAGCAGACACCGCCGATTCGCAGCGTGCGATGAATCGGTACGTTGTGGCTGGTTTCGTAACGTCCGATCAGGTCGTAGCTGGCGACCAGGGCGTGACTCAACAGGCTCAGCACCAGTGCGGCGGCCAGGCCGGGCAGGGGCTGGCCTTGCAGAGCCTGCCAGGCCGCAGCCCAGTCCATATCGCTGGCCTGGCGCGCCACCAGCGTGAGCACCAGCGCCGCCAGCAGCCAGGGCGCCACCTTCTTGATCCACCCCCACGTGCGCGGCCACCGTTGCCACCAACCCGAAACGGGCGCGTGCTGGCCAGCACCCCGGGTGGCGTTCGAACCTGGCATGAGCACCGCATCCTTGATCGCTGCCCTCACCCGGCCGCCCACCGCGCCACTCGTGGGGCGACTCATGGGCTTGGTCACGGCACCACCACCGGTCGAATCTGCTGTTCGGTGGCGGGCAGCGCGGGCAGCCAGCGGGGCACCAGGCGCACCAGGTGGAACGCCAGGAAACCCCGCAGCGGCTGGGTCAGCCAAGACCACAGCGTTGGCGCCGCGACTTGGGCGGCCCGGCATTGGTCGGCCATCAAGCGCTGAAGATGCTTTCGCAGGTGCACGGCGAAAGCCCGGTCACGGATGACGACGTTGGCCTCCATGTTCAGCCCCAGGCTGAACGGGTCCAGATTGCTGGAGCCGACGGTCGACCACTCGTCGTCGATGGTGGCCACCTTGCCGTGCAGGGGTCGTTCGCAATACTCGAAGATCTTGATGCCGGCCCCCAACAGGTTGGCATGCAGCGCCACGGCGGCCGTGCGTACGATGGGCATGTCCGGCTCGCCCTGCAGGATGAGATTGACTTCCACGCCGCGGCGCGAAGCCCGGCGCAGTTCATGCAGAAAGCGGAAGCTGGGAAAAAAGTAGGCGTTGGCAATGATCACGCGGTGGCGTGCCTGGCGCAGTGCCAGCCGGTACTGGTGCTCGATGTCCGAGCGGTGGCCCGCGTTGTCGCGTGTCACGAAAGCCGCCGAGGTGGTGCCGCGGCTGCCCAGCGTGGCCGATCGGCCCTGGCGCCGGCTGCGCCACCGGCGCAGCCAGGACACCCGCGGTGGCTTCGGCGAGGCCAGGCTTTCGAGGCAGAAAGCCTGGATCTGGCCAACCAGCGGGCCTTCGATCTCCACCGCATAGTCCTGCTTGGCCTTGGGGCCGAATTCCGTCAGGTGGTCGTGCGAGTAGTTGATGCCGCCCACGAACGCCCGCTCACCGTCCACGACCACGATCTTGCGGTGCATGCGTCGAATCGGGTTGATGCGAAACCCCAGCACCGTGAACGCCGGATCGAAGACCCTGACCTGAACCCCGGCCTGAAGCAGCGGGTTCAGGAACTCGGCACCCAGGTCGGGTGAACCCCAGCCGTCGACCAACACCTGCACCTTGGCGCCCTGGCCGGCTGCTGACAGCAGGGCTTCGCGAAGCTGCCGTCCCACCTTGTCGTCGAACAGGATGAAAGTCTCCAGCAGCACTTCGTGGCGCGCTGCTGCGATGACTTCGAACACCCGTGGGTAATAGGCTTCACCGTTCTGCAGCAGCGTGAATCGGTTGCCTTCGGTCCAGCGCAATGCCATGGCTCAGATCTCGACTTCTGCCACCAGCGGCAGGTGGTCTGACAGACGCGCCCAGGGGCGCAGTGTCAGCCTCAGGGTTCGGGCATGCCGCACGTGTCGAACATAGATCCGATCCAGCCGCAAAGTCGGCAGCCACGAAGGAAAGCTTCGTGCCGCGACGCCATCGGCGCGTTCAAAGACCTCTTCCAGCCCGGTACCTCGCAAAGCGCCGGAGGCGCGCAAGCGCCAGTCATTGAAGTCGCCGGCGACGACGAGCGGTGCCGACGCGGGCACATCTTCAGCCACCAGGCTGCGCAGGCGGTCAAGTTGCTGCCGTCGGTGGGACTCTCGCAAGCCCAGGTGCACGCACACCGCGTGCAACGGCTGTTCCCGGCCGGGCAGCTGAATTTCACAGTGCAACAGGCCGCGCGGCTCGTCGCCCTCCAATTCCAGCAGATGGTTGTGCCAGCGAACGATGGGGTAGCGTGACAACACCGCGTTGCCATGCGCGCGGTTGCCAGTGACGGCGTTGCGCGCCCAGGCGTGTGATGTCCAGAGCCTGTCGGCCATGTATTCGCAGTGCTGCATGCTGTCTGGCGACCCCGGCGACACCGACGCGCCCGGCGCTTCGGTCTGGGGCAGGGCCTCCCGGCCGCAGACCTCTTGCAGGAAAATCAGGTCACTCTGTTGCGAATGCAGCGCTTCGCGCTGTTCGGCCAGGCAGAAGCCCCGCTTGAACGGCGCGTAGCCTTTGTGGATGTTGTAGGTCATCAGGCGCAACGGTACCCGTCCGGGGTGTATCGACATGCAGCATCGTCGGTGATCGGCACCGGCAGCGTGGTCAGTGCCCGTCGTCGGGCCCTGTAGGACAAGCGCTACTTTGCGGGTGGCAAGAGGCTGGGCAGCGGCCTGGCAGCCCAAGGATGGACCAAGGCCCCTGCTTCGTGTGCTGGCGGGACGCAAACAACGTGTTTGAGTTTCCTGTCCACGCGGCCGAATTCAGCAGCGGCCCGCGCGGCGGCGTAAAAGTGGCCACGAGGATTTCGTCGGCGGATCAGCTGCGGGTGAACACCGTAAGCCCGTCGTACCCGCCCCACTACGGCCCGCGTCAGCCGGCCGTCGCCGGCCGTCAGAATGGCTGGCGACGGCGCTGCGAACAGCGCAGTAGGTCAAAGCTTGTCGATGCCGTCCTTGACGTTTTCCTTGGCGTCGCCGTAGCTCTTCTGCACCTTGCCCTTTACTTGGTCGGCTTCGCCCTTGCGCTCGAGGCTCTCGTTGCCGGTCAGGTTGCCCGCAGCCTCTTTGACCTTGCCCTTGCCTTGCTCTGCAACGCCCTTGACTTGATCCTTGTTCATGTCGGTCCTCTCGTGGATGTGAAAGAAGTGGCGGTCCGCTCTTTGCCCGCCTGTGAACGATTCTGGACGAGCGCCTGGGTGCCGTCTGTCGGCTGGTGCAATGACCGGTCGTAGGACGAGAACTCACGGTGCCGGCCGGCTGGGCGGCCGAAGATCTCATCCAGCACGGGTCCGTGGTCCCCGGTCTTCGCCGATCGCGAACACTCGGCACGCGCTCTCGGTCGGCGCGCCTCAGAGCCCGTCAGCGGGCGTCGAATCCATCGTCCTGCGGTCGGCCCTCTGGCGCTGGGCCTCGTCACTTCTCGGGTTCGTTGTCGCTGCTCAGAAACTCGGCGATCGAGGTCCACGAAGGAATATGGTCGGCGCAGATCTTCAGCGCAACGAGCAGCGGGACGGCCACTGCAACCCCGCCCACTCCCCACAGCCAGCCCCACAGCAGGACCCAGGTGAACAGGACCACCGGGGGCATGTTCAGCTGACGTCCCAGCGCAAGGGGTTGCACGACCTGCCCTTCGAGAACCGTCAGCCCGAGGTAGACCAGCGGCGGGATCACCATCGCCGACGGCACGTCGAAGGTCAAGATCGACAGCAGCGTCACCCCGACCAGCATGATCGCCGAGCCGATGTACGGGATGAAGTTGAGCAGTGCCGCCATCGCGCCGATCAGTGCCGGCGTCGGCATGTCGACGATCCTCATCGACAGCGCGACGAGCACGCCCAGCCCGATGTTGATCATCGTGATCGATGCAAAGTAGCGACCGATCTAGGACTGGATGGTTCGGGTGATTTCCACCGCGACGATCTTGTTGCGAAACTTCGGAATCACACGGATCAGCTTGCGCAGGAACAGGTCGCCGGAGGCCAGCAGGAAGAACAAAAGGATCACCGTGGCCAGCGTGCCGACCAGATAGGCCTGGGTGTCGGTGAGCATGCCCATCAGCGAGCGGCGCTCGATGACGACCTCCCGCGGCGGCAGCTTGCTGCCGGTGGAGGTGGCTTCGGTCACTTGCTCGGTCGCCTCCTGGACCGCCTCGACCGGAGCCCGCAGCACCGAGAACTTTTCTCGCAGCTCGGCGAGCTGGACCGGTCCCGCATTCATCCACACCTGCGCTTGCCCGTAGAGGTACGAGCCGAGCGTGCCGATCACCAGCAGCAAAATCGAGACCACCGCGACGGCCGCCAACCCGCGCGGAATCCGCAGCCGCTCGAGCAGGGCGACCAGCGGCGTCAGCAGCAGCGCCAACAGCACCGCGATCACGATCGGCAGCAGCAGGGGCCGGGAGAAGTACAGCGCGCCGATCAGCGCAAGCGCGAACAGTCCCACGACCGCCACCCGCATCGGCGCGCCGAGCGCTGCCCGGATCACAAGAGTTGCCGCTGCTTTCGCTCCACCATCCGGCGGCGCTGAGACTGCCGAGCGCTCCGCGCGCGTCGCAGTCTGCGCGGCGGCAGGCGGATCGGACGAATGAACGACGGGTTCGGTCGCTGCATCGAGCGGCTGTACTGACAGCGCCCCTTCGGGCTCGGAATCGCGTGTGTTCATTGCCGAGCAGCCTGTGC
>JBBRCN010000172.1:0-4952 GCA_038204775.1 Burkholderiales bacterium | reverse complement strand
TGCTGCGTGCGGCGGCCTGAGCGGACTTGGCCACCGCATGTTGCATCCCGACAGTCAGGCCGTGAACAGCAGCGGCGGCCAGCAAGCTGCCGGTCTTTGGCAAGAACGGCTGTCGGACTGGGTGCAGCGCAAGGTCAGCAGCCCCCGCTTCAGGCGCTGGGCCGCCGGTTTCTGGCTCACGCGGCCACTGGTTCGGCGGCGCGCGGGCGAACTGTTCGATCTGGTGGCCGGGTTTGTCTACACCCAAGTGCTGCTGGCTTGTGTGCGGCTGGACCTCTTCGACCGCCTGTCGGCCAGTGGGCCACAGACCACGGCCGTGCTGGCGAAGCGCCATGGCCTGCCCGTTCGGTCCATGCAGCGCCTGCTGGATGCGGCCGTCGCCGTGCGCCTGCTGTCACCCCGCAGCGGTGGACGCTACGGCCTGGGTGCCCTGGGTGCACCCATGGTAGGCAACGCGCCGCTGGCGGCGATGGTGGAACACCACGCCGCGCTGTACGCCGACCTGCGTGACCCGGTGGCCCTGTTGCGTGAAGAAGGTGCGGGCAGCGCCATGTCGGCCTACTGGCCCTACGCCACGCACACCGCCGCCTACCCCAGGCCGGACGAACTGCCGGCGCGCGCGGTGGCCGAGTACTCGGCGCTGATGACGGCATCGCAGCCCATGGTCATCGAAGAAGTGCTCGATGCCTACCCGCTGCACCGCCACCGCTGCCTGCTGGACGTGGGCGGTGGGGAAGGGCGCTTCATCGCTGCTGCTGCGGCGCATGCGCCGGCCTTGCGCTGCATGCTGTTCGACCTGCCGCCGGTGGCCGCACTGGCGCGTCAGCGGCTGGCCGGTCTGGGCCTGGCTGCGCGTGTGCAGGTGCATGGCGGCAGCTTCTTCGACGATGGTTTGCCCACGGGCGCCGACCTGGTGAGCCTGGTGCGGGTGCTGTTCGACCACGACGACACCCATGTGCTGCGCATCCTGCGCGCCGCACGCGCCGCACTGCCAGTCGGCGGCACGCTGCTGGTGGCCGAGCCCATGGCGCAGGCCGATGGCGCACCCGCAATGGGCGACGCCTACTTCGGCTTTTACCTGTTGGCCATGGGTCGTGGGCAGCCGCGCAGCGCTGCTGCCCTGAGCGAGTTGCTGCGCCAGGCCGGTTTTGCCGATGTGCGCGCCTTGCGCACCCGCCTGCCGCTGCAGGCCGGCGTGCTGGTGGCCAGGGCTGCTGGCTGATTGCCAGCCGTCGTGCGGGCCACAGGCCTACGGGAAAACCTGAGCTGCTCCAGGAATGAAAACCGTAAAGCCCTATTGACACTCAATGGTGTAAGCATACGATGACACCATGCCAGTCCAAAGCACCCGCGCCGTGTCCCAGCAGGACCGTCACGCGATGAGATTCCAACCGCCGCCTTGTGCCTTCAGGCGCACAACCGGCACTGCTCTCGCGAGGCGCCCATGAAGACATCTGCCGTCGTGATGCAGGCGCCGCAGGATCTGGTGTTGAGCCAGCTGGAGCTTGAGCCTGCGGGGGAAAACGACCTGGTGGTCGACATCGACTACAGCGGCATCAGCACCGGCACCGAAAAGCTGTTCTGGACCGGCCGCATGCCGGCATTTCCAGGCATGGGCTACCCGCTGGTCCCTGGCTACGAGTCGGTGGGCCAGGTGGTGTCGGCCGGGCCGCAAGCGCGGCACCGCGTCGGTGAACATGTCTTTGTGCCCGGCGCACGCTGCTTCGGCCCCGTGCGCGGCCTCTTCGGTGGCGCAGCGGCGCGCCTGGTGGTGGCAGACGACCGCGTCTACAACGTCGATGCAACCATGGGCGAAAGCGCCGTGCTGCTGGCCTTGGCTGCCACCGCCTACCACGCGGTCTCGGGCGGCGGCAAACGCCACCCGGTGGTGCCGCCAGATCTGATCGTCGGCCACGGCGTGCTGGGCCGCCTGCTGGCCCGCCTGACCGTAGCCGCGGGCGGCCCGCCGCCCACCGTGTGGGAGCGCGACCCGCGGCGTGCCGAAGGTGCCTGCGGCTACGAAGTCATCACGCCCGAGTCCGACCGCTGCCGCGACTACCGCGCCGTCTACGACGTCAGCGGCGACGCCCGCATCCTGGATAGCGTGATGCCGCATTTGCGCAAAGGCGGCGAGATTGTGCTGGCCGGCTTCTACACCGAGCCCCTGAGCTTCAACTTCGCACCGGCCTTCATGCGCGAAGCGCAGATCAGGGCTGCTGCCGAGTGGGAGCGTGCCGACATGCTGGCCGTCAAGCAACTGGCCGAAGAAGGCCGGCTGGACTTGAGCGACCTGATCACCCACCGCGAGCGGGCCGAGCACGCGTCAGACGCGTACCGCACGGCCTTCCGCGATGCAGCCTGTCTGAAGATGGTTCTTGACTGGAGAGCGGTTCAATGAGCAGTACACATTCCACGGCAGCGGGCGCTGGAGCGTCAGTGATTTTCATGCGCGACGAACGTCTGAAGGCGGAAGCCGCGATCGAACCTGATCCCGTCTCCACCAGCCCCGCGGCCAAGACGACCCAGATCATCGCCATCTACGGCAAGGGCGGCATCGGCAAGAGTTTCACGCTGGCCAACCTGAGCTACATGATGGCCCAGCAGGGCAAGAAGGTGCTGCTGATCGGCTGCGACCCCAAGAGCGACACCACCAGCTTGCTGTTCGGCGGCAAGGCCTGCCCGACGATCATCGAGACAAGTTCCAAGAAGAAGCTGGCCGGTGAGGCGGTGGCCATCGGTGATGTGTGTTTCAAGCGCGACGGCGTGTATGCGATGGAACTGGGTGGACCGGAAGTCGGTCGGGGTTGCGGCGGGCGCGGCATCATCCACGGCTTCGAGACGCTCGAAAAACTCGGCTTCCACGACTGGGGCTTCGACTTCGTGCTGCTCGACTTCCTGGGCGACGTGGTCTGCGGTGGCTTCGGCCTGCCGATCGCGCGCGACATGTGCCAGAAGGTCATCGTCGTGGCCAGCAACGATCTGCAGTCGCTCTACGTTGCCAACAACGTGTGCAGCGCGGTCGAGTACTTCCGCAAGTTGGGTGGCAACGTGGGTGTGGCTGGCGTCGTCATCAACCGCGACGACGGCACGGGCGAGGCCAAGCAGTTTGCTGCTGCAGCCGGCATCCCCGTGTTGGCCACCATCCCTGCCAACGACGACATCCGCCGCAAGAGCGCCAGTTACGAAATCATCGGCCGCCCAGGCACGCAGTGGGCTCCGCTGTTCGAAGAGCTGGCCACCAACGTGGCCGAGGCGCCCCCGGTGCGTCCGAAGCCGCAGACGCAGGACCAGTTGCTGGCCCTGTTCAGCGCCGAAGTCACGGGCCGCAACTTCAAGATGGAACCGGCCACGCTCTTCGACATGGTCGGCAAGACCGAAATCATCAAGCCCACGCTGGAAGTCGTTTACGACGCCGCCTGACGCGAGACACACCGATGAGCGCTGTACCCACCATCACCAATCCCGCCGCCCTCCAGGGCGACGGTTCCGGCTGTCACTCCGGCAAGGACGCGATGCTCGCTGCCGCCAAGTCCGCGGGCAAGAGCGAGACCCTGGCGCAGTATGCCAAGGACTACCCGCTGCCCGAGGGCGCAGGCCCGCACGACCAGCCGCAGAGCATGTGCCCGGCCTTCGGTTCGCTGCGTGTCGGGCTGCGCATGCGCCGCACCCACACCATCCTGTCGGGCTCGGCTTGCTGCGTCTACGGGCTGACCTTCACCTCGCACTTCTACGGCGCGCGCCGCAGCGTGGGCTACGTGCCCTTCAACAGCGAGAGCCTCGTCACCGGCAAGCTGTTCGAGGACATCCGCGAAGCCGTTCACGCGCAGGCCGACCCCGAGAAGTACGACAGCATCATCATCATCAATTTGTGTGTGCCCACGGCCAGCGGCGTGCCGCTGCAGCTGTTGCCCAAGGCCATCAACGGCGTCCGCATCATCGGCATCGACGTGCCTGGATTTGGCGTGCCCACGCATGCCGAAGCCAAGGACGTGCTGGCCGGCGCGATGTTGAAGTACGCCCGCACCGAAGCCGAAGCCGGCCCCGTCACGGCGCCGCGTCTGGGCATTTCGAGCAAGCCGACGGTGTCGCTGCTGGGCGAGATGTTCCCGGCCGACCCGATGATCATTGGCGCCATGCTCGAACCGATGGGCCTGGCGGCAGGACCGGTGGTGCCGACACGCGAATGGCGCGAGCTCTATGCCGCACTGGACTGCGCGGCAGTGGCCGCCATCCACCCGTTCTACACCGCCAGCGTGCGTGAGTTCGTGACCGCTGGCCGCCCGGTCGTGGCCTCGGCGCCGGTCGGCCACGACGGCACCGAGGCCTGGCTGCAAGCCATCGGCCAAGCCTGCAACGTCGGCCAGGCGCGGATCGACGCGGCAAAGAACCGTTTCCTGCCGGCCATTCGCGGCGTGCTCGCGAAAACGCCGATCAAGGGCCGCATCACGGTCAGCGGCTACGAAGGCAGCGAGTTGCTGGTGGCACGCCTGCTGATCGAGAGTGGCGCGCAGGTGCATTACGTCGGTAGCGCCTGCCCGAAGACCCCCTGGAGCGCACCCGACGCCGAGTGGCTGCAGGCTCGCGGCGTGCACGTGCAGTACCGCGCCAGCCTGGAACAGGACATCGCGGCAGTGCGCGAGTTCAAGCCCGACCTGGCCATCGGCACCACGCCGGTGGTGCAGGCCGCCAAGTCGGCCACCATCCCGTCGCTGTACTTCACCAACCTGATCTCGGCGCGCCCTCTGATGGGCCCTGCCGGCGCCGGCAGCCTGGCGCAAGTCATCAACGCCGCCATCGGCAACAAGGCGCGCTTTGAGCAGATGCGCGATTTCTTCGGTGACGTCGGCAGCGGTGACCGCGCCGGCATCTGGGAAGACGTGCCCCAGGAGCGTCCGGAATTCCGTGCCGAAACCAAGCGCCAGGTCATCAAGCTGCTGAAGAAGCGCAAGGCC
>JBBRCN010000171.1:0-5254 GCA_038204775.1 Burkholderiales bacterium | reverse complement strand
AGCGCATCAAGTCGGTGGCAGTACCGAGGTCAGTTCTCAGTCGCTCGATCCTTCAGCTCAGGCGCCCGATTCGAAAGCTTCATCGTTGGCTCGGGTCGTTCGGCGGCCAGCGTTTCCCACGTCGTCGTGCTCGAACCGTTCGAATAGCGGGCTGCAACGCCGGTCTTCCCCCGCCGTCCAGGCATTCGCATATCAAGAACTTTTCCAGGCCCGGCGTCAACTGCGGGCTGTGCCAGGCCCCTGATCCGTGCAGGGCCCGACGTCGGTTAGCCAACGCACAGACATGACACCCGCCCATAAGCACAGTAGCGAGCAATCGTTTCGCTGAAGTGGCGTGATGTTCCAAATGCAGAGTTGCTTCGCAAAAAATGCCCGATGACCTTGTCACGGCAGTGATACGGATGACCGGCCAGCACAGCCTCGAACTGAGACGGAACTCAGAACGGCTGGAGAAGACCGTCGATTTCAATCCCCATCGAGCCGGCTATTCGCGCGGCAACCTGATCGACGAGCCCGACAAGACCCACGGAAGGAAGGCGACTTGATGGCCGCGACCGACCGGCTCGAACAGGGCGCCCCTGCAGGGACTGTTCGCCCCGTACGCCCTGTTGCGCAGCGAGGCGTGCTGCTGGCTGCCGGTGCCGCCATCCTGCTGCTCGGCACCGCGGTGTTCCGCGTGGCGCCATTCAGCCATGTCTTGCTGTTGATCACCGCTGTCGCACTGGGTCTGGTTCTGTATCAATCGGTGTTCGGATTCACCGCCGCCTTTCGCGTGCTGCTGGCCGACCGCCGCAGCGCCGGGTTTCGCGCCCAGATGATCATGCTGGGTGCAGCCTGTTTGCTGTTCTTCCCCGCGCTCGCCAACGGCACGTTGTGGGGCCAATCGGTCGTCGGCTTCGTGTCACCGGTGGGACTGTCGGTCGCGTGCGGGGCCTTCCTGTTCGGCATCGGCATGCAACTGGGCGGCGGCTGCGCGTCTGGCACGCTGTACACCTTGGGAGGCGGCAGCACGCGCATGTTGGTGACCTTGCTGTTTTTCATCATCGGGTCGGTGATCGGCGTCACGCACCTTGCAGCGTGGGAACGGTTGCCGACGATCGGCCCGGTGTCTTTGATCGCGGGCATGGGTTGGCCGGGGGCACTGGCACTGAACCTGTCGGTGTTCGCTGCAGCCTACGGCGTCGTGTGGCGCCTGGAACGTGCACGCCATGGCAGCGTGGTGCCGATTGCCACGCGCCCCGCAACCGGCATGGTGGCCGGCGCAAAGCCGGACGTGGGGCAGCCGGCGCCGTCGGCCTGGCTTTGGCAGCCGTGGCCCTTGCTTGCGGGTGCATTGGCGCTGGCTGCGCTCAACTTCGTCACGCTCAGCCTGGCGGGCCGACCGTGGGGCATCACCTCGGCTTATGGTCTGTGGGGCGGCATCCTGCTGCAGGCCGTCGGTGTACCGGTGACGGACTGGTCAGGCTACTCATCACCCGAGATGCAAGCCGCGCTGCTGCAGGGCCCACAGGCCGCGCTGTCGGACATCACTTCCGTGATGGACTTCGGCATCATCCTGGGCGCGCTGCTGGCAGCGGGCATGGCCGGCAAGTTCGATCCGGTCTGGCGCATTTCGCGCAACCACCTTGTTGCCTCCGTGGTGGGTGGTCTGCTGCTGGGTTACGGTGCACGCCTCAGCTATGGCTGCAACATCGGCGCCTTCTTCAGTGGCATTGCGTCAGGCAGCCTGCACGGCTGGCTGTGGATCGCGTGCGCGTTGCTCGGTACCTGGGCGGGACTGACCCTGCGGCCCCTATTTGGAATTGCAGACGCAGCATCCACAAAGGCGTGAACGCATCGCGGCGCCTTCGCACAAGCGCTCGGTGTTCATTCCTGCATTGCTGATTCGGCAGACCCCTCAAGTCGGACGCCGAGGATCGGGTGAATTGAAGTTCAGCGGCGCGCCGGGTGCGCCAGCGAACAGACCTGACAGCGCCCGACGCGCAGGCTTTCGAGTCGAAGTGATCCTGGCGTTGCTGGCGCCGAGCGAACTTCGACGGGCGGGCAGGCCGGCATGAAGCCGCGCACGTCTGTATCGATACCGAGCACATTTTTCGCCAGCAGTTGTTGCAACCACATCATGGCAAAGCCATGCCAACAGGAGCGAGACACCATGACACGCAAGATGCAAGCAGCGAGAGTCGAGCAATTCGGTCAAGCCCTGGTGATGCGGGAACTCGACGTGCCGACACCCGGCCCGGGCCAGATCCTCGTCAAAACCGAGGCCTGCGGTGTCTGCCACACCGACCTGCACGCCCGCAACGGCGACTGGCCCGTCAAGCCCACGCTGCCGTTCACGCCGGGCCATGAGGGCATCGGGCGCGTCGTGGCGCTGGGTGCTGGCGTGAAGACCGTGAAGGAAGGCGACCGCGTCGGCGTGCCCTGGCTCTATTCGGCCTGCGGGCATTGCGAATATTGCCTGCAAGCCTGGGAAACAGTGTGCGCTTCAGCGCAGTTCGGCGGCTACACGCGCGACGGCGGTTTCGCCGAATACATCGTGGCCGATCCCGACTACGTGGCCCACATTCCCGCCAACCTGACGTCGGCCGCAGCAGCGCCGCTCATTTGCGCCGGCATCACCAGCTACAAGGGCCTCAAGGAAACCCGGGCGCGGCCCGGGCAGTGGGTCGTCGTCTCGGGCATTGGCGGCCTGGGGCACCTGGCCGTGCAATACGCCCGTGCGATGGGCTTGCAGGTGTGCGCGGTCGACATCGACGACGGCAAGCTCGCACATGCAACGCAGGTCGGCGCCCATGCTGTGGTCAACGCCAAGCATGCGGATGCGGTGGCTGCGGTCATCAAGGCGACCGATGGCGGCGCGCACGGCGTGTTGATCACGGCGCCCTCGCTGCCGGCTTTCAAGCAGGGCATCGCGATGACGCGCAAGCTTGGCACCTGTGTGCTCGCAGGCATCCCGCCCGGAGATTTTCCGACGCCGCTGTTCGATGTGGTGGCCAACTGCATCACCATTCGCGGCTCGTTCGTGGGCACGCGCGCAGACATGTCCGAGGCCCTGGCCTTCGCGGCTGAAGGCAAGGTCAAGGCCGACATCGAATTGCAGCCACTGTCGGCGATCAACACGGTGTTCAAGCGGCTGGAGAACGGCCAGGTCCCTTCGCGCGTGGTGATCGACTTCGCAGTCTGACGACCACCGAGCCCTTTGCCAGCCGTCAGGACCTGGCAGACAAGTGCGCGCCAAGCTGCGTGGGGGTTGAGGCCCTGGGGGCCTCAACAAGCCAGGGCCAGCGCCTGCAGAGGGCGTTGCGTGGCAGCGTCGGTCACTACAAAGACCACCCGCCTGGGGTAGGCGGCCACCCCCGGCGACACACTCAGCTGTGAAGCGCCGCCCGCGGTGGCCTGCCAGGCCGGGACCGGCTTGTACAAGCGCACCACGTGGTCGTGGCGCAGGGTTTCGCCGGCGTTTTCACCGGCCCGCACCTTGCTCTCGTGGCCGTCTTCCAGCACCGCCCAGTAGGCGGCCAGCTGCGCCGGGGCGCCGGGTGCCGCGGTCACTTGCGCGCTTACCTTGTCGCCGTCGCGGCTGAGGGTCAGGCTCACCGGTGCAGCGGCCACCGGGTCGGGCAGCTTGGGCCAGACGCGCCAGTCGCGCCCGTTGGCGATGACCTGCGGCGTGTAGACGCTGCGGCTGCCGGCGCGCTGCGCCAGTTCATGTTGGCGGGCCGTGGCCTCGGCCGAGGCAAAGCGGTCAGGCCAGCCCAGGCGGTCCCAGTAGTTGACATGAAAGGCCAGCGCCAGCACCCCGGGTCGGCCCTTCAGCGTGGACAGCCAGCGGTCGGCCGGGGGGCAGGAACTGCAGCCTTCGGATGTGTACAGCTCCACCACCACCGGCGCGACACCTGTGCTGCGCACCTGGCAGGTGTTGGCCACGGAGGACGCGGCTTGCGCCGCAGTGGCGGCCAGCAGGGCCAGGGTGACGCAGAACGTGATGGCGGGAAGGCGGGGGCGCAACGACATGGCAGATCCTTGGGGGCAAGCGGGGGCGATCTCGCTCAGTCGCGCGAGCCTGCCAGACCTTTCAGCCCCGCGCCCGCCGTGTCTGTAGGTGCCGTCCTACACCACAGCGCTGCACCAACCGACTGCACACGCTGTTGCGCGCCGATGCCCGGTGTACCGGGCGGCTCCTAAGCTGAATGCACCGCAGCGCCATGTCGTGCTGCCACCCGGCAGTGCCGGGTCGTCAGAGGAGCCCTGCACATGCCGCACACCTGCCCCACACCTGCCTCGCACATGCGCCGCTCACGCCGCTGACCCCGAAACGCAAGAACACCCTTGAAAGCTACACCATGATGTTCAACACAGCTGCATCCTTCGGCGCCGTTTCGGCAGCCACCACGCCAACCGCTGCGCTGCCGAAGGGCTGTCGTGCCCCGGTGCAGCAGCACGCCGCTGCGCATTGGGCAGGCGCGCTCCTCGGCCATGTGGGCGGGGTGAGGGCTCCGGTAGGCAGCACCGCCAAAGCGGCCCGTCCCGCGCCGCGCTTGGCCGTTGTAGCGGCTTGCCCGCCGGCAGCCCGGCCCGCGGTGAGTGCGCCGCGCCAGAACCACCTGCTGGCCGCCCTGGCGGCGGCCGACTGGGCCCGCTGGCTGCCGCTGCTGGAACCGGTCGACCTGCCCTTGGGCAAGGTGCTGTTCGAGCCCGGCAGCCGGCTCGACCATGTGGTCTTCCCGACCACCGCAGTGGTCTCGCTGCTGCACGGCACCAAGGACGGCGACACCGCGCAGATCGCGGTCGTCGGCTGCGAGGGCATCGTCGGCGTCTCGCTGCTGATGGGCGGCGACTCGACAACCAGCCGCGCGGTGGTGCAAAGCGCCGGCCAGGGGTTCCGTCTGAAGTCCCATCTGATGCTTCAGGAGTTCAACCGCTCGGCTGCCGTGCTGCACCTGATGCTGCGCTACACGCAGGCGCTGATGACGCAGATGGCGCAAACGGCCGTCTGCAACCGCCACCACTCGCTGAACCAGCAGTTGTGCCGCTGGCTGCTGGTCAACCTTGACCGCGTGCCGGCCGACGAACTGGTGGTGACCCAGGAACTCATCGCCAGCCTGCTAGGGGTGCGTCGCGAGGGTGTCACCGAGGCCGCCGGCCAGTTGCAGCAGGACGGGTTGATCCGCTACCAGCGCGGCCGCGTGCTGGTGCTCGACCGCGCGAGGCTCGAGCGACGCAGTTGCGAGTGCTACGCGGTGGTGAAAAACGA
>JBBRCN010000170.1:0-5319 GCA_038204775.1 Burkholderiales bacterium | reverse complement strand
AGCGACCAGGCGTTGCCCTGGTAGTCGACCTTGGACGTGCCTGCGCAGGTGGTGCCGGGGCCGGCAGCGCAATCATTCTTGCCCTTCAGCGCCACGCCGAAGCACTTTTCCTTGTCGGCCATCTGGGCGGCGGCGGGCAAGACGGTGAAGGCGGCGCCGAGCGCAAGGGCCAGGGCAACGGCGGGAAGCTTGTGGGAGGCTTGGGTCATGTGGATCTCCAGGAGGCAACAGGTTTGGGAACGGCTGCGGCATGATCCGTAGCGCGGAGAAAGAAACTCGAAAGCCGGGCAGAACTCGGCTCTCGTCCCGCTTAGACGGGTGGCAACGCCAAACCCTTACAGCGGGAAAACCCGCATCACGCTTGCAAGCGTCAAAGGCCGCGCGCAATCAGAGCTTGCGGGCGCGCGCTTGTAAGGAATGCCTGCGCAGCGCGTCTACTGATGGGTGACGGCAACCCTGCCCGTCCGCCGTGACCGAAAGCTCTTGATGCCTGTGGACGAACGTTGGTGGTTCGTGGTGCTGCTGCTGACCCTGGTGGGCCTGTTCTTTGCCTTCGACCTCGGCCCGTACCTGAACCTCGCCACCATCAAGAGCCGCCAGGCCGAGCTGGAAGCCTGGCGCGAGGGGCAACCCGTCGTGGCCGGCGTGCTGTTCTTCGCCGCTTACGTGGCGGTCCCGGTGCTGTCACTGCCGGGTGCCGCGGTCATGACGCTGGCGGCATGCGCCATCATCGGCCTGGGCTGCACGCTGGACGACGTCGAGTACGGCCTCATCCGTCCGCCCGGCGTGTTCGACGACCCGGGCATCCACGCGGCCGTGGTGTGTGCCTCCGTCGGCTGCCCGATGCTGCGCAACGAGGCGTTCGTCGCCGAGCGGCTCGACACCCAACTGGACGACGGACTGCGGCGCTTCCTGTCCGACCTTACGCGCAACCGATTTGCCGCCGGCACTGGCGGCAGCACCGGCACGCTGCAGGTATCCAGGCTCTTCGACTGGTACCGCAAAGACTTCGAGCAGGGCCATCGCGGCTTCGATTCGCTGCAGACACTGTTTGCGCGTCACGCCGACGTGCTGGCCGACACGCCGGCGGCGCAAGGCGAGATTCGCGCCGGCCGGGCCGGGATCGCCTTCCTCGACCACGACTGGTCGCTCCACGACGCCCGTTGACGTCCACAGTGCATCCATCCTCACCATGACCAGTTCTTTCAACGGCATCACGCGCTGGCTGGGCGGCCAGCTGAGCCGCTACTTGAGCCAGACGTCGCAGAGCAATGGCACGGCAACACCGACCGACCCGGTCAGGTTGATGGCCTGTCTGCAACCCGGTGACGTGCTGCTGGTGGAAGGCCAGACGCGGGTGAGCACGGCCATCAAATACCTGACGCAGTCGACCTGGTCTCATGCAGCGTTGTTCGTCGGCACCGCGACCGGCCTGGTGGATGCCCAGGGTCGGCCCAGGACGTTCGTGGAAGCGGATATCCGCGAAGGGGTCCGGGCGGTCAGCGTGGACGAGTTCGCGGGCTTGCACTGCCGCGTGTGCCGGCCCGTCGGTTTGAGCCCGTCCGAGATCGATGCGGTGATCGGCTTTGTCACTGCCCGACTGGGCCACCAATACGACCTGAAGAACGTGATCGACCTCGCCCGCTACCTTTTCCCGACGCCCCCGGTGCCGGTGCGCTGGCGGCGCCGCATGATCGCGTTCGGCAGCGGCGACCCCACGCGCGCGATCTGCTCGACGCTCATCGCCCAGGCCTTTCAGTCGGTGCGCTACCCCATCCTGCCCATCGTCCAGGCGGTGCCGTCGCAGGACCCGATGTGCCCCGGCTGCATGGACGAGATCCTGCGAATCCGGCACCACAGTCTTTTCGTGCCGCGCGACTTCGACGTGTCGCCCTACTTTGCCGTCATCAAGCCGACCCTCGCTTCGGGATTCGACCACCGGCAATTGGCGTGGCACGACCGTCCGGCAGCGGCGAACGCATGAAGCCTGGCCAGCCATGGCTGGGGCCGGTTCGACGTGCACATCGACAGCCCGGCGCTGATGCTGCGCATCGTCGGTGGCGCGATGAGTTTCCGCTCTCACTGGACCGGCATCGCCACCGGCGACCAGGCGATATATGTGCGCCAGGATCTCTTCGACGTGGTCGGCGGCTTCCCCGACATCCCCTTGATGGACGACATCGCGCTGTCCACAGCACTCAAGAAACTCGGCCCGCCGGCCTGCCTGCGCCATTGCGTCACCACTTCGGCGCGCCGATGGCAGCGCCACGGCGTCTGGCGGACGATCTGGCTCATGTGGCGCCTGCGCGCGGCGTACTTCCTCGGTGCCGACCCGGCACGTCTGGCCACCGCCTATGGATACCAACCCCGACAGCCCTGAAGCTGATATGCGCCAGGTGCAGGTCGCCGTGCTGGCCAAGGCGCCGATAGCCGGCATGGCCAAGACGCGCCTCATTCCTGCGTTGGGCCCACAAGGGGCCGCGAGGCTGCAGCGCTCCTTCACGCGCCATGCTGTTGCCGTCGCTCAGGCCGCGTCGCTCGGAACGGTCACGCTTTGGTGTGTGCCGAATGCTCAGCACCGGTTCTTTCAGGCCCTGGTTCGAACGGCCGGTGTCGCCTGCCTGGTGCAAACGAATGGCGATCTGGGGCAGCGCATGCACATGGCATTCCGGCTTCACTGCGTGCAGGGGCCCTTGCTGTTGACGGGCACCGACTGCCCGCCGCTGCGGCCTGCGCAAGCCCCGACCGGCGCTCTTCGAAGACATGGTGTGGAGCACACCCGGGGTGATGGCCGAGACGCGAGCACGCGCACAGGCCCTGGGCTTGCGCGTGCGCGAGTTCGAGACCTTGTGGGACGTGGACATGCCATCGGACCTGACTCGTTGGCGCGCATCGACATCTGCAGGCTTGACTGTGGCGGCATGAAGCAACTGGTCCTGCTCGGTGGCGGCCCTGCCCATGTTAAGGAGCTGGCCGGCCTGGCGCAGCAGCCGCTGGCAGGTTGGGACGCGCGCCTGGTGACACCGTACCGACGAGATGAGTCGCGCCCGTTGCAGGCAGCAGCCGCCGGCCGCAAGGGCGACACCGCCGACCTGGCGCCCGTGGCCGATATGGCGCTCATTCAGCGCTTCGTGCAAGACACCGCGCAGCACGCGCTTTAGTCCTGTCGAGGCCCCCTCTCGTCGTCGCCGTCATTGAACATGTCGCCTGCCAATGCGTGAATGGCGTCCAACTGCTGCGCGACGTTGCTGCAGTTGCCGCACATCTTCAGATGCACGCGCAGCTGAACGCGATCAAACACGCCGAGCGGTTCGTCGTGGGATTGCGAGATCAATTCGGCAATCCGTCGGCAGGAGTACATCAAGCCCATCGATCACTTTCGAAACAATTCTGGTCACAGTGGTGCCACAGGGCGCGGCCGGCAATGCGTTCAACGCTCACCTCTCAAGCTTGGTCGTCGACGGGTCTAAAAACGTGACACGGCGTGCGCTGCCGCTGTAACCGATACGCAGCCTGCAGCGAATATCAGACCAAGCAGCCGCCCGAAGTTGTTCGGCGAAACGACTGCGCACAATGGAGACCTCTGTGAACCTACACCAAGGCGACGCTGTCACGCTGTCGATGCCCGCGGTCAGCAGGGCAGCCGACATTTTGGAGCCACAACTGCCGGACTTGCGCGCCCATTTGTTGCGTCATGCCCGCCATGCGGTCCATGACGCAGCGCTGGCCGAAGACCTGGTCCAGGAGACTTTGATCGTCGTGATGCAAAAGCACGAGACGCGGCGCGGCGAGTCAACGCTGCGCACCTGGGCCATAGCCATTCTGAAGCACAAGGTGGCTGACTGGTACCGCTCGCCCGACCGCCGCCGGCTGATGCAACTCGACGACAGCGACGCCTTGGCCGACGGCGTGGAAGCCTTGTACGACGGCGTCGGCGGCTATCACGAGCCGGTGGCTGCCTGGCAGCAACCCGACGGCCAAGTCGAACGAAAACAGATGATGCAGGTGCTCGATGCCTGTATGACTTGCCTACCTGAACAGACCCGCCGTGTGTTCATGATGCGTGAATGGCTGGGCTTCGAGACTCAAGAGATCTGCGAACAGCTCGGGGTGAAGGCCGACAACTGCCGCGTGATTCTGCATCGTGCTCGCCTGGCGCTGCGCCGCTGCATGCAGCGCGACTGGCTCGGCGGCAAGCCGCTGAGCTGAGCCACCGACCGACAGTTCGTTCGTTCGATCCAGCGTTTTGTCGCTTGCGTTTGTCGCCTGCGTTTGCCGCTTGCTTTTACAGCTGCGCACATGCGCGCGCAGCGCCAGGATGCATTACCAGTTCAGCGCACGGGGTCCCAAAAGGGCACCTACGCCGCCCGCCATGCCGATGCCCAGTGTGTACCACAGCGCAATGAACGCGGTAGACGTCTCGTGGCACGTGAAGGCATAGCCGAACGCGCCTACAGCGCCGGCCAGAAGGCCAGCAGCCAGGCCGGCCGCGCGCAGGCGCGTCGGCGCCAGACCACGCAGCGCCCAAAACGTGCCACACAGCGTCGGCAGTGAAAGCGCAAGCACCGACCACGGGCACTGCAGCCAGGAATCGCCCATCACATAGGGCAGGCGATCGCCCGCTGGCGTGTCGAATGCTGCCAGCAGGCCCACCACGGCCGCAACAAGTACCACGCCAGCGACGACCGCTACCGCCCCGCGCAAGCGCGCGATCGGTCTGGCCAAGCGCGCTGTCAACCAGGCCAGACACGCGGCCAGTGCGCCTGCGTAGGCGAACTTGAGTGCCAATGCAGTACCGACCGTCTCCAGATTCGGTGCGGGCCCCAGGATCAGCAGCGACAGCGCCGCGCTGGCCAGAGCGCCACCGAGCATCACAGGCGCGAGCCGCCGCGCCGCGACCGCGCGTGGCGCGGCGCCGGCACTCCTGGACAGTATTGAGATCAGATCGTCGGTCTTCATGAGCTGCCTTTCACCAGCGCGGCCAGTCGCTTCAATCCGCGATGGACCTGCACCTTGATTGCCGACTCCGAGATCGCGCTTCTCATCGACGCCTCACTGACCGAAAACCCTTCGAGTTTCGTCAACTCGATGGCCTGGCGTTGTGCTGCCGGCAAAGTCTTGAGCAAGGCCGCGAGATCGCGTCTTGCAAAGTGGCTGTCTGAGGCCAACGGCTGCAGCGCCTCGCAGAGTTCGTCCAAGGGTTGGTTCAAGGCCTCGCGCCGGCCGCGACGGCGCAGCAAGTCGACCAGCTTGTGACGCGCGATTGCATAGACCCAGGCGCTGACGGGCAGGCCGGGGTCGTAAGTGCCACGCTGCAAG
>JBBRCN010000169.1:0-5445 GCA_038204775.1 Burkholderiales bacterium | reverse complement strand
GATGGCCGATGCACCCTGGTCGCGGGCCAGGGACGAAAACAGCACATTGACCGGCAGCCGCATGCCGCGGGGCTCGGTAGGCGGCACCACGTGCAGCACGCCGTTGGCCAGGCTGAGTTCGGCGTTCGGCGGAATCACGTAGACATGGTCGGCCTCGAGGCGCATCTGTTCGCCGGCCTCGCGCACGATCAGTGAAGTGACCCGTTGCAGCAACTCGGCCAGCATGGCCTTTTGTGTCGGGTCCAGGTGCTGAACCACGATGTAGGCCAGGCCGGACCTCACCGGCACCCGGGCAAAGAACTGCTCGAACGCCTGAAGTCCACCAGCCGAAGCGCCAATGCCCACGACGCGCACAGCCGCCGCGGGCTGGTGCTTGGCCAGGGGTGCGGGTAAAGAAGTCATGACAGAGTGTGCACGCTGTCAGCCGTCTGCCCCAAGGCAACTCAGATGCCGGCTTGCCGGGTCTTCAACGGCCGGCGGGTACGGGCCCTGGCCCGGCGGGCACGAAGGCCAGCAACACCTGGGCGCCGTCAGGCGTTGCGGTCGCCACGGCGTGCGCGCTGGCGCCACTGGCCATGGATTTCACAGCGCAGGTCTGCCGACCCTCGCCTGCGCGCAGCACAGCCAGCATATCTCTGACCGCCGCGCGGCATTCAGGCGCCAGCAGGTCTTCGATGAGACGACCTGCCCACTCTCTTGTTTGCCCCGTTTCGGGTGCGAGCCAGTCCGCGGCGATGCGATTGGCAGCGATCACCAGACCCTCGGGTTCGAGCGTCAGGTAAGCGAACGGCGCCAGGTCAAACCAGGCGGTGTAGTTCGTCAGGTCTTCGGTGAGCTGGCCGCGGTCTTCTTCGGCCTGATCGTGCTGCAGGTCCAGTTCCACCTGGTGCACCTGCAACTCGTGCAGCAGCTTGAGCGCATCGCTTGCGCTTTCGGGCGCGCTGGCAAGGCGATGCAGCAGCGTCAGTGCCTGCGTGCCGGGGAGCCAACCGCGTGTCAAGGGCGCGGTGCCCCCTTTGATCCGCTCTTCAGCGTTTTCGCGCAACTTGTTCATCATTGGGGCCTCGGCCGGTGAGTCGCTGTGTATTGTGTCCGAGCGGGCGCTTTTGCGGGCGAAGGAAAGCCTGCCAGACACTTGTTCGCTAGCGAACAGACCGGGCACCCCCGGCAGGGCACGATGCAAAAAGGAGCGGTTGCAACTGCTTCTAGCGATACCGGAGGTCTGTGTGCGAATGAAGAACTTTCCCGTGGTTTGTGTCGGTGGTTCCGCGGGGGGCCTGGATGCCTACATTCGACTGCTGAAGCAGTTGCCGGCCGACATGGGCGTGGCAGTTGTCATCGTCAATCACATCACCAAGATGGCGACTCAGCTGCACGAAGTACTGCCGCGATTTTCGAGCATGCCGGTGGTGCTGATCACAGAAGACCTGCTGATAGAACCCAACCGCGTCTACATCATCCCCGCCAACCGGGATCTGCACGTCGAAGGGGACGGGTTCCACCTGCAACCGATCTCGAAGCCGCAAGGCTGGCCCGATGTCATCACGGTCTTCTTGCAGTCGCTCACCCAGTGCTGGAGTGGCAAGCTGATCGCCGTGATCGTCTCTGGTTACGACGGCGACGGCGCCGCAGCCCTGTGCGGAATCAAGGAAGTGGGCGGGATCACGATTGCCCAGAGGTTGGACACCGCCATCCAGCCCGATATGCCGCAGAGCGCCATTGCCAGCGGCTGCATCGACTTCGTCCTGTCGCCGGAAGATATCGCCAAAGAAATCGTGCGACTCGCCCGTGCCGAGCTCACGCCAGGGTCCGCACCGAACGTTCCCGGTCCCACTGCCGCGTCTTTGCAGCCGACAGGAATTCGGCAATCGACGTGACCGCCACCACGCCTGCGCCCGGCTGGACGCCGCACGCTTGCAAGAGGTGCTGGCCGCCCGCATCGAAGGCCAGCGCCTTGAGGTGGACGTAGGCGTCACGAACGAAGTCCGACGCAGCCGCCTCGGCCGCCAGCGCCTTTGCCGCCGGTGCTGACAGCAGCACCGCGACGGCGTCGAACATGACCGACGGCGTGCCCGCGAGTTGCCCGTCGACGGCTTGAGCAGAGCCGTCAGCCAGCTTGATGCCGCCGACCCTGGGCGCGACGACCTTCACGCTGGCGCCAGCCGCCCGCACGGCTTTTGTCAACTTGGCGATGGCCGCGCCGTCGGAGCCATCGGCAACCAGGATGCCGATGCAGCGCCCGGCCAATGTGTCCTTCATCTTGCCAATGATCTGCAGCGCAGCAGAAGGCGGCAGGTCTTGCACAGCTTGCGCGCTGGCCGGTGCAACCGGCAGGCCAGGCAAGCCCAATCCGTCCGCCACGCGTTGCGCCAGGCCCTCATCCACGTGGCGCAGGTGACCGACCATGGCCTGCTGCACATGCAGGTGTTCCACTTTCGACAACTCGAACACCAGCGCCGAGGCGATGTGCGCCTGCTCGTGGCCGGTCTGGCTGCGCCAGAACTGCCGCGCCTGGCTGTAGTGGTCGGCAAAACTCTCGGCGCGGATGCGTGCTTTGGTGCCGCTGTCGGCCACCGCAGCGGTGACAAAGCCTGTGGCGGCTGATTCGCGCGGTGAGTCGGCTGCCAGCGAACTGGGTTCGTAGGCCACCCGCCCCGAAGGCTGCGCCATCTGCATGTGGCCGTCGCGCTGATGGTGGGCAAACGGGCACTTCGGCGCGTTGATCGGCAGCTGCGCAAAGTTGGGCGAACCCAGCCGCGACAACTGGGTGTCCTGGTAGGAAAACAGCCGCCCCTGCAGCAGCGGGTCGTTCGAGAAGTCGATGCCCGGCACCAGGTGCGAGGGGCAGAACGCCACCTGCTCGGTTTCGGCAAAGAAGTTGTCGGGCCAGCGGTCCAGCACCAGACGGCCGATCACGGTCAGCGGCACCAGTTCCTCGGGGATCAGCTTGGTGGCGTCGAGGTGATCGAACGGAAAGGTGTCGGCCACTTCCTGCGTGAACAGCTGCACCGCGAATTCCCATTCGGCGGCCTCACCGGCGCTCAGCGCCTGGAACAGATCACGGCGATGGAAGTCCGGGTCGGCGCCGGCGATCTTGACGGTCTCGTCCCAGATCGTCGATTGCAGGCCCAGCTTGGGCCGCCAGTGGAATTTGACGAAGGTGGAATCGCCGGCTGCATTGACGAGCCGGAAGCTGTGGATGCCGAAGCCCTCGATCATGCGCAGTGACCGCGGCAGGGTGCGGTCGGACATGATCCACATCACCATGTGCATGGACTCCGGGGTCAGCGAGATGAAGTCCCAGAAGGTGTCGTGCGCGGTGGCGGCCTGCGGAAACCCTCGGTCGGGCTCCATCTTCACGGCATGGATCAGGTCGGGAAACTTGATCGCGTCCTGGATGAAGAACACCGGAATGTTGTTGCCCACCAGGTCCCAGTTGCCTTGTGATGTGTAGAACTTGATGGAAAAGCCGCGCACATCGCGCGGGGTGTCGACCGAACCCGAACCACCGGCCACGGTGGAGATGCGGCTGAACACCGGCGTCTTCACGCCCACCTCGGTCAGGACCTTCGCGGTGGTGTAGGCCTGGAGCGAATGGGTGAGCTCGAAGTGCCCGTGCGCGCCCGAGCCGCGAGCGTGCACGATGCGTTCGGGTATGCGCTCATGATCGAAATGCGTGATCTTCTCGCGCAGGATGAAGTCTTCGAGCAAGGTCGGCCCGCGCGGGCCGGTGCGCAAGGAATTCTGGTTGTCCGAGACCACCAGACCCTGCTGCGTCGTGAGCGGCGGGTGGGTGCCTTGCGCCTGCTCGTGCAACTCACCCCCGGCCGACGAGTGGCTGGTGGCAACCGAGCGCTTACTTGGATCCGACACTGGCTTCGCCGCGGGTCCCGACTTTGTTTTGTTCACGCTCGATGTCCTGGTTGGGTTTGGGGATTGCCGGCCGGCGCCGGCACTCGGGCATTCGGACACGCGGCTGCAAAGCTTTCGAATGCCACCGTAGGGCCGCAGGGGCATCTCGTCGGTTCGCCAACGCACAAATGGCCAGCCTGTTGATTCGCGGGCCGACTGGCGTCACTTGCAGAACTGCCTGGCGGCAAAGGCCCAGACCATTCTTGAAGCATCCGGGCCTTGAGCGTCGCTGAAGGGCGCTTTCGCAGTGCCGCCACTCCACGCGTGACCCAGTCGTTCGACATCCGAGAGCGTGACCACGGTGCTCCCCTGGTGCTTGAAATCGGTCACGGTCATGGCATAGCGTTTGCCACGCTGGACGCGGCGCTCTGCGGTAACCCTGGCACCAATGGCGTCGGCCCAGACCTGCGCGGCGACGCGCCCGTTGCGCACGTCCACCACGGTGTCGAGCGCGCCGTGAATCACCAGCAACGGCGGCCACGATGCCGCCATCGTCCCCGGCGCCGGCAGGGGTGAGGTGGCACGCCGCCCGTGCATGGCACGCAGCGCGGTAAGGGCGGAGTGTGCGGTGCCCGGCGAAATGCCGGAGTGCATGACCACCGCCTTGAAGCGATCTGGGTATCGTGTGACCAGCAGCGCTGCCATGCTGGCGCCTGCCGACAGCCCTGCAACCGCTACGCGTTGACGGTCCACCGGGTACAGCAGGCAGGCCTGCTCGACCGCTGCCATGACCAGCGCCGCTTCGCCGTACGCGCGCCCGGACCTGGTGTCGAACCAGTTCCAGCAGCCTTGCGGATTGGCCACGCGGTCCTGCTCGGGGTACAGCACGATGAATCGCTCGCGCGCGGCGATCTGGTTCATGCGCGTGCTGGCGGCAAACCCTTCGGCGTCCTGCCCGCAGCCGTGCAGCATGACGATCATGGGCACCCGTTCGCCGGCTTGCAGCCCGGGCGGGCGGTAGAGCTTGTAGCGCCGCGCACCGGCCGGCCCCAGCGCCACGCCTGACAACCAGTGCCCTGATCCCTGCTTGTCATTGGCACTGACCCGGCTGACCGCAGCCGCGCGCCGGGGCGCTGCCTTGCGCGTGGCAGATGCGGCGTTTGCAGCGGACGCACGCTTTCGCGCCGGCTTGGAAGCCTTGCGCAGTGCCGTCAGACTGCGGGCCATGCCCTTGGCCCAGATCGATGTCCAGCTGCGCTTCACCACGCGCGGCGCTCGCCCTGGGCCGGGGTGGCCGGCCTGACATCGGCCGGGGTCGGAATCAGCGCTGCCTTCGGCTCTTGCGCGCGGCTGCGATGATGTTCATGCGCTGGCAGGTGCGCGATCTTCAGCGAACGACACGGGCGATCAGCGCACCGACGACCAGCGCCCCGGCCAGGGACGCCAACGGGTTGTTGCGCACAACGGTGCGCAGGCTCTGTGACCACGGGACCTGCGTTTCACGGCGCTGATCGGCCTCTGCGGCCAAGGCCAGTTGGTCGGCTGACGGCAAGCTCGAGTTGTCGGGCACCGGCAAAGGGTCACTCACCGCCC
>JBBRCN010000168.1:0-5538 GCA_038204775.1 Burkholderiales bacterium | reverse complement strand
TTGAGCGGGATCATGCGCCGCTCGATGTACAGGTGCTTGATGACCACCGTGTCGCTGGTTTCTTCCAGCAGGCTGGGGCAGAAGTGCTTGATCTCGTTGATCAGTTCGTCCTCGAAACGGTGCCGTGGAAAGGCCACGTTGCTGTACTCCAGCGTGTCGGCCATGCGGCCCACGCGGTCGTGCTGCTTGACCAGCAGGTACTTGCCCTTGATCTGCTCGCGCGTGGTGTCCTTCTGCGGCGGGTAGAAGTCCTTGATGAGCTTGAACACATACGGGAAGGACGGCAGGTCGAAGACCAGCATCACCATGCCCTTGATGCCCTGCGCGATGCGGAACTTGTCCGATGAATGCCGCTGGTGCGACAGCAGGTCGCGGTAGAACAGGTTCTTGCCGTGTTTCTGCAGGCCCAGCGCGTTGTACAACTCGGCACGCGGCTTGCGCGGCATCAGCCCGCGCAAGAACTGCACGTAGGCCGAAGGCGTCTGCATGTCCACCATGAAGTAGGCGCGGGCGTAGCTGAAGATCATCAGCAGTTCGTCTTCACCAAAAAGCGCGGCGTCCACGAACAGCTTGCCGTTGGTTCCATGCAGGATGGGCAAGGCCAACGGCGTTTCGTTGAAGCCGTTGATGATCTTGCCCACCAGGTAGGCGCCCTTGTTGCGGTAGAACAGACTGGACAGCACCTGGATCTGGAAGTTGGCGCGCGGCCGGAAACCGCCCAGTTCAGCCACCATGGCCTGCACGATGTGGTCGACATCGCGGTCCAGGTCTTCGAAGTCGCGCGCGAGCTGGAAGTTGTTGACGATGCGCTTCCAGGTTTCGTGCAGACTGTCTTTGGTGGGGTAGTAGGCGCGGTAGGTGGGCGCGGACCCGGGTTCGTCGTTTTCGATGTACTCGGTGCTGACCGCGGGCCGCACGAAGATGAAATCGTTCTTGAAGTAGCTGCGGTGCAGCAGCTTGGCCGTCACGCTGTTGAAAAAGGTCTCGGCCAGTTCGGGCTGGTGGTGGTCCACCAGCAGGCCGATGTAGTGCAGCTTGGCCTGCTGCCAGGTGTCCATCGACAGCCCGTCGATATTGAATTCGCTGCGCAGGCGGGCCACCGCTTCGTTGACCCGCTGGTCGTAGAACTCGATGCGCTGCGCCTGGGCCAGCTGCTGGCCGTGCCAGTCGGACTGTTCATAACGCTGTTTGGCCTGTGCCGTGGTCTCGCGGAACAGGCGGTAGTGGCGGTTGAAGCCGTCGATCAGCGCCTGCGCGATGTCAAAGGCGATGCTGTCGGTGAGGTTGTGCGGAAACATCTTGGGTTGCAGTGTAGACAGCTGGCGCGGTCCGCCGCACGGTCCGCCGCACCCTGCCTTCCTCGCGGCCGGTCAACGAACCAGGCAGGGGCGCTTGGGGTCGAAGCGCCAGCCGGGCACCAGATGCTGCATCGCCACGCTGTCGTCGCGCGCACCCAGGCCGTGCTGCAGGTAGAGCTGGTGCGCGGCGTGCACCTGGTCCATCTCCAGCTCCACGCCCAGGCCCGGTTTTTTGGGCACCTGCACCAGGCCCGCTTCGATCATCAGGGGCTCTTTCGTCAGGCGCTGGCCGTCCTGCCAGATCCAGTGCGTGTCGATGGCGGTGACGCGGCCCGGCGCAGCGGCCGCCACGTGGGTGAACATGGCCAGCGACACGTCGAAGTGGTTGTTGCTGTGCGAGCCCCAGGTCAGGCCCCAGTCGCGGCAGGTCTGCGCCACACGCACGCTGCCGGCCATCGTCCAGAAATGCGGGTCGGCCAGGGGAATGTCCACCGCCTGCAGCGACAGCGCATGCACCAGCTGCCGCCAGTCGGTGGCCACCATGTTGGTGGCCGTGGGCAGGCCGGTGGCGCGGCGAAACTCGGCCATCACCTCGCGGCCGGAGAAGCCGGCTTCGGCGCCGCAGGGGTCTTCGGCGTAGGCCAGCACGCCATGCAGGTCACGCAGCACACGCACCGCGTCCTTCAGCAGCCAGCCTCCGTTGGGGTCCAGCGTGATGCGTGCCTGCGGGAAACGTTCGTGCAGCGCCCGGATCGCGTCCACTTCGGCTTCGGGCGACAACACACCGCCCTTGAGCTTGAAGTCTTCGAAGCCGTAGCGGGCCTGGGCCGCTTCGGCCTGGCGCACCACGGCCTCGGGCGTCAGCGCCTGCTGGTGGCGCAGGCGTTGCCAGTTGTCGCCGGTTTCGGGTTCGCTGGCTGCATCCACATAGGGCAGGCCGGTCTTGTGGTGGTCGCCCACGAAGAACAGATAGCCCAGCACGCGCACCGCGTCCCGCTGCTGCCCTTCGCCCAACAGCGCCGCCACCGGCACGCCCAGGTGCTGGCCCAGCAGGTCGAGCAGAACCGCTTCGATTGCGGTGACGGCGTGGATGGTCGTGCGCAGGTCAAAGGTCTGCTGGCCCCGGCCTTCGGCGTCGCGGTTGGCGAAGGCCTTGCGCACCTGGTCCAGCACGGCATGCCAGTCACCAATGCTGCGCCCTTGCACCAGCGCGCGGGCATCCTCCAGCGTCTGCCGGATGGCTTCACCACCCGGCACCTCGCCCACGCCCACATGGCCTGCGTTGTCGGTGGCAATGACGATGTTGCGGGTGAAAAACGGCGCATGGGCGCCCGACAGGTTGAGCAACATGCCGTCGCGCCCGGCAACCGGGATCACGCGCAGTTCGCGCACGATGGGGGTGGTGGACATGGCTACACCCCACCCGGGCCAAACTGCGTGTCCGCGTCGTCGGCCAGTTCGTCGGCCGGGCTGCCCGTTGCCACGTCGCTGCGCGGGTAGCGCTTCAGCGCAGCGGCAAACACATCCACCACCCCATCAGGCCTGTCCATGGTGACGTTCAGGTTCTTCAGCAGGCCGTCTTTCAAGCCGTAGACCCAGCCGTGCACGGCCAGCGGCTGGTCACGCGCCCAGGCGTCTTGCACCACGGTGGACAGCGCCACGTTGCCCACTTGTTCGATGACGTTCATCTCGCACAGGATGTCTTCCTGCTCGGCCGGCGGCAGGTGGTCCAGCCGCTTGCGGTGCCGCAGGCGCACGTCCTGCACATGGCGCAGCCAGTTGTCGGCCAGGCCGATACGGATGCCACGCATGGCCGCACGCACGCCGGCGCAGCCGTAGTGACCGACGACCATGATGTGCTTGACCGACAGGTGCTCAACCGCAAACTGGATCGTGGACAGCGCGTTGAGGTCGCTGTGCACCACCACATTGGCCACGTTGCGGTGAACGAACACCTGGCCTGGGTCCAGCCCGGTGATCTCGTTGGCCGGCACGCGGCTGTCGGCGCAGCCGATCCACATGTAGCGCGGGGTCTGCTGCTGCGCCAGGCGCGTGAAAAAACCCGGCTCACGTTGTTCTCTGGCCGCCGCCCAGCTGCGGTTGGCGCTGAGCAGGTTCTGCAGTTCATCGGGGGACTTGTCTCGCATGTGGCGAGTGTATGCACGCCACGTGCACCCGACCGCTCACATGCGCCCGACCGCTCTCACTGCACAACGGTGATCACCGCACCGGCGACTGGCAACGCGCCCACGGTCAGCGTGGCGGGCGCTGTTGCCGTGTCTGTGGCTTCCAGGGCGGTCAGTTGAAGACGGTAGGTCAGCAGCACCGGCGGCGGTGCGACGGGCGGTGCGACGGGCGGCGCGACGGGCGGCGCGACAGGCGGCGCGACCACGGGCGGCACGACAGGCGGCACCACGGGCGGCCCCGCGACAGGCGGCACCCCGGCAGACGGCGGATCGCTTGCAGCCCCATCGCCGCCGTCGCTGCCGCCGCAGGCCGCCAGCAGCGCCAGGGAAACCCATGCACAGGCCAGTCGCAGCCTGCGGCCACGTGTTGCGGGGGGCGCACTGGGACGAATCCGCCTGTGCGCCAGGCCCACCGCACCCATGGCCATCAACAAGCCACCACCGGCCACAGCCGCCGCGGCCGCGCTGTTCACGGTGTTGGCGATGTCGGCCACCACGAGCAGCGTCGTCGCCTCCGAAAACTCCAGCGGCGTGGCCAGGGCCAGGCGCAGCGTGCCGTTGTCGGCCGCCGCACGGCCGCTGGTGAGCAGCGGCTCACCCGCGTCGACGCGGCCGTTGCCGTTGCTGTCCCGGTAGACGCGGATGTCGGCCAGGTCCAGGTCGTCGCGGCCTGTGCCGCTGGTCTGCAGGGTCAGGGCATTCAGCCGGGCCACCCCGTTGCTGGGGGTCAGCATCAGTTGCAGCATTTCCACCGTTAGGCTGCCTTTGGCCACCGTGGCGTCGGCGGGTGCGGCGGGGCCTGCACTGGCGATCAGCGTCACTGCCGGCGGTGGCGGCGGGGTGGCGGCGAGATAGAAGCCACTGGTCAGCTCGCGGTCGCCGTCGGCCAGGATCTGGCAGATGGCCAGGTTGGGTTCCTCGCGACTGCAGCCGGTGAAGACACGGCCGAAGGTGGCCGCGTAGCCCGGCGCCGGATTGGCGATCAGGCGCACGGTGGAATCGAATGGAAACTCGGCCTTGCAACTGGTGGCGTTCGTGGCGCCGGGGCAGTTCAGCCGCGCCGGGTCGCTCGTGAAAGTGCCGCCGGCGGCCGACCCCTGGCCATAGGTGTTGATCGACATCGTGCACATCGTGCCGGTGTAGCGCACGGTGTATTCGGTGACCTGCCCTTCGCGGACCTGCAGAAGCTCGGTCGGGTTGGTGTGCGTCGGTTTGCAAAAGCCCGTCATCACACCGGCCCGCATCTTGTAGCTGCCCACGGCCACGGCCACACCGCCGCCGGGCTGGAACAACCCGTTCACGACCGGCACCACGAATTTGGTCGCGTCGGCGTCGAATTCGAGTTTGGCGGTGGGGCCCCAGCCGCCAAAGCTCGGCGCGCTTCTGTTCTGGCCGGGCCGGCTGTCAGGGATGAAGAAGTACTTCACCGTTCCCCAGCGCGCACGCATCGTCACGCGCAGTTGGCCATCGATGCACTGGCCTTGCGGCACGGTCGAAGCCACGCCATTGCAGCTTTCGCTCATCAACTCTTCACGCGCTGCGTCGTACTCCAGCACGACCGAATACCTGGCCGTACCCAACGGGAAACGCGGGGTGCAGGACGAGGGCGCGGGGCAGGTCTGCGTGCCGATCGTCGTGTTGGCGTTGTTGTAGAACTCGAAGACCAGCTTGGTGTTGGTCTGGTGCACTTCACCGACGACTGGACCTTTCTGGCCCGCGTTGGTGTAGCGGACCCAGGATTGCGCGGCCGCCGGTGGCGCCCACAAGCTGAACAGCAGGGTCAAAGTGGTGATGGCGGCGGCGGCGGTGTTGATCTGGGTCATGGGAGTTGGCTCCTGAGAAGCTGTGATTCGGGCGGCCGGGCCGGGCGCGTCAGCGCCAGCCGCCGGCGGCCGGCGGCCGGCGGCTGGTTCGTTCTGCGTGCCAGGGTGCCGCTGGCGGCACCCACAGGCTGAGCTGCACGACGCGTGCAAGCGCGGGCGATGACGTGTGGGTGGGCAGCATCTGCAAGCGCCTCGCTGGGTCGTGGCCACGGCAGCCACAGCCGGAAGATG
>JBBRCN010000167.1:0-5579 GCA_038204775.1 Burkholderiales bacterium | reverse complement strand
CGCCTCGCTGTGAAAGTAGTAGATCACCCGCACGCCGCCACTCTTGCCCCGGCCGTCGCGCGCCCAGCGCATCTTGCGCACACCGCCCGTGCCTTCGATCAGATCGCCCGCGGCGGGGTGCGCCGCCAGGTGGTCCACGATGGCGCGGCGGTCAGCGTCTTCCAGCAACCTTGCGGCCGCGCGCAGGTACTCGGGCAGGTTCGCGGGCAGTTCTGCGACGGTCAGAGCATCGGCCTGGAGGGTAATCCATTGGGTTATTCCCCCGATCGCTGCCGGCGCCGCCCATCGCCTAGAGCGTCAGCGATGCCAGGGCCTTCGCCGCGTGCTCGCGCAGCAGATGCCCGTAGTGCTTCTCGATCATCAGCAGGCTCGTGCCTGACAACTGCGCCACGGTGAGGGTGTCGAGCTTATGCAAAGCAATGAGGTCGGTGATGGTGGAGTGCCGCAGCGCGTAGGCGGTGGCGGCGATGGGCAGGTCGGCCGCGATCACGGCGTCCTTGAATGGGTACTTCCAGGCATCCTTGTTCCACGCCGAGCCATCGGCCCGGGCCAGCAGCGGGGCGGTCGGCAACTTGTCCTTGCCCTGCTCGGTGAAAAACGCGGCCGTGACCGGCGGCAGGGTGATCTTGCGATCCTGCCCATGCTTGTCCTTGCCGATCGTCAGCGTGGACAAGCGCTTGTCGAAGTTGCCGGCCACCAGCGCGGCCATCGCACCGGGGCGCAGCGGCACCAACGACAGCGCGCTCAGGAAGACGGCCAGGTCGGTGGGCGCCTTGGCGATGAGCGCGCGGCGCTGGGTCAAGTCGAGGTAGACATCGCGGCGGCGGTCGGCGTCCTTGAGCGGCCGCATCTTGGCCTTCCATGATGCGTCGGTCGTGACATGGCCGTCCGCCAGTGCAAGGTTGAGTGCCGCGCGCAGCGGCGTCATGTCGCGGTTGAGCGTGCTCGCCGAGCGCGGCCGGGTAGGGGCCTTGCTCTTGTCCTGCGGCGTGGCCATGGTGGTGGCCAGCGACTTGCGCCAGATGTCAATGTCGCGCGGCTTCAGTCGCTGAAGCTCGATCTGCCCGACCGGCTTGTCATTGACGTACTGTGCGAACCGCCTCTTCACGTCGTCAGCCGTCTTGCCTTTGCCCAGGCCGCGAAGATGCTCGACATAGGTTTCGCAGGCCGCGCGCACGGTGACCTTGCCTCCAGTGCCGCCCTTGCTCAGGTGCTTGAACCACTCTTCAGCCGCAGCCTTCGCGGCATCATGCCGTTGAGACGGCGGCAGGTGGTCGAAGTCGCCCAGGCTGCGCTTCTCGCGCCGGTCCTCGTCGGCGTCGCGGAACTTGGCGATCCATGTCCCGGTGGATGTGGAGGTCATCTTCCTGAAGCCGATCTGGCACCCGGCATTGACGCGCGTCCAGTACGGCTCGGCACGCGGCTTGAGCCGGTTGCGCGCATCCACGGTGTCGATCCTGGTGGCCATGCTCATGTCCTCCAAACCAAAGTGGGGCAAAAGTGGGGCAAAAGTGGGGCAAAAGTGGGGCAATGTTACCTGGACTTTGGAGGACGTGGCTGGATCAGTTTACCTATGAGAACGATGTCCTTGAAGGTCTCGTAGCGTCCGCATTCCCTACCTTGACATGGTGGGGGTCGATGGTTCGAGTCCATTCGCGCTTACCAAATTCGGTAGGGAAATCAAGCACTTGGCGGCAACGCCAGGTGCTTTTTTCTTGGCGGTACGAAAAAAGCACGAAAAACCCGACCTCGAAACGTGGCTCTGCAGGACGCTCCACCGTCCAGACTGGAAACCACGGCGAATGGGCGTGTCACCGCCTCCGTCGTAGCCCGCACGGGAGACGCACGCCGCGACCGCCCGTGCGCGCTGTCTTTGCAAACTTCGGGTGGTGTCCGCATCTATGCACCCTTCCGGAAGGTTGCTCGGTCAATCCCGTGGGGCCGGTTGCCCCCAAGGGCGCTACGTTGGTCGCGGGGGATTCGGGGGGACGGACAGGCTGGGCAGAAGGTGTTTAGGCGACATTCGTGACGACCGGGGCCTGCACAGCGTGCCTGGTGGCATCCCGCCGAACCGTGCTGATGCTGACCTGCACGCCAGCTCCGGCCAGCGCATGGCGAATCGCATCCAGGGTGTGGCCCTGCGCGCGAAGCTGCACGATCTCGGCTCCGAAGTCCCGCGCCTTGCGCGTAATTCGGCCCGGCGGCACCAGCGGGGCGAGCTTCACGTTGCCTCCCATGTTCGGTCACGTGCCACAGATGTGCGGTGTCTGTTCGAGATTGAACGCTCCGGGTTCGCTTGGTTGGCAGTCACGTTTCGGTCCCTGTTCACTTCTTGTCAGCAATTGGCAGAGTTGATCACCTGGACAAATCTTCGGTGCAATCTACGGTTGGTCGCTCGCTGGATTCGAGGCTGAATCCAGCGGCTCAAGAGCCTCGATTCGAGCCAATACTGAATGCATAGGTGAGTGCAGAGATAGGCGGGGTGCCGCCGGTTTCACAAGCGCTTCGCTTGCCTCCCATTTGTTGAATTGGTCGGCTCATGAACACCTCCTCCCATGAGTTCGTCACGGTCGATATGCGCGGCTTGAAGGCCGCGCTGGTGGCGCGTGCGCAGGCGGACAGGGTGAGCGTTTCGGCCCGGGTCCGCTGCGCTGTCGCGCGCGATCTCGGCGTGTCGGTGGAGGGCAAGCTGCGTCCGGCGGACACGGCAACACCGATTGCTTCACCCGCGATGAGCGTCAAGCTGTCGATCCGCATGACCTGCGACGAAGCCCGGCGGCTTGCCGCCAGTGCGCGCGCTGCGGACCTGTCGCGGGGTGCGTATCTGGCCGGCCTAATTGCCAACGTGCCCGTGCTGTCGGCCGGCGGCGGCCGCGCTGAGCACATCGCGACCTTGGTGGCCTCCAGCGAAGAACTCTCAACCCTCAGCCGGAACAACCATCGACTGACCGCGCTGCTGCGCCAGGCCAACGCAGAGCCAGCGCGGCCTTACCTCCAGATGCTGGGCACGCTGGCCGGTGACGTGCGCAGCCACCTGGAGCTGGCCGCCACCTTGTTGGCCGACATGCAGTCTCGCAGAGGCGGCGACGCGACATCGGCTCACCCCAACAGATAAGTACAGGAGATCACCATGCCCCAATCACCGAACATCCACGGCGTTCTGATCACGTGGGGCGACCGCCTGTTCTACCCGGGCAACCGGATCGTCAAGACGAAGCCACAGCCCAGACTGAGCGGCGACGCGGCACGACTGCGCGCCGCTGGCATTCGCAAGCGCATCGAGGCCACGGTGGTTGGGCGCGCGCCCCAGGTCATGGTCAAGGTGACGGGCGGCCGGCGCGGGATGAAGGCCATTGCCGCGCACTTCCGCTACAGCAGCAAGAACGGCCGGCTGGAGATCGAGGACCAGCGGGGCGAAAAGATGCAGGGCAAGGACAGCCTGTACGACCTGGCCGATGAGTGGCGCTTTGGCGGCTCCAGAATCCCCGACGACGCCGGGCCCGGCCACCGCCGCGAGGCCTTCAACATCATGTTGTCGATGCCGCGCGGCACCGAACCACTGAGCGTGCAGCGCGCCGCGCGCGAGTTCGCCAAGATCGAGTTGGCGGATCACAAGTACGTGATGGTGCTGCACGACCACCAGGCCAACCCGCATGTGCACATCAGCGTGCGGGCTGAGTCGAGGCATGGCAAGCGCCTGAACCTGCGCAAGGCGGACTTGCACCGCTGGCGGGAGACCTTCGCCGAGAAGCTGCGCGAAAGGGGTGTGGAGGCCGAAGCGACGCGGCAGGCAACGCGGGGCCGAAGCCGCAACGACGAGCCACTGTGGCGCATCAAGGCTCGGGAGGACGGCAGGCTTCGAACCATCCGGCCCACCGCCAAGTCAGGCACGCAGGCGGTCACTACACGCGCTGAGGCGGTCGAGGCCTGGATGCAAGTGGGCCGAGCATTGGCAACGTCGGCCGAAAAAGCCGACCGCGATCTGGCGCGCTCGATCGCGGCATCCGTTCAGGAGATGGCACCGGCCGGCCCAACGGCGGCGCCAAGAACGCAGACCCAACCGACGCCGGCACCGAAGCCAATCGACATTGATACTCGCCGCTGACAGCGACGAGCAGAGCCTTCCACCGGTCAGGCTTGCCAAACTCCGAAGCCGGTCTCACGCAGCCAGATGGCCAGTTCCACTTCTATCTCGCGGGTGGCCTCGTAAGGCATCGGGTTGTAGATTTCGAACAGCGAGGGCACCAAGCGCAAGCCGTCCTCAAGGACGAATCGGTTGGCCTGGATGCCCGCCTTGTGCCGGTCGAATCGCAGGTCGGGATCGAGCCCGGTCGTGCCGACGTAGACAAACGGCTTGCCGAGTTGGTAGTCGGGGTTGGCTCCACGAAAACGGGCTTCGTTCCAGACTCGGTCAAACAGCTCAACAACGTACACATGATGGTGGTGCCGACGGTCACGTTTGCTGGGCATGGCTGAGTATGGGAAACGCCGCGCCGGTCTAGCGAGCGTCGCGAAGTCGGCCGACCGGTGTACCTCCGGTCGCAGTGGCGCGCACTTGATGCAACATGCGGCCATGCCGCTGACGCGCGAAGAACTCGACCACATTGCCGCCTCGACGCTGGCGCACTACAACACGCGCGCCGAAGAGTATTGGCAAGGCACCCGCGACCACGATGTCAGCCAGAACGTCGCGACACTGCTCCGGCACATCGAGCGGGTTGCGCCGCTGAGCATCCTGGACCTGGGTTGTGGCCCTGGACGAGACCTCAAGACCTTCTCCGAACTGGGCCACAGGGCTATCGGTCTGGAGGGTGCTCCACAGGCCGCGGCCCTGGCTCGCGCACACAGCGGCTGCGTCGTCTGGGAGCAGAACCTGCTGGCACTGGACCTGCCGACAGCCGAGTTCGACGGCGTGTTCGCCAACGCCGTACTGTTTCATGTTCCGAGCTCCGAGCTGCCGCGCGTTCTGATCGCCTTGCACGCAACGCTCAAGTCCGGTGGTGTCTTGTTCAGTTCCAACCCACGAGGCGAAGGGCAAGAGGGCTGGCAAGGCGAGCGCTTCGGCGCCTTTCACGATCTCGCCACATGGCGCCGCTACATGGCCGCGGCCGGATTTGTCGAGCTGGAGCACTACTTTCGCCCTGACGGGCTTCCACGCGAGCAGCAACCCTGGCTGGCGTCGGCGTCGCGCGCGGTGTGACCACAGTGGCGTGACGGACGTCGTCATTGCCACTCACTCGCGTGGTTGGACTACCGGACAACCAGTTCTGCGAAGCCGGGGCGAAGGTCGAGGCGCGGATGCTGGGTCAGAGGGGGTTCTGCGCGCAGCATCAAGTGCGTGGGCTCAGCTCAACAAGCTAGCACCGGCAGCATGCGCGCCCTGCTAGGCCAGGAAACGTGGCGTCGCTAACCGATCAGACTCTGCTGCTTGACGTGTGCATCAACCTCGGCGGCGAGCCGATCCGCCAAGGCGGCGTGATCGTCTTCTAGAAAGATCTCCTTCTCACAGGGCATCTTGTGAAGGACCGATAGCGCCGACTCAAAGGCCGGCAACAAGGCTTCGTCGTTCGGCCTGGCCA
>JBBRCN010000166.1:0-5823 GCA_038204775.1 Burkholderiales bacterium | reverse complement strand
CGCCCAAGATGAAGAGCCAGCATCTGCAAAGAAACCAGTGCGCATCCGCGCAGGCTCAGCACCGAAGCCTGCAGATGATGAGGCTTTGCTCTGAGGTCGAGGTTGGCTTCAAGGCCTCAAGGCCTCAAGGCTTCAGGTGTCGGTCCAGGAAAGCTGCCATCGCGGCGTAGAACTCGAAGCGGTTTTCTTCGTTGGCGAAGCCGTGCCCCTCGTTGTCCTTGACGATGTACTGCACCTCGACGCCGCGGTCGCGCAGCGCCTGAACGATCTGGTCGCTCTCGGCCTTGTTGACACGCGGGTCGCGCGCGCCCTGGGCCACCAGCAGGGGGGTGCGGATCTTGTCCGCGTTCAGCGCTGGCGAGGTGGCCGTCATGCGCGCCTTGTCGACCGGGTCCTGCGGATTGCCAACCATCTCGAACATCTGCTGCCTAAACGGCTCCCAGTACGGCGGGATGGTGTTCATGAAGGTGAACAGGTTGCTGACGCCGACGTAATTCACTGCCGCCGCATACAGATCGGGGGTTTTGGTGACGCCGGACAGCGTCGCGTAACCGCCGTAGCTGGTGCCATAGATGGCGATGCGCTGCGGGTCGGCGATGCCTTGCTGCACCAGCCAGTTGACGCCATCGGTGACGTCGTCCTGCATCGCCAGGCCCCACTGCTTGAAGCTGGCCTCCCAGAACGTGCGGCCAAAGCCTGTGGAGCCGCGGAAGTTCATCTGCAGCACGCAGTAGCCGCGGTTGGCCAGGAACTGCACCTCGGGGTTGTAGCCCCAGATGTCGCGCGACCAGGGGCCACCGTGCGGATTGACGACGCAGGGCAGTTGTTTGGGCTCGCGCCCCACAGGCAGTGTCAGGTAGCCGTGGATCGTCAAGCCATCGCGGCTCTGGTAGCTGATGGGCCTTTGCGGCGCCATGTCGGATTCAGCGATCTTGGGGTTGATCTCGGCCAGCACGTTCAGGGTGTCGGCCTTGGCGTCGTAGATGAAACGGGTGCCCGGCGTGCGGTCGTTGCCCGCCGCGACGATGAACTTGTCCTCGGCCCGGGTCGCGCTCTGCAGCGTGATTTCCATGCCCGGCGCCTTGGCCGCGATGCGCTGGTACAGGCGTTCGGTGTCCTGGTCGAAAAATTTGCGCTCGATGCGTGCCGTCACGAAATTGGCGTCGGTGATCTTCTTGCGCAGTCGTGACCAGGTGGCGCCGCCCAGGTCCACGTCCGGATGCACAAAGACCACGGTTTCCTGGTCGGGCCGGGCCGGGTCGATGGTCACCAGCGCCTGCTTGTCGCGACCGCGGTTGCTGCTGGCGTAGAGCCGGCGGTTGTCGGCTGTGAAGGCCACCACGCTGACCTCGGTCTTGTAGTCGGTGGTGATGATGGGCTTGAACGCGCCGTTGTCATCAGCCCGGTACATGACCACGCTGTTCAGGCCGTCGGTGCGCAAGGCCACGCGCACGCGGCCGGCGTGGTCGGTGGCCCAGCCGACGATGTCGCCCGGGTTCTGCGCGACCATCGTTTCCTGGCCCGTGCGCAGGTCGATGCGGTAGACATCAAACACCTCGGCGTTGCGCCGGTTGTGCGTGACCAGGATGTGGTGCGGGTCGTCGTGCAGTTCGTCCAGCAGCGAGGCGCGCACCTTGTCGCCGGGGGTCAGGTCGGTGACCTTGCCGCTGGCCACGTCCACCGACACAAGGTGGAAGTTCTCGTCGCCACCGAAGTCCTTGACGTACAGGATGCGGTCGCTGCCCTTCCAGCTGTAGATGCTGATGTCGCGTGCGCTCTCGGCCGTCAGGCGGCGCGCGGTGCCCACCGGCTGGCTGCCCTTGAGCGCTTGCACAAACACGTTCAGCCGCCGCGGCGCACCGTCCACCGACACCGGTTGCATGAAACCCAGGGTCTTGCCGTCGGCGCTGAGGCGGAAATAGGCCTTCTCGGGGTTGGCGAAGAAGTCCCGCACCGGGTAGGCCTTGGGGATGCCGGCCGCATGCGAATGCACCGGCAGTATCAGGGACACGGCCAGGGCCGCGCCAACCAGACCCACAGACCAGGTGAAGGGAGACAAGCGTTTCAGGATATTCATGCCACTGCGGCCTCGATGAAAGCAGGGCCGGATTGTGCGAAACCGCCGGCTGCACGAGGTGCGCCATGCGACGGGCCGCGCAATCGCGCGGATGAACTGCGGCGATCAGGTCGCCGGCTGGTGGTAGCCGGTGACCCGCTGCACTTCGTTCTTCGAGCCCAGCACCACACTCACCCGTTCATGCAACTTGGTGGGCACCAGGTCCATGATGCGTTCGCGGCCGTTGGTGGCCAAGCCGCCGGCCTGTTCGACGATGAAGGCCATCGGGTTGGCCTCGTACATCAGGCGCAGCTTGCCGGGTTTGTCGGGCTCGCGTTGGTCCCAGGGGTACAGGAACACACCGCCGCGGGTCAGGATGCGGTGCACGTCGGCCACCATGCTGGCCACCCAGCGCATGTTGAAGTCCTTGCCGCGCGGGCCGTCCTTGCCGGCCAGGCATTCTTCGATGTAGCGCGTGACCGGCGGCGCCCAGTGCCGCATGTTGGACATGTTGATGGCGAACTCTTTGGTGTCTTCCGGAATCCGCACACCGCTTTCGGTCAGCACCCAGGACCCCGTCTCGCGGTCCAGCGTGAACATGGCCACGCCGTCGCCCAGGGTCAGCACCAGCGTGGTCTGCGGGCCGTACACGCAGTAGCCGGCCGCGGCCTGGTGCTTGCCGGGCTGGTGGAAGTCTTCTTCACTCACGCCACGGGCGTGACCCACCTTGCGCAGCACGCTGAAGATGGTGCCGATGCTGACGTTGACGTCGATGTTGCTGCTGCCGTCCAGCGGGTCGAACAGCAGCAGGTATTCGCCCTGCGGGTAGCGGTTGGGCACGACGTGGATGCTGTCCATCTCTTCGCTGGCCATGGCGGCCAGGTGGCCACCCCATTCGTTGGCCTCGATCAGCACTTCGTTGCTGATGACGTCCAGCTTCTTCTGGATCTCGCCTTGCACGTTTTCGCTGTGCGCGCTGCCCAGCACATCACCCAGCGCGCCCTTGTTGACGGCAATGGCGATGTGCTTGCAGGCGCGCGCCACCACCTCGATCAACAGCCGCAGTTGCGCCGGGATGCGACCGTGCTCACGCTGCTGTTCGACCAGGTACTGGGTGAGGCTGATGCGTTTCATGACAGGGCGTCCGGGCGCGGGGTGTAGGTTCAGTTCGGGTTCAGTTCGGCTTCAGTTCGGTTCCAGAGCACGCGTCACGACCTCGCGCACGTCGCCGCTCAGGTCGGGCCGGGCGGCCACGCGGGCAATGGCTTCGCGTGCCGCGCTGCGGTAGGGCTCGGCCAGGCTGGCCCAGCGGTCCATGGCCCGCGCCAGACGGCCCGCGACGTGGCCGTTGATGGCGTCGATCTCGATCAGCTTGTCGGCCCACAGCACGTAGCCGGCGGCATCGGCGCGGTGGAAGGCGGCGGGGTTGGCCGTGAACAGCGAAGCCAGCAGGCTGTAGGTGCGATTGGGGTTCTTCAGCGAAAAGTCCGGGTGCTGCAGCAGCGCCTTGGCGCGTGCGAAGGCGCTGCCGGGCTGGCCAACGTTGACACCCGGCACCGGCTCGGGCGCGGTGGCTTGCAGCCTGAACCACTTGTCCAGCACCAGCGCGTCGCCACCAGCCAGGGCGTGGAAGCGTGCGATGGCGGTGTCGGCCAGCAGCGAATGGGCATGCACCAGGGCCTGCAGTGCACCCAGGCGGTCGTTCATGTTGCCGGCGTCCTTGAAGCGCTGGTAGGCGCGGCCCTGCCACACCGCGTCGCCGCTGCGCACGGCATGCAGGCACAAGTGCTGCAGCGCCAGGTTGGCCAGGGCGCGGCGGCCGGACTGGACGGCGTCGGGGCTGTAGCCTTCGTGCACCTGGTTGGTTTCCCACACGGCGGCCCAATCGGCTTGCAGGCGTTCGGCCATCAGCGCGCGCCACTGCTCGCGCACGGTGTGGATGCGTTGCGGGTCGACGCTGCTCAGCTGCTCGGCCACATAACCTTCACCTGGGGAGGTCAGCAGCAGGGCCTTGAAGGCGGAGTCCAGCACCGGGTCTTGCAATGTGTGGCTCAAGGCGCTGGCCAGCGCATCGTCCAGCACCGGCGCCTGGCCAGAAGACACAGCGGCCAGCAAGCGGTCCAGCATCAGCTGCTGGCCGGCTTCCCAGCGGTTGAAGGGGTCGCTGTCGTGGGCCAGCAGCACCAGGCGCTGGGCGTCCGACAGGCCGTCGTCCAACCGCACCGGCGCAGAAAAACCGCGCAGCAGCGAGTGCACGGGGGCCTGGTGGATGCCGTCGAATGTCCAGCTTTGCTCGGCGCTGTCCAGCACCAGCAGGCGCGGCGCGAGCAGCTCTTGTCCGTCGGCGCCGATCAGTCCCATGGCCACCGGCACCACAAAGGGCAGCTTGTCGGGCTGGCCGGGCGAGGGCTCGGCGCTTTGGCGCAACGTCAGCGTGTACGTCAGTGCCGCCGCGTCGTACTGCGCCACAGCCGCCACCCGCGGTGTGCCGGCCTGGGCGTACCAGCGCTTGAAGGTGTCCAGCCGCGGGCTGAGTTCGCTGCCCGGGTTGGCATCGGCCATGGCCTGGGCGAAGTCGTCGCAGGTCACGGCCTGGCCATCGTGACGCTCGAAGTACAGCGCCATGCCCTTGCGGAAGCCGTCGCGGCCCACCAGCGTGTGCATCATGCGCACGACTTCTGCGCCCTTTTCATACACCGTGGATGTGTAGAAGTTGTTGATCTCGAGATAGCTGTCTGGCCGCACCGGGTGCGCCATGGGGCCGGCGTCTTCGGGGAACTGGCTGTCGCGCAGGTCGCGCACGTCCTGGATGCGCTTGACGGCACGCGCCGACGGGCTGCCGGCCATGTCCATGCTGAACTCCTGGTCGCGGAAGACCGTCAGGCCCTCTTTCAGGCTCAGCTGGAACCAGTCGCGGCAAGTGATGCGGTTGCCCGTCCAGTTGTGGAAGTACTCGTGCGCGATCACGCTTTCGATGTCGGCGAAGTTGGCATCCGTGGCCGTGGCCGGGCTGGCCAACAGCAGGCTGGTGTTGAACAGGTTCAGGCCCTTGTTCTCCATCGCGCCGCTGTTGTAGTCCGGCACGGCCACGATCATGTAACGCTCGAGGTCCAGCGCCAGGCCGAAGCGCGCTTCGTCCCACACCACCGAGGCCAGCAGCGAATTCATGGCGTGCTCGGTCTTGTCGAGGTCGCCGGCGCGCACGAAGATTTGCAGCAGATGGGATTTGCCGGCGCGGCTGGTGATGCGCTGTTCGCGCGCCACCAGTTTGGCCGCCACCAGCGCAAACAGGTAGCTGGGTTTCGGGAACGGGTCCTGCCACTTCGCGTAGTGGCGGCCGCCGTCGAGCGGGCCTTCTTCGAGCAAGTTGCCATTGCTCAGCAGCACCGGGTACCGGGCCTTGTCGGCGCGCAGGGTGACGGTGTAGACCGCCATCACGTCGGGCCGGTCGAGAAAGAAGGTGATGCGTCGAAACCCTTCGGCCTCGCACTGCGTGAAGAAGCCGCCGCCGCTGGTATACAGCCCCGACAACGCGGTGTTCTTGTCCGGTGCGCAGGTGTTGCGGATGTCCAGCGTGAAGGCCGGCGCATCCGGTGGGTTGTCGATGACGAGGTCGCCGCCCTCGAGGCGGAACGACACGCTCTGGCCGTCGGCCTGCACGCGCAGCAGGGTCAGGTCTTCGCCATGCAGGCGCAGTGGCTGGTGGGGTTGGCCGGCAGCACGTTCAATCTGCAGTTTGCTGGCGACGACGGTCTTGACGGGGTCGA
>JBBRCN010000165.1:0-5880 GCA_038204775.1 Burkholderiales bacterium | reverse complement strand
CGTGGGCCTGCCGTTGTTGTTCTGAAGCTGAGCGGACCATGCAAGCCAACGCCGCCGGTGTTTCCATCCACCCCAGCGCCATCGTCGACGAAGGCGCGCAAATCGGCGCGGGCTGCCAGGTCTGGCATTTCGTGCATGTGTGCGCTGGTGCGCGCATCGGCCCGCAATGCTCGCTGGGGCAGGGCGTTTACGTCGGCAACGACGTGGTGCTGGGCCGCAACGTGAAGGTGCAGAACCAGGTCTCGGTGTACGACGGCGTGACGCTGGAAGACGACGTCTTCTGCGGCCCCAGCATGGTCTTCACCAACGTCCACAACCCGCGTGCCGCGGTGCCGCGCAAGGGTGAGTACCGACGCACGCTGGTGAAGCGCGGCGCTACGCTGGGCGCCAACTGCACGGTGGTGTGCGGCACCACCATCGGCGAATACGCCTTTGTCGGCGCCGGTGCGGTGGTGAGCCGCGACGTGCCGGCTTTTGCGCTGGTGGTGGGTGTGCCGGCGCGGCGCATCGGCTGGATGAGCCGGCACGGCGACAGGCTGGCATTGCCGGCCAGCGGTGACGCAGAAGACCTGACCGCAGCCTGCCCCAGCACCGGTGAGCGCTACCGCCTGCAGGGCGGCACCCTGAGTCTGATCTGACACGATGCAATTCACCGACCTGCAGACCCAGTACGCGGCGCTGAAAACAAGCGTCGATGCACGTATCCAGCGTGTGCTGGACCACGGCCAGTACATCATGGGACCCGAGGTGGCCGAGCTGGAAACCGCACTCGCCACCTTCACCGGCAACCGACACTGCATCACCGTGGCCAGCGGCACCGAAGCGTTGCTGATCGCGCTGATGGCGCTGGACATCCAGCCTGGCGACGAAGTCATCACCACGCCCTTCACCTTTGCCGCCACCGCCGAGATGATCGTGCTGGCCGGTGGCAAGCCGGTGTTCGTGGATGTGCAGGCCGACACGGCCAACATCGACGCCACGCTGATCGAAGCGAAGATCACGCCGCGCACCAAGGCCATCATGCCGGTCAGCCTGTATGGGCAGGTGGCTGACATGGACGCCATCAATGCCATCGCCGCACGCCACGGTCTGGCGGTCATCGAAGACGCGGCGCAGAGCTTTGGCGCGCTGTACCAGGGCCGGCGTTCGTGCGCACTGTCCACCTTCGGCGCCACCAGCTTCTTTCCCAGCAAGCCGCTGGGTTGTTACGGCGACGGCGGTGCGCTGTTCACCGACGACGACGCCCTGGCGCAGGCCGCGCGCGAGATTCGTGTGCACGGCCAGAGCGGCCGCTACCACCACACACGTGTCGGCGTGGGCGGTCGGCTGGACACCCTGCAGGCCGCTGTGCTGCTGGCCAAGCTGGAGCGCTTCGACTGGGAACTGCAACGGCGCGCAGCCGTCGCCGCGCGATACGGGCAACTGCTGGCCGGCATCGAACAGGTCACCGTGCGCCCCGACCGCAATTCCGTATACGCCCAGTTCACCGTGATGGTGGATCGCCGCGCCGAGGTGCAAGCCGCACTGAAGGCCGCCGGCGTGCCGACGGCCGTGCACTACCCCAAGCCGCTGAACCATCAGCCTGCGTACGCCATGCATTGCTGCCCCGACTGCTGCCCCGTCAGCAGCCGCCTGGCGGCACGGGTGCTGAGCCTGCCGATGAGTGCGGACTTGAGCGACGCTGATCAGGACCGGGTGGCGGCGGCACTGCGCGCTGGGCTCGCTCCATGAAGTCGGGGCCGCGTGACATGCCCGAGGCCCCTGCTGTTGACTTTGCAGCGCTCTACGACGATCTCCCTGAGTATGTCGCGCGCCGAGAGGCGGGATCCTTCGAACAAGCGCAAGTGAACATCGAAGTGGCGCTGTTCAAGCTGCCTCATCTGCTCGCGCTGCTGCCATGCCCCGAAGCCCTGGGCGACGTGCTCGAGATTGGCTGCGCCACCGGCGAGTTGTTGGCTGCGCTACCCGCTGCGCCCGGTGCACGGCGGGTGGGTGTGGACATCTCGGCGGCCAATGTGCAGGCTGCGCATGCGCGCTTCCCGTCATTGGTGTTCATCTGCGGTGACTTTCGTGCGCTACAGCCGGGTGCCTTTGATACAGTGGTTATGAGCGACGTGCTCGAGCACGTGCCTGACGACGCCACGTTCTTGCGCGATGCTGCCCTGCTCGGGCGTACGGTGTTGGTGAACCTGCCGCTGGAAGACAATTGGCTCAATCGGCGGCGGCGCTATGGGCCGAACGACGTGTCCGGTCACCTTCGGAGGTATGCCCTGGAGGACGGCCTGGCCCTGGTGCGGCGGGCAGGACTCGAGTTGTTGGGCTGGCAGCGCATCTGGATCCACGAAGGCCCTGCCGAGGTGGCGCGGCGGCGTTTGCGCGGCCAGCGGCTGGGCAGTGCCTTCAGCGGTGGTCCGGTCCAGCGCACGCTGCGGCGCCTGGCTTTTGCTTCGTTCAGCGCCATTCAGCCCCTGGGCCGCAAAGTGTTTGCCTCCAACCTCTTTTTTGTGGCGCGCCTGCCTGCACGTCAGGGCTCATCGCCTTGAGTCTGCGCCGGCAGCTTCTGATGTCCTTTGGCGTCCAAGGAGCCGGTGCAGCGTCCGTGTTGCTGGCGACGGTGTGGCTTGGCGCGGCTGCAGGGCCCGAGCAACAAGGGGCGTTCAACCGCACCAAAGCCGAGATCGAATTTGTTGCAGCTTTGGCGCTGTTGGGGCTGCCGCAGGCGCTCTTTTACTACGTTCAGTCAGGCGGTTTGAGCATGCAGCGTGCCTTGCGCTGGGCTGCCGCCAGCGTGGCGCTGGCGCTGGGCGCGGGGGCTGCGTACGCGCTGCTACAACGCGCTAGCGCCGTCGCTGCAGTCTGGATGGCGCTGGCCGTGGCAGCCTGCGTGTGCCACGGGCAGCTGCGCGCCATGATCCTGGTGGGCGAACGCACGGCTTGGTTCAACATCGTCACCGCGTTGCCGCAGGTTCTGGTGCTGGCGGCCGTCTGCCTGTTCATCGCCGGCAATGGCCACCTCCCCCTGCCTTGGCCGGCGATGTTCCTGTTCGCGTTCGGGGCCACGGCGATGCTCGCGGCCTGGCGCCTGCACGTCACGCGGGTGGCGCCAGGGCCGTCCATCGCCAGTTGGCGCAGCCTGACCCACTACGGGCTGGGGGCATGGCTGCTGGCGGTGCTGAGCACTGGCGCCATGTTGCTGATGCAGCGCTGGGTTGAAGCGCGCGCCGGGGCTGCCGCCCTGGGCCAGTTCACCTTGGCCATGACTCTGGTCCTGGTGCCTTTGGTGCCCATTGCCTACGCAGCCCCACTGCTCTTCCGTCGCTGGATGACGCAAACCGATTCGCTGGCACATCAGCGCTGGGCCGCCGGCCTTTGCAGTGCGCTGTTGGTTGTGGCCATTGCAGTCTGGGCCGTTGCCGACACCTGGCCCGATCTGGGTCTGGGCGCTGCCTACGAGGGCACGACTCGGGTGCTTGCCGTCTTGCTGGGTGGCGCCGCAGCCGAGGCCGCCTTGCGGCTGCTCGCGGTCCAGGCGTGCGCCCGGGGCCAGCCCTGGATCCCCGTGCGGGCCGAGTTCTTTCGGGGCGCCGTGCTGCTGGTGGGCTGGTGGTTGCCTTTGCCGCCCGGGCTGCTGCCCTTGTGCGTCATCTGGTCGCTGGGCTGCTGGGCTGCGGCTGCGGCACTGCTGTGGCCAGGTCGCTCGCGGGGGCAGGCACAGAGGGCTGGGGCATGACACGACTGGCCCTGCTGGGGCCGGCCAACTCCATCCACCTGCAACGCTGGGCGCAGGCCCTGACCCACCGAGGCCATGAATTGCTGGTCTTGTCGCAGCATCCCTGTCAGCGCTCGCTGCTGCCGACGACGGCAGAAGTGCACTGGTTGCCGTACGGTGGCCATGCAGGATATTTCATGAACGCGTGGTCGGTTCGGCGTTGGCTCACTCTCTGGCAGCCCCAGCTTCTAAACGCTCACTACGCAAGCGGATACGGCACTACCATGGCGCTGAGTGGCTTCCAGCCCACTCTGCTGTCCGTCTGGGGCAGCGACGTCTTTGACTTCCCCAGGGAAAGTGCGATCAAGCGGCAGTTGCTTGTCTGGAACCTGGGCCGCGCCACAGCGCTGGCCTCCACCAGCCGCGTGATGGCCAATCAGGTGCAATGCCTCACGCCCGGTCGGCACCGTGTTGCTGTCACCCCCTTTGGTGTCGATCTGGACCGCTTCGCACCGGCCCCGAGCCGCCCACCTGCAAGGCCGCTGACGTTGGGGATCGTCAAGACGCTGGCCCACAAGTACGGTGTCGACCTCTTGCTGCGGGCGTTTGCGGCGCTGCTGGGCGACCCGGAGGTGACTGCCCGTCAGCCCGACCTGCGCTTGCGGATCGTGGGCGATGGTCCTCAGCGCGCAGACTTGCAGGCGCTGGCGCATGAACTGCGCGTTCTGGCGCGCGTCGACTTCAGCGGCGCCGTACCGCACGAGAAAGTGCCGGCCGCGCTGCACAGCTTCGATATCTACGCCGCGCCCAGCCGCCTGGACAGCGAGAGCTTCGGCGTGGCCGTGGTCGAAGCCAGTGCCTGCGCTTTGCCCGTTGTCGTTAGCGATGCCGGCGGGCTGCCCGAAGTGGTGCTGGACGGGCGCACGGGCCTGGTGGTGCCGCGAGAAGATGTGCCCGCCCTCCATCAGGCGCTGCGCCGGTTGGTGCTGGACGCCGGGCTGCGTCGACGCCTGGGGCGGGAAGGGCGCGCCCACGTCGAACGTGAATTCGAGTGGGGTCACTGCGTGGACCTCATGGAGCGCGCCTATGCCGGCGCCATGGCGGTGCGGCCATGAATGCAGCCGCCGCCTGGAAGCCCACCAGGTTCGAGCTCCGTGGCGGGCGCTTGCGCGGCGCGCGCAATGTGCTCGAACTGGGCGCTGCCTGGCGACTGATCAGCGATCTGGTGGCTGCGCTGCACCGGGAGCACCTGCACCCGCACGCGCGCCACGGCATGCTCGACCTGGGCTGCGACAAGGTGTCGCTCTTTGGGACTTCTGCACCTTGGGTGGATGCGTCGTGCTGAATGTGTCGTTCTACTACCCGGTGCATGCCCAAACGCATGACCACGACCGCTACACACGGTTTGCACTGGGACGCTTTGCCGCCCTTTGCCGCCGTCAGTGGGCTGCCGCCGTCAGTGGGCTGCAGATGCTCCGTCTAGCGATTGTCGGCGGACTGGTCGAAATCCTGACCGACCTGGTGACCAAGGCCCTGTCTACGCTGCCGCTGTTGGGCCACCCGCTCGCAGTCGGTCTGCATGGACTGGGTCTGGCCTTTGTGCGCACAAGCCTGGGTGCCCGGTCGGCCAAACGATCGGGGTGGCACTTTCCCTTGGGGTGCTTCATGGTGGTCGAACGTTCGGCGCGGGCCCTGCCATGAACATCCTCTACCTCAACCACTACGCCGGCTGCCCAGCCCTGGGCATGGAAGACCGGCCCTACTACCTGGCCCGCGAATGGGTGCGCGCCGGGCACCGCGTGCAGGTGCTGGCGGCGGACTTTTCGCATGTGCGCAGCGCGCAGCCCGTTGCCGGTGACGCGGTGATCGACGGCATCGACTACCGCTTCTACCCCACGCCGCGCTACCGAGGCAACGGCGTGGCGCGGGTGAAGAACATCGCTGCGTTCTTGCGTGCGGTGTGGGTCGACACGCAGCGCCTGGTGCGTGAGTTCAAACCCGACGTGGTCATCGCTTCCAGCACCTACCCGCTGGACATCTGGGTCGCGCGGCGCATCGCCCGCATGGCACCTATGGCCCGTGCCAAGCTGGTGTTCGAGGTTCACGACCTGTGGCCGCTGAGCCCGATCGAACTGTCGGGCATGTCGCGCTGGCACCCCTTTGCGCTGCTG
>JBBRCN010000164.1:0-5890 GCA_038204775.1 Burkholderiales bacterium | reverse complement strand
CGCTGGGCGATGGCATCCTGGTCGGCATCGGACTTGGCCATGACCAGGTCTTTGCCCAGGCGTGCCTTGGCGGTTTTCTGCACGTCGCCAAAACCGCCATCCGGACTGAACGACGCACAGCCGCCCAGCACCGCAACGGTGGCCAGCAAAGCGCCCAGGCGCAGATGGCGTGCGTGCGCCGTTCGGTGTTGAAAGAGAGATCTCATCTGCACGTCCTCAGTTCATGTTGTGGCCGCCATGGGGGTCTTTGCCCCCTGGCATGGGCATGGGCATGGCCTTGGCTGGCTCTGACGGCTTCATCCCTGGCGGGCTGGCGCTGGCGGCAGGAACCGGCGCGGCTGGCGGCGCCGGCTGGGCGGCTTCGCGGGCGTACGCCCGCCAGCCACCGATGCGGGTGACCGTGTCGTTGGCGTCACGCCAGGAGCCGACCGGCACGTCGGTCAGACGGCGGTACTGCGCGAAGGCAGTCTCGTGCAGAAGTGGCGGCACGCTGGCTTGTGCGTTCAAGGGATCAGCGCGCTGGTCGCTGGCTTGGCGGGCCTGCTGCATCTTGGGCTGGGCCTGGGCGTTGGCAGCGAAAGGCATGAGCAGAGGCGTGAGCAGCGGCGTGAGCGCGGTGCACAGCGTGGCGCACGTGGCGAATGCGGCATTAGCGAATGGCCGCAGCGGCTTGATTGAGGCCCCAGCGGCAAGCCGCGGGCCCGATTGAATTCGAAACATGAAATCCTCGCGTGGACAGAGTGAAAGCACTGGCTGCCAAGGCAAACCAGGTTCAAGTCATGCGGGGCCGACATCGGCGGCGGTGAACGCTGCTGGACTGAACAGGTCAGCATCCCGTGCTGCCTGCCGATGAGGCTACCGCTTACGCGCGGAGGATTCGGGGAGGGCGCTCGGGCCCGTCGACGACGACGTCTGCTGCAGTGGACAGCGAAAACACAGTGACTTCGCGAGCGGGGTCGAAGGTCGGCGCCATGACCGCCATGCTGGGCAACGCCGCCCCCGCACAACAGGATGCACAGGCGCTGCACTTTTGATAGGTTGAACTGGCGACCTTGACGGGGTCAGTGAGCTTGTCGGGCTGTGCTGAGCCAGAAGCGTCCGACGATGCTGCGGTCTGGCCCGTATCGTTCGCCATGCGCGCGTCCGGAGCAAGGTGGCCGACATGCCCGTGCGCTGCATGCTTCGCAAGCGCCGCCTGCGCGACGTCGGGCAGTGGCTGAACCTTGCCTTGCGCTGCCTGCGGGCTATGGTGAGCTGAGCCGCAATGCATCATGGCGGCCATCGCCATTCCCTGCGCGGGAATGGCGAGCGCCAAAAGCCAGATCATTATGGTCCTGAGCATTTGCCCCATGGCAGAACTCTACAGCAGTTGCCTTGACCCAGTCAGCGCCAAGCCGAGCGACGCATTGACGTTGCGCGAGAAAAACGGACCCGGCGCTGTGCAGCGCTGCGTCAAAGTCCGTGCCCGACTTGGTGACTTACGGCCAGCCTTGAGCGCCAAGGCGGCGGCGGCAATTCATGGCGCGTCGCTCCCACGGGTGCTTCGCATGGGCCTGACGCAGGCACTACGCCGCCGGCCCAACGCCAGGCCAGTACCCTGCCCGCCCATAGTGCTTGTAGACAGCGATTTCCATCTCGCGCGCGAGCGGCACTGCCGGGTCGTACCAGGGCGCCTGTTTCAGCGCGTCACGCGTCAGGTCGACCGCCACACTTCGGTCCGCCCAGCTCACACGCTGGATCCACTGAGGGGCCACCAGCACGTCGTGACCGAGCCACCAATTGCTCGTGCTGACCACCAGGTACCGGATGGCCCAGCTTTCATCGTCAACGAGCAGGCCCTGCACATGACCGATCTCGCCATCGCTGGCTTCGATGTGGTAGCCGACCACGGCCTCGCAGCTGCGCAGGTGAGAGTCATTGTCGCGCTGGCGTGTTTCGGCTCGTGCCTGGGCGCTGTCCGCTTCTGCACGGATGGCGGCAGCAGAGCCGAAACCGGCGTCACCGGGCAAAACCGTGGACGGATACCCGCCTGCGCCCCACAAGCCCAGGCCACCCCAGTAGTACGGATAGCTGTAGTAGTCGAGATAGTCAGTCTCGTGCTGTCGGGTCACCGGCATGTCACTGTCAATCTCGGGGCTGTTCTTGACTTGCTCCCGGCTCAACGAGACCGGTAGCCGCCTGTTCGGCCAATCGGGCTTGCCTGCGGCGGCGGGCGAGATCAGCACCTTGCGGCTGGACAGCCACGAGCCGGCATCGACGACCAGGTAACGAATCGCCCAGGCTTCGTCATCGAAGTAGAGATCCTTCACGTCGCCGATGGCGCCATCGGTAGCGACGATGTCGAGATCCAGCAGGGCCTTGGATTGGCGAATCATGATGCTCCGATTCTGGACGGTTTTGGACGGTTGATAGCGGCACAGGGTGCGCGTCTGGTGCCGACACGTCTGTGCGCTGACGCACAGGACGGCTCCGTTGCTGCCGCAAGTTGCATGGCCCGGCATGGTTCCTTGGGCCTTGGTGCGGTAGCGAACATCGCGTTTCGGTTCGAGATGTCAATCTTCGACTGGGGTGGTCGTCGCCGCAGGCGGCCAAGGTTCGTTCGGCGCAACGCTGGGTGACACGGTTTTGGCCTGCCAGCTGAAGTGAGGCCTCTTGAAAGCACTGCTGCTGAAGTACTGGGACCGCCTTCGGTCCAGTTTCTGGCTCGTGCCAGCAGTCATGGCGCTGCTGGCCGTGGCGCTGGCCCTGTCCGCCGTCGAACTCGACAAGGCCTTCGCCGAGGGCTGGCTGCAGGGCCTGGGCTGGATCTACTCCGGTGGCGCCGAAGGTGCAAGCCTGCTGCTGGGCACCGTGGCCGGGTCGATGATCGCCATCGCCGGCACCGTGTTCTCGATGACGCTGGTGGCGCTGTCGCTCGCCTCGTCCCAGTTGGGCCCTCGCCTGCTGCGCAACTTCATGCGCGACACCGCCAATCAGGTGGTGCTGGGCACCTTCGTGGCCACGTTCATGTACTGCCTGCTCGTGCTGCGCACCATCCGGCGCGACGACCAGGGGGATTTCGTGCCTCATCTCTCGGTCAGCATCGGCATGCTGCTGGCGATAGCCAGCATCGGGGTGCTGATCTACTTCATCCATCACGTCTCGGTCTCGATCCAGGCCGATCAGGTGGTGGCACGGGTCGGCAAGGAACTGGAGGAAGGGATCGACAGACTGTTTCCCGGCCACCTGGGCAAGCCTGGATCCGCCGTCGCGAAAGCGCCGAACGAAGCCGACCTGCCGGTGGCGTTCGCACGCGAAGCCCGTCCTGTGGGTGCCTTCGAAGACGGCTATCTCCAGCTGATCGACGCCGACGCCCTGATGAGCTTGGCCAACGAAGCAGATTTGGTGCTGCGGTTGGAGCGTCGGCCCGGCCACTACCTCGTCAAAGGCAGGCCGATGGTGATGGTCTGGCCCGGAGACCGCGTCACCGAAACCCTGGTCGAGAAGATGAACGAAGCCTTCGTGCTCGGCAACCAGCGCACTGCCGCCCAGGATGTCGAGTTCTCATTTCACCAATTGGTCGAGATCGCCGTGCGGGCGCTGTCCCCGGGCATCAACGACCCGTTCACGGCGATCGCCTGCGTGGATCGACTGGGCTCGGGCCTGTGCCGTCTGGCCCGACGCGACATGCCGTCAGCCCAGCGATTCGACCCTGAGGGGCGGCTGCGGCTGGTGGCGCCAGGATCCTCGTTTGCAGGCATCGCGGACACGGCCTTCAACCAGATCAGGCAAAGCGCCCGCTCCAATCCGGCCGTGGCGATCCGCATGCTCGATGCCATCGCCCAGATCGCAGGCCACGTGCAACACGCGCCTGATGCGGCCTGCCTCCAGCGCCACGCCGGCATGATCATCAGAGGGGCGCGGGAAGCTGTGGCGGAACCGGACGATCTGCTTGACGTCGAGGCCGCCTTCACGGCGGCGACACAGGCGCTATGCGGGCTTCAGATCTGACGCGCCGACGCTGCTCGCTGTTCTGCCACTCACCGCGGGCCAACGCGTGCAATGCCCACGAGAGGGGTGCGTATTCGGTGTCGCACAGGTGTCGCATAGACGGGGTCACGCCAACCTGCCACGCTGCAGTACCGCAAAGGACGTCTTACTGCCGAACGGCGAAGGCACGCAAGGACTGACCATCGAGGTAGAGGTATCGCGCTTCAAGAGTGAGTCCGCCATTCAACCTAACGCACGAACTGCTGTACGTAGTCAGCGCCGAGTCCGCAGGCCTCGTAATGCCGGCGGCACATCGCCAGCTTGGTGAAGACGTCTTCGTACCCGGTGTGCTGACCTTGTTCGTCCAGGTAGATCATGGCGCCGTGGATGTTGAAGAAGGTGATCATCTCCTCGGCATCCACCAACTCGTCGACAACCAGTGTGTGCACTTCACCCGGCGGCTCGTAGACAAAGGCGCCAGTGCGGGCAACCCAGTCGTGTTCGAGATAGCGCCAGGCGCCGCGGATGACATAGCCAGTCACCCAGGACGGGTGCACATGCCGGCTGAGCACGCCGGACTTGCGCACCCTGAGCAGGTTGCACCAACTGCCCGTCACGGTGTTCAGCAGCAGGGGTCTGAACCAGACGCCGGGCGCCTGCGGCACCCACACACGTTCGTCGTCGGGTATCGCCTGCACGGCGATTTCGGGCTGGATGCCAGGGTGTTGCACGATCACGGACAGGTCCTTCAGGTGATGAGGTAGCCGCCGTCCACCGGCAGCACGACCCCGGTGACAAACGACGCAAGGTCAGAGGCCAGGAACAGCGCCGCACCGGCCACGTCAGCCGGCGTGCCCCAGCGGGCGAGGGGCGTGCGCGCCAGGATGGCGGCACTGCGGCTGGCGTCGCGCTGCAATGTGTCGGTCAGCGGGGTGGCGATCCAGCCCGGTGCGAGCGCGTTGACGCGGATGCCGTCAGCCGCCCACGCGATGGCCAGCGACTTGGTCAACTGCGCTACACCGCCCTTGCTCGACGAGTAACCAGGCACCAGGCCACCGCCGAAGAAGCTCAGCATGGAAGCGGTGTTGATGATGCAACCGCCACTGGCCGCGAGCAGCGAACGCGCGGCCGCGCAGCAGCGCTGGGTGCCGTTGAGGTTGATGTCGATGACATCGGCAAAGACGTCCGGTTCGTGTTCCTGGCCACGCCGGATCACTCCGGCGCAATTGACCAGCACATGCAGGCCCGTCAGCGCGTCGAAGCAGGCTTTTACGGCAGCGCCATCGCGCACATCCAGCACCTGAGCCTGCAGTCCCTGCTGCCGCGCCAGCGCCACCTCGGCCGCCGTGGCACCGGTGACGAGCACCCGGGCGCCGTGGGCCTCGAAGGCTTGTGCAATCCCGGCGCCGATGCCGCTGGTGCCGCCCACCACGAGCACCTGGCGGCCGCTGAAGCTGTCGCGCGTGAAGCTCATGCCGACCTTCTGCGCCAGACACGGTGCAGCAGTGGCCAGGACCACAGCAACAGCGTCAGGGCACCCAACGTGCCGGCGATCGGGCGCTCGAAGAAGGCCAACAACTGGCCGTCGGCCTTGATCAGGCTGCTGAAGAAGTGTTCCTCGAGCATCGTGCCCAGCACCACGCCCAGGATCGTGGGCGCTACCGGGAAGCCCCAGCGTTCCATGAAGAAGGCCGCCACGCCGGCCACCAGCATCACGATCACCCCGAACATGCTGTTGTTGATGGCAAAGCTGCCGACGATGCAGAACAACAGGATCAAAGGCATCAGCAGGCCGGCCGGAATGCGCAGCACCTGCTTGGCTGACTTGATGGCCGCCCAGCCCAGCGGCAGCATCAGCAGCTGCGCGATGATGAAGACGATGAACACGGCATAGATGTTCTGCGGGTTGTCGACAAAGAGC
>JBBRCN010000163.1:0-6056 GCA_038204775.1 Burkholderiales bacterium | reverse complement strand
ACCTTGCTGTTGCGCAGATCACCGCAGTTCTCCTTGAAAGTCAGTCCCAGCACGTTGACCTTGGCACCTTTGATGTAGCTGCCACTGGCGATCATGTGCTTGATGGTCTGCTCGGCGATGAACTTGCCCATGCCGTCATTGATGCGCCGCCCCGCCAGGATGACCTGCGGGTGATAGCCCAACATGTCCGCCTTGTGGGTCAGGTAGTACGGGTCCACCCCGATGCAATGGCCACCCACCAGGCCGGGCTTGAACTTCAGGAAGTTCCACTTGGTGCCGGCCGCCTCCAACACCTCGCTGGTGTCGATGCCCATCTTGTCAAAGATGATGGCCAGCTCGTTCATCAACGCGATGTTCAGGTCGCGTTGGGTGTTTTCGATCACCTTGGCGGCTTCGGCCGCCTTGATGCTGCTGGCGCGGTGTACGCCGGGGATGACTATGCGCTCATACAGCTGCGCCACTCGGTCCAATGTCTGCGGCGTATCACCAGAGACAATCTTCAGGATCTTGGTGAGCGTGTGCTCCTTGTCGCCCGGGTTGATGCGCTCGGGGCTGTAGCCGACGAAGAAATCTTGCTTCCATTTCAGGCCCGAATGCTGTTCCAGCACCGGGATGCACACTTCTTCGGTGGCGCCGGGGTACACGGTGGATTCGAAGACGACGATCGCGCCCTGCTTCAAGTGCTTGCCGGCACTGGTGCTGGCACCGATCAGCGGGCGGAAGTCCGGGATGTGGGCCGCGTCCACCGGCGTGGGAACGGCCACGATGATGATGTCGGCCTCGGCCAATGCTGCACCGTCGGATGTGTACTCGGCGTGCACGGCCTCGGCCATTTGCGCGTCGGTCAGTTCGCGCGACGGGTCGGTGCCGGCCTTGCAGGCGGCCACCTTGCCTTCATGGATGTCGAAGCCGATGGTGCGGCCATGCTTGGCGAACTCCACCACCAGGGGCAAGCCCACATAGCCCAAACCGATCACTGCAACTGTTGTCATCGACACCCTTTAACTCCACAGGGGATATTGTGTATTCAGACGGGGCGGGTCAACCGTCCAGGCTGCTCAGCCAGGCCGCCAGCGGCGTGACATTCGCCTTCATGAAGGCACCCAAGCGGCGCTCTGCGGCGTCGCTGCCATCGTCGTCGGTGTAGATCACCACGGCGGTGGCGGCGCTGCCTTGGCCACGCAGTTGGCGCCATGCCTGGCGCAGTTTGGCCTGCACGTCGCCCTGTACAGGTTGCCCGTCGACCCAGTAGAACTGCCACACGCGCAGCCGGTTTTGCTGGCCGAACGCGGCAGTGGCGTCGCCAGCGGCCAGTTGGTGCGCGCGCACCGCCGGCACGGCAGCGTCCGCACCCAGCGTGACCACTTGCGACGAGACCAGGTTCCACGGGCTGTCGGTGGACGGCACGAGCATGTTGACCGAGCTCACCATCTGGCGCTGTGCGTCCTGGTTGGCATAGTGCGACACGCTCAGCCACACTCGGCCGCCGCCGCCGACCAGCGCCTGCTCGGCCTGCACGCTGGCCCCCGGATAGACAGGTCGCAGCGGCGCGGTGGTGGCCACGGCGTCCTGCCGCCAGCCTGGCGCCCATTGCGCCGGCCATTGCAGTGCGGCAGCTTGGGGCGATGCCGTGTCGCCACGCACCAGCAAGGCCTGCGCGGCCACGTGCACCCCGCCCACCACCAGCATCGCGGCCGCCATGCTGGCCAGCAGACGGCCGGCGGGAACCGGCTGCACCGCACCCACCTCCGCCGGCAGCGCGTCGTCAGGCGCCACCGCATCGGCCCAGCGCGCGCCGACCATGAACATCGCCAATATCACGATGCCGAAGAACACCCAGCCGTAGACGAGGTGGTCCACGCCGGTGGCCAGGCGGTTGTCGGACAAATGGCCGAGCATCACGATCATGTAGGCACGCAGCCAGTTGGCCACGATCGGCATCACGATGGACACGCCGACGAAGGCCCACCGGCGGCGCATGCTGCGGTAGTTCAGGTAGGCGAACAAGGTGCCCACCATCATCGACGCCATCAGGTAGCGGATGCCGCTGCATGCCTCCACCACCGACCAGCGGCCCGACGGGATGACGAACTGGTTGCCCTCGCGGAACACCGGGATGCCGCTGAGGCGGATCGCCGCCACAGTGAAGTCGGCGGTGTAGTTGACGAGCCAGGGCGTCAAGAATTCACCGAACGGCACGGCGAAGAACAGAAAGCCCAGCGGAAAAGCCAGCGCACGCGCCACCTGCCAGCCCAGCACCGTGGGGACGGTGAGCACCAGCATGCCCACCAGCATGAAGTGCTGCAGCGCGTTGACATGCACCAGGGCGCCCAGTTCCATCCCCAGCGCCAGCACCAGCAGCAGCAGCGCCCCGGCGGGCCAGGGCTGCGGCTGCACACCAGCCAGCTGCCCGCGCAGCCGCCATACCATCCAAAGGCTCAGCGGCGGCACCACGAAGGCATGGGCAAAGGTCTCGCTGCGGTTCCAGATCCCCACCATCTCCAGGCCGGTGTTGCGGTACACCAGCAGCAGCAAGACTGCGGTGGCCAACCAGGCCAGAAATGGCCCACGCCAGACGGCGGGCATGGTCGGTGCGCGCACCATCGTCAAATTCATGTAGCACTCCCAGGCGCTGCGCCCACCAGACACTGATCCACACCACGCAAACCCGCCCCGGCGCGGCTGCCCGGCACGGCCAGATGCCGGTCCAGCCCGGCCAGCCGCGCCGGCCAGCCATAGCGGGCCAGCACGAACTGGCGGCCGGCCGCGCCCACTGATCCGGCGTGGGCCGGTTCTGCCAGCAACCGCGTGACAGCGGTGACAAAGTCAGCGGCTGACTCGGCGGCGTGCAGGTCTGCGCCGTCGCGCGCGCCGATGGCGTCGGCGCAGCTGCGTGCAGCCACCACCGGCCGGCCCATGGCCATCGCCTCCAGCACCTTGTTCTGCACACCGCGGGCCAGCCGCAGCGGCGCCACCACCACGGCGGCATGCTGCAGATAGGGCCGCACATCGGGCACCGTGCCGCTGACGGCCACCGCCTGGCCCGCCAAGGCCCGCACCGCCGCAGCCGGGCTGCGGCCGACGATGTGCAGGCGCAACGCCGGCCAGCGCTGGCGCAGTGCGGGCAACATGTCCTGCACGAACCAGGTCACCGCGTCGATGTTGGGCCAATAGTCCATGGCGCCGGTGAACACCACCGCCTGCTCGCCCGGTGGGTAGGGCGATGCCAGGCCAGGCTGCGGCCTGAAGAACTCCGCATCGACGCCGTTGCACAACGCGTCCACGCGGCCGGCGCACTCGGGCGCCAGGCGGTTGAACAGCGCCACCTCGTTGTCGGTGACGAGAAAGCTGCGCTGCGCGCGGGCGACCACCGCCCGCTCGTAGGCCAGCAGGCGCTCGCCCTCGCGGCGGTACAGCCATGACAAGGGCCAGGCATGGCGCTGGGCATAGTCGGTCCACTTGGCCGAATCAACGTCCACCAGGTCGACCAACAGGGGCACGCTGGCTGCGGCGTCGGCGTGGGTGTCGGCATGGGTGTCGGCGTATTGCGCCATCGACGACGAGAACACCAGCGTGGCGTCGATCGCCTGGCTGGCCAGCGTGCGCTGCACCCAGGCATGCAGCGGCTTGCTGGCGTAATAGCGCAGGGTCAGCGGCTCGCCGGTCAGCAATGCCACCAGGCTGCTCAGCCTGGCCATGCGCGGGTCGAGCCGAATCGCACACAAGTCAGTGCACATGGCACGCAGGGCAGGCAGGTGCTGCAGGTCGTCGGGGTCATCGACGAAGGTGCCGACGAACACCTCGTGGCCCTGCGCCATCAAATGCTGGAGCAGATGGTACGAGCGCACCTTGTCGCCCTTGTTGGGCGGGTAGGGCATGCGGTGCACCAGATAAAGCAGCTTGGCCATGGCAACCTGTCCGCCTCTCAGGCTCTCAGCCCAGGCTGCGCACGATGAACGGCCCCAGCCAGTTGGCCACGCCGATCGGCAGCTGGCGCCAGGCCTTGATCAGCAACTGGTACTTGGGGTTGTTCGGGTTGTTCTGGGGCACGGCGTCGCGCTTGTACAGGCAGTACTCGTAGTGCAGCGGCGTGGGCTCGAAGCCCCAGTTCTTCTTGAAGCTGTAAGAGCCGGTGCCCTGCTTGCTGCGGCCGTAGTCGAACACCTTCAGCCCGCGGGCGCAGGCACGGCGCATCAGTTCCCAGTACTTGAAGTCGTTGCCGGCCAGGTCGCGTGCGGCCTCGTCGTCACCGGCATAGAAGGGCAGCACCTCGTCGCGCCAGTAGAAGCTGAGCACCGACGACACAGGTTTGCCGTCGGCGTTGACGACCGTCAGCACCTCGCAATCGGTACCGAACTCGTCGCACAGCGCCTGGAACCAGGCCTTGGGCATGGCCGGCGTTCCGTGGCGGTGCACGTTGTCGGCATACAGGGCGAAGAAGCGGTCCACGCCGGTATCGATCTCGCTGCGCAGCCCGTTCTTGATGCCCTTGCGCACCATGGCGCGCTGCTTGCGCGGGATGGCCAGCATGTTGGCCTCTTCCTCGGGCAGGATGGCCTTGCGGAAGGTGACGTACAAGTCCTGCTGGGGCCAGTCGGCATGGCGCTGGTGGGCCAGGTGGCGCAGTTCCAGGTGCTCGGCGCCCAGGTCCTTGGCGATGCGCTGGGCCTCGCCTTCGAGTGCCAGCGCGGTGGCTTCGTCATCGGCCACCACGCCGCCATACACCACGAAGGGCAGCGAGGTCAGCGCGTGGCCGAACAGCCTGCTCTTGACCTGCGCCAAGGGCAGCACGCCGGCAATGCGACCGTCCTGCTCGGCATAGAGAAACTGCGTGGCATGGCGGTACACGCCGCAGATCACGTTCTGCCAGCCGGCGCGGTGGAAGAAGGTGGCCTGCGGGTGCGCCTGAACATACGCGTCCCACCGTGCGGCAACGGCCTGGTCCTGCCAGGGCAGGCGTTTGATCTCCATCGCGGGCACGCTCTGCGTCAGTGTGGGGAGGCGGACGGAGCCGCCATGCCCGCATGCTGGCGCAGGAAGATGTCATCCATGCGGCCCCAGGCGAAATCACCCAGCAGTTGGTTCAGCCGTTGCTCGGTGCGGCCGATGTTCACGTAATGCCTGAAGCGCGTCTTCAAGTTGATGCCCGCCACGCGCGGCTGTCCGTCGTCGATCTCCCAGGGGTGGAAGTAGAAGATCGCGGCCGCCTTGTCCTCACGGTTGACGCGGCCGATCATCCAGCGTGACAGCGCATACGGGAACAGCCGGAACCAGCCCCCACCGCTGGACGGCAGGTTGCGCTGGCCCAGGCGCACGGTGGTGATCGGGATCTCGATCAGCCCATCGCGGATGGCGTGCGCGAACCGCGGCGCATCGGGCATGCCGTAATGGTCGTGCTTGATCGGGTAGATGCTGGAGCTGTAGCGGTGGCCGGTGGCCTGCAGGCAGTCGAACGCCCAAAGGTTGCCCTTGCCAATGGAAAAGCTGGGTGCCCGGTAGCCCCGAACCGCCACGCCGCCGATGTCTTCCAGCAGCTCTTTGGCGCGGCGGATGTCGTCAGTGAAGGCCTCACGGCTCAGGTCACTGGCCCGCTCATGGCCATAACCATGGCTGGCCAGCTCGTGGCCCTGGGCAACGATAGCCCGCACCAACTGCGGGTAGCGCTCGGCCACCCAGCCCAGCGTGAAAAATGTGGCGCGGGTATTGCGCCGGGCCAGCAGGGACAGGATGCGATCAACGTTGCGTTCGACCCGGCATTCGCGGCTGTCCCACTCACTGCGCCGGATGTAAGGCGCCATCGCCGAGACCTGGAAATAGTCTTCGACATCGATCGTCAGGGCGTTGGTGATGGCGGAGGACTGCATTTGCGGATCGGTCAAGGCTGTGGTCGGTCAAGGATTGGAGGCGGTCGTCTTTTGCGCAAGGCTAGCGCTCAGGGCGCACCCGCACCCAACCACTGCCACAAGTCAGCGGCGATGCGCTCAGCGGCATGCCCGTCCCACAGCTCGGGCACCCGACCACGTTTGCCGTCGCCGCGCAGAATTTCGGCCACGCCG
>JBBRCN010000162.1:0-6143 GCA_038204775.1 Burkholderiales bacterium | reverse complement strand
CTGCTTCTGAAACACCAGCCCCGCATGCTCGCGCAGCGCGTGGAACTTGATCTTGGGCCAGTTCTCCTGCATGGCGCGCAGTTCACCGGCGTATTCCAGCAGCACGGTGGGCGCGTCCACCGCGTCCAGCGCCACGCGGTGGCCGTTGCCGTCGATGAAGCGCTGCAGCTCCTTTTCGCTGGCGGCGGCGCCTTCGGGCAGGTCGCAGGTCACCCAGCGCGCGACGTTGTAACGCGCCGGCAGGATGCGCGCCTTGCAGCTGTATTCGTGTTCCAGCCGGTGCGCCACCACCTCGAACTGCAGCTGGCCCACGGCGCCCAGCAGCAGCACGCCGCCAGACACCGGACGAAAAACCTGGATCGCCCCTTCTTCGCCCAGCTGCGTCAGCCCCGCGCGCAGCTGTTTGGTTTTCAAGGGGTCGGCCACTTCCACGCTGCGGAACATCTCGGGCGCGAAGAACGGCAAACCCGTGAATTGCAGGGACTCGCCTTCGGTGATGGTGTCGCCCAGCTGCAGCACGCCGTGGTTGGGAATGCCGATGATGTCGCCGGCAAAGGCTTCGTCCAGCAGCTCGCGGCGCTGGCTCAGGAAAGACACCACCGTGTTGGGCCGCATCTCCTTGCCGCTGCGCACCACCTTCAGCCGCATGCCGCGTTCGAAGTGACCGCTGGCCACGCGCAGAAAGGCGATGCGGTCGCGGTGGGCCGGGTCCATGTTGGCCTGGATCTTGAACACCACGCCGGTGAACTTGGCTTCGTCGGGTGACACGGTGCGCTGGATGGACGTGCGTTCGCCCGGCGGCGGCGCCAGGTCCACCAGCGCGTCCAGCACCTCGCGCACGCCGAAATTGTTGACCGCGCTGCCGAAGAACATCGGCGTCTGGCGGCCGGCGCGGAAGTCGGTCATGTTGAAGGGCGGCGCGGCATCGGTCAGCAGCTCGATCTCGCCCTTGGCTTGTTCGTACTGCATGCCGAAGCGCTGGGCGTAGGCGGGGTTGTGCAGGCCGGCCAGGATCTCGTCTTCGGCACCCGATTTTCCAGAAACACGGTCTTCGCCGGGGCTGAACACACGCATCTGCTGCTCGCGCAGATCCATCACGCCATGAAAGGCCTTGCCCATGCCCACGGGCCAGGTGAAGGGCACCACTTCCATGCCCAGTTCACGTTCGATCTCGTCCATCAGCACCAGCGGGTCTTTCACCTCGCGGTCCATCTTGTTGACGAAGGTCAGGATGGGCGTGTTGCGCGCGCGGCAGACCTGCAGCAGGCGGCGCGTCTGCGGCTCCACGCCGTTGGCCGCGTCGATGACCATCAGCGCCGCGTCCACGGCCGTCAGCACGCGGTAGGTGTCTTCGCTGAAGTCCTGGTGGCCGGGCGTGTCGAGCAGGTTGATGACGCAGTCGCGGTACTCCATCTGCATGACGCTGGACGCCACCGAGATGCCACGCTGCTTTTCGATCTCCATCCAGTCGCTGGTGGCGTGGCGTGTGGCCTTGCGGGCCTTCACGCTGCCGGCGATCTGGATCGCGCCGCTGAACAGCAGCAGCTTCTCCGTCAGCGTGGTTTTGCCGGCGTCGGGGTGGGAAATGATGGCGAAGGTGCGGCGGCGGCGCACCTCAGAGTGCATGCGCGTGGCGAGATCAGTGGACATGGCAGGGCCAAACAGACAATCGCGGATTATCGCCACCCGCCGCACGGCCGCCGGGTGGGTCGTCAGCCCACGCGCGGCTGGCAATGGCTACGATGCCAATGAACCGGCCCGCCGATGCCTGAACTGCCCGACATCACCGTCTACGTCGAACGAGCGCAAGAGCGTCTGCAACAGCAGACCCTGCGCCGTGTGCGTCTGCTCAACCCGTTTGTGCTGCGCACGGCGCTGCCGCCCATCGCGCAGGCCGAGGGTCGCGCGGTGCTGGATGTTCAGCGCCTGGGCAAGCGGCTGGTGCTGGCGCTGCAAGGCGACCTGTTCCTCGTCATCCACCTCATGATCGCCGGCCGCCTGCGCTGGCTGGCACCCGACGCCAAGTTGCCGGGCAAGCTGGCCTTGTTGTGTCTGGACTTCGACGCCGGCTCCTTGTTGCTCACCGAAGCCGGCACCAGCCGCCGTGCGTCGCTGCACCTGGTGGCGGGGGCCACGGCGCTGGCTGCGCTGGACGCCGGCGGGCTGGACGTTTTTGCCATCGACGCAGCCACGTTCACCGCGCAACTGACGAAGGAAAACCACACCCTCAAGCGCGCGCTGACCGACCCGCAGCTGTTCAGCGGCATCGGCAATGCGTATTCCGACGAAATCCTGCACCGCGCGCGGCTGTCGCCGTTGGCGCTGACACGCGCGCTGCCGGCCGAAGCCACGCAACGCCTGTTCGACGCCACACGTGCCGTGCTGCAGGAGTGGACCGAGCGCCTGCGTGCCGAATCGCCCGGCTGGCCGCAGAAGGTCACCGCCTTTCATGAACAGATGGCGGTGCACGGCCGCTATGGCCAGCCCTGCCCCATCTGCGCCACGCCTGTGCAGCGCATCGTGCATGCCCACAACGAAACCAACTACTGCGCCCGCTGCCAGACCGGGGGCAAACTGCTGGCCGATCGTGCACTGAGCCGACTGCTGAAGTCCAGCTGGCCCAAGACGGTGGACGATCTTTGATGTCTGAAGCGCTGAGACCCGAGCCCGTGGACCTGACGCAGCGCCTGCGCCTGGATACCCGCGACCTGCACGCCCAGACCGAACGCACCGGCGTGATGGCCCAACTGCTGGCCGGCCGCCTGGCCCTGCCGGGTTACTGCGCGCTGTTGCGCGGCCTGCACGCCGTCTACGAGGCCATGGAAGCGGCGCTGATGCGCAGCGACGCTCACCGTGCGGTGCAGGACCTGAACGACCTGCAGCTGCACCGCCGCGCCGCGCTGGCCGCCGACCTGGACCGCCTGCAGGGCCCGCAATGGCGCAGCCAGTTGCCGCTGGCTGCGGCAGGCGTGGCCTATGTTGAACGCCTGCGGGCACTGGCCCAACAATCTTCGGCCTCACTGGTGGCGCACGTCTACGCCCGTTACCTGGGCGACCTGCACGGCGGGCAGATCTTGAAACGACTGGTCGCCCGCGGACTGGGCCCGGCCGCTGAAGGGGCGACACAGTTCTACGAATTTGGCGACGAAGCCCGGGTGCTGGCGCTGCGCCAGGGGCTGCGCCAGGCGCTGGCGCAGTTGCCGGTGACTGCTGAAGAGGCCGACCTCATCGTGGCCGAAGCGCGCTGGGCCTTTGTGCAACACCAGCAGCTGTTTGCCGAACTGGCCCTCTGAGCGAGCGACCCTCGGCCACTCAGGCCGAGATGCTGCGCATCTGCGCGTAAAGCGCCGTGGCGCGCTTGGCCGAAGCTTCCAGTTCTTCGAGCAGGGGCGCCACGGTGGGCCCGCCGGCGGCGTCGGCAATGTCCATCGCGACCAGGCTGGCGTTGGTGAGAATGGCGCCGATGACTTCGTCGCTGGGCCGCTCGAAGTTGGCATCGCCGCCCGCGAGGGCCAGTGCGGCCTGCAGGTGTTGGCGCGCCTGCGCGGTTCGGCGTGTTTCTCTCAGGTCGGTCAGCGTGATGATGCAACCCAGCAGCGCGCCGTCGCGCCCGGGCACCAGTTCGGCGCGCACGGCCACGGGCAGCGCAGCTTGCGGGGCGGCGCTGTGCAGCAGCGAACATTCACCGCGCCAGGGCTGCTGTGACAGGCCTTCGATGACACCCCGCACGCGGGTGCTGTCGGCAAACAGATCGGCCACTGCAGTGCCTGCGGCCACTGCATGAGTGGTGTCGCCGCGCAGCGCCTCGAAGGCCGTGTTGGCGTAGATCAGGCTGCCGTCAGCGCGGGCCAGCAGCACGGCTTCGGCCGCCGCGCCCACCGTGGCGCGGATCTGCGTGAGCTGCTGCTCCGCGATCAGCAGCCGCACCGCATGCACCTGCACGATGATGTCCACCAGCGCCACGCCGATGGCCCTGGCCATCACGCGTTCGGCGTTGGACCAGGGCAGCGCCGTGCCGCGCACGATTTCGCTCCAGGCCGCAAACGACCGGCGCGGCGACAGCTGCGTGGGGTCGTTGTTGACCATCGGTTTGGCGGGGTCGCCAGCCCAGGTGACGGTGAGCAACTGCTCCTTGCGGAACCACATCAGGTAGTCGGGCCTTGTGCGCGACAGCTTCACCGCCAGCACACCGCAAGCCGTTGGTGTGACACTGGCCAGTGGCGGGTGCGCCTTGCCCACCGAAGAACAGGCAAACGCAGAATCGGCCAGGCTCTCGAAGGGCTGGCCGTCCACCCATCTGCACAGCGCGCGCAACTCGGGCGTCGACGGCACTTCGCCAGTGGTCAGCACCTCGCCGTCATGGAACAGCGCTGCGCCGGTGGCTTCCAGCGGCTGCAGCAGCGTGCGTGGGTTGCGCAGCAGTGCCAGGCGCCAGTCGCCTTCGGTGGACGTGGCTTCGATCAGCCGCTGCTCCAGGCGCCGCACCATCAGCGCCACCTGGGTGTGGGCGTAGTTTTCGATGGCCGCGATGCGGGTCGATGCCACCTCGGCCAACAGATCAACCGCCGTGCGCAGAGCCAGCCGGATGCGGCGCGGGCTGTAGTGGTGGGCCGCGATCAGCCCCCACAGGCGGCCCTCGCGCACCAGCGAAGCCACCAGGGTGCCGGTGACGCCCATGTTGCGCAGGTACTGCAGGTGCAGTGGCGACATGCTGCGCAGGTGGCACAGCGACATGTCCAGCGGCTGGCCGCTGTCCGGCCGCAGCAAGGGCACCAGTGGCTGCGGTTCGCAGTTGACGTCGCCCAGCACGCGCACGCGGTTGCTCAGGTACAGCTGCCGCGCGCGCTGCGGGATGTCGCTGGCCGGGTAGTGGTGGCCCAGCAGGGAACCCAGACGCGGGTCACGGGCTTCGGCAATGATCTTGCCGTGGCCGTCGGCGTCGAAGCGGTAGACCATGAGCCGGTCGTAGCCGATCAGGTCACGCAGCACCTGCACGATGGCGTCGGCCAGCGTTTGAATGCTGGCCGCCGCAGTGAAACGTTGCACAGCGGTGGCAATGTGGCGGCCCAGATCGGTGGGGTCCAGGCCGATGGCCGCCGCTGCATTGCCAGGCTGGGCCGCAGGCTGGCCCGGCGCAGGGCGGGGCACGGCTTCCAGCTCGACGATGAGCCCGCCACCCGGCGGCCGGTGCAAATGGCCTTCCAGGCGGCGCGTTGGTGTTTCGCAGTCTGTTCCATTCGGGCCATCCACCAGGCACTGCAGCGGCAGCGGCGCACCGCCCTGTGCATCCAGCTCGCCCGCCAGTTTGATCACCTGGTGCGAGAGGTTGCCGCCCAGCCGGTGCAGGGGCATCGCCAGCAGCGCATGCGCCGGCACGCCCAGCAAGGCTTGCGCATTGGCGCTGGCCTGCAGCACCACCAGGTCGGATTGGCGCAGCAACAGCAGCACACCGTGGGGCTGCACCGAACCGGCCAGGTGGATGAGCTCGCGCTCGCAGTTAGTGAGGTCGGCCTGGCCGAAGGCCGGGCTGTCCACGCTCAAGTCCACGGTCAGTTCGCGTGCGGGAGTTGGCCGTTGACTCGGCTCAGCCAAAGGGTCGCCGGCGGTGGCAGACCCAGCTGCGCCATGCGGTCCAACAGCAAAGCGGGGCTTATCTGCAGCGTGGCCGAAGCCGCGTCCAGCCGGCCGCCGCTGGCGCGCAGCGCAGCCTGGATGAAGTGCACCTCGGCCGTGCGGCTGGCTTCGGTCAGCAGGTCTGCCAGCGACAGCTGGCCCAGGCGGTTGACCAACTCGGCCAGGCCCAGGTCCAGCTCTTCAGCCGTGCCCGAGGGCAGTGCCGGCAGGTCCGGACCGGCGGCCGCGCGCAAGGTGAAGCCGATGTGTTCCTGGTCGCCTTCGGCCAGCAGCGCGGCCGACACACCGGCCCGCAGCGGCTGCGCCCCTGGCAGGCGCAGCGTGACCGTGGCCTGGCCCACGATGCCGCGACGGCGCACACGGGCCAGCAGCGTGGCCCATTGCGCAGGGTCGCCGCCCACGGCTTCGGCCAGCAGGCGGCCTTTCAGACGTGATTCATGCGAGGAGTCGCACATCTGGGCAAAAGCGCGGTTGGACCACAACACCCGGCCGGCCGAGTCGGTGACGAC
>JBBRCN010000161.1:0-6192 GCA_038204775.1 Burkholderiales bacterium | reverse complement strand
CAACGGTGCTGGACACCTTGTTGCGCAGCAAGGAACTGTTGGTGGACCGTGCCGACCTCGTGACCCAGGCATTGCAGCGCTTCAGCGCCGGCAGTGCGGACTTTGCCGATGCCTTGATCGAGCGTAGCGCCAACGCCGCAGGGTGCACGGCGACGATGAGTTTCGACACCGGTGCCGTGAAGTCGGCGTCGATGACGATGGTGCCCTGAAGCCATGGCCGCCATTCATGACCTGATCGCACAGATTGGCGACGGCCGGCTGCGCGAACGCCTGGCCACGGAATGGGCCAAGGCCACGCGCGAACGCAAGTTCGGTCTGGTGTTTGAAGATCACCTGCCCGAACTGCGGCCACTGCCCAAAGCCAGGCCGCGCAAGGGCGACTTGGTGTGCCTGCGCGGCGGGCCGCTGAAGGACTTGTGGCGCGTGCCGGCCTTCAAGGCCGGGCGCGTCCAGTGCCGGCGCCCGCAGACCGGGGAAGACGGCCAGTTGGGCGAAACCGCCCAATTCGATCGGGACGAATTGATGCGGGTGCGCGAGTTCGGCGAGCCGAGCAGTTCGTGCGGCTAGAGATCAACCGTAGCGACACCATCCAACGGCTGCTGTTGATCGACAAGGCAGCGCAACTCGACGCCCTGTTTGACGGAGTGATGTGATGTTCAAGAAGATTCTGATTGCCAACCGCGGCGAAATCGCCTGTCGCGTCATCAAGACAGCAAAGAAGATGGGCATTGCCACGGTGGCGGTCTACTCCGAAGCTGACAAAGACGCGCGCCATGTTGAGTTGGCGGACGAAGCCGTGCTGCTGGGCCCGGCGCCTTCACGTGAAAGCTACCTCGTCGCCGACAAGATCATTGCCGCCTGCAAGCAGACCGGCGCCGAGGCCGTGCACCCCGGCTATGGCTTCCTCAGTGAAAACGCCGACTTTGCGAAGCGGCTGGAAGAAGAGGGCATTGTCTTCATCGGCCCCAAGCACGCCAGCATCGCAGCCATGGGCGACAAGATCGCGTCCAAGAAGCTGGCGATGGAAGCGCAGGTCAGCACCATCCCGGGCTGGAACGCGGCCATCGAAACGCCAGAACAGGCATTGAGCATCGCCAAGGACATCGGCTACCCGGTGATGATCAAGGCCAGCGCGGGCGGTGGTGGCAAGGGCCTGCGCGTGGCCTTCAACGACAAGGAGGCGTTTGAAGGTTTCAGCAGTTGCCGTAGCGAAGCCAAGAACAGCTTCGGCGACGACCGTGTCTTCATAGAAAAGTTTGTCGAGAGCCCGCGCCACATCGAGATTCAGGTGCTGGGCGACGCACACGGCAACGTGATCTTTCTGAACGAACGCGAGTGCAGCATCCAGCGCCGGCACCAGAAAGTGATCGAAGAAGCGCCGTCGCCTTTCATCAGCGACGCCACGCGCCAGGCCATGGGCGCGCAGGCCGTGCAGCTGGCCAAGGCCGTGAATTACCAGAGCGCGGGCACGGTGGAGTTTGTCGTCGGCAATGACCAGAGCTTCTACTTTCTGGAGATGAACACCCGCCTGCAGGTGGAGCACCCGGTGACCGAGTGCATCACCGGCTTGGACCTGGTGGAACTGATGATCCGCGTCGCCGCGGGTGAAGCGCTGCCGTTGACGCAAGCCGACGTCAAGCGCAACGGCTGGGCCATCGAATGCCGCATCAACGCCGAAGACCCCTTCCGCAACTTCCTGCCATCCACCGGCCGATTGGTGCGTTATGTACCGCCGGCCACCACGATGGAGGCAGCACTGCCGATGCCCAGGGAAGGCGGCGTGCGCGTGGACACCGGTGTCTACGAAGGCGGCGAGATCCCGATGTATTACGACTCGATGATCGCCAAGCTCATCGTGCACGGCCGCGACCGCACCGAGGCCATTGCCCGCATGCGCGAGGCGCTGAACGGATTTGTCATCCGCGGCATCGGCAGCAACATCCCTTTCCAGGCCGTGTTGCTGGCGCACCCGAAGTTTGCCGCCGGTGACTTCAATACCGGCTTCATCGCCGAACACTACGGCAAGGGTTTCAGCGCGGCCGACGTGCCCCACGACGACCCGCTGTTCCTGGTGGCGCTGGCCGCCTTCGTGCGGCGCAAGGCACGCGAGCGGTCGGCCGGCATCAGTGGCCAGTTGCCGGGCCATGGCGTGAAGTCGCTGCCCGACCTGGTGGTGGTGGTGCTGGGCGCGGATGGTGCGCATGTGCACCACGCGGTGCGGGTGGAAGGCTTCGAGCCGGTGTCGGGCAAGGCCGATGTGGTGATCGGAGAGCGCCACTTCGCCATCCAGAGCGCCAGCCGGCTGGGCGAGATCCTGATGGTCGGCATCTGCAACGGCAAGCCATTCACCGCCCAGGTGGAACGCAGCGGCGCGAAGAACCTGCTGGGCATCCGCGTGTCGCACAACGGCGCGCAGATCGAAACGCTGGTGCTGCTGCCGCGCGCGGCACAGCTCTTCAAGCTGATGCCGCACAAGGCGCCGCCCGACCTGAGCAAGTTCCTGCTGTCGCCCATGCCGGGGCTGCTGGCCGACATCAGCGTGCAGCCGGGGCAGAAGGTGCTGGCCGGTGAACGGCTGGCCGTGATCGAGGCCATGAAGATGGAGAACATCCTCACCGCCACGCAAGATGGCACGGTGTGCGAAGTGATGGCGAAGAAGGGCGAGAGCCTGGCCGTCGATCAACCCATCCTGAGTTTTGCCTGATGACCGACAAACCCTTCCGTATTCTGGGCGTCCAGCAAATCGCCATCGGCGGCCCCGACAAACAGCGCCTGAAGTCGCTGTGGGTGGACATGCTGGGCCTCACAGTCAAGAGCACCTTCGTCAGCGAGCGCGAAAACGTGGACGAGGACATCTGCGCCATTGGCGTGGGCCCGCACGCGGTGGAGGTCGACCTGATGCAGCCGCTGGACCCCGACAAGAAGCCTGCCGTGCATACCACGCCGCTGAACCACGTGGGCCTGTGGGTGGATGACCTGCAGCAGGCGGTGACCTGGATGACGGCGCAGGGTGTGCGTTTTGCGCCAGGCGGCATCCGCAAGGGTGCCGCGGGTTTTGACATCTGCTTCATCCACCCCAAGGGCAATGAAGAATTTCCGCTGGGCGGCGAAGGTGTGCTGATCGAACTGGTGCAGGCGCCGCCTGAAGTGATCGCTGCGCTGTCCTGAGGCTGCGCCAAGGCCGGACCCGACGTGCGGCTACGGTCGCGGCGCTAGAGTCCGGCTCGTTTCTCAACTGGAGCCTGCCATGAGTGCCCAATCGCTGATCGACCAACTGCTGAAGACCGGCCTGTCTGCCGTCAACGACGCGCGGGGCTCGGTGCGCAACGCGCGCGACAGCGGCGACCTGCACAAGTACGCCAAGGGGGCTGCCGCCGGCGGCGTGCTGGCACTGCTGCTGGGCACGCGGAGCGGGCGCCGCATGGGCGGCTCGGCGCTGAAGATCGGCAGCATGGCAGCCATGGGCATGCTGGCCTGGAAGACCTACCAGGACTGGCAAGCCCAGAAGGCGGCTGCCACTGGCGCGGATGCGCCAACGCTCAGCGCGCCGCCGGCGTTGCCTGCGCCACAGGCCGAGGCCCACGACCGGGTGATGCTGAAGGCGATGATCGCCGCGGCCAAAGCCGACGGCCACCTGGACGAACGGGAGCGCGAACTCGTCGAAGCCGAGTTGAAGCGTTCCGAATCAGACGTCACCTTGCGCGCCTGGTTCGAGACCGAACTGCGCCGACCGGTCGAACCCGCCGACGTGGCGGCCGGCGCCAACACCCCCGAGCTGGCGGCCGAGGTTTACCTGGCCAGTGTGCTGGTGGTGGACGACACCGGCACCATGGAGCGTGCCTACCTGGACGCCCTGGCGCGCGAACTGCGACTGGACGACGGTTTGAAGCGCCAGCTGGAAGCCCGCGCCCAAGCTGACTGACCGGCCGGTTGCCGCGCCCAGATGCGCCGCCCTTTTCGGGTCAAGCTTCGCCGTTGACGAAGACGGGCTTCGCAAGAGGTGCTGCCAACCGTGGTGCAGCGTTTTGTCGATGCGTTGTGTCCAGCCGCAGACGTCCAGCCGCAGACGTGCCCCATCCCGGACAATCCCCCTCAGGAGGCGACAAGCCATGACCGCCAGAACCCTGTACGACAAGCTTTGGGACGAACACGTCGTCCACACCGAAGAAGACGGCACCGCCGTGCTCTACATCGACCGCCACCTGGTGCACGAAGTGACCAGCCCGCAGGCTTTCGAAGGCCTGCGCCTGGCCGGGCGCAAGGTGTGGCGCGTCAGCAGCATCGTCGCCACGGCCGACCACAACACGCCCACCACCGGCTGGGACGCCGGGTACGACGGCATCTCCGACCCCATCAGCAAGCTGCAGATCACGACGCTGGACGCCAACATCAGGGCTTCGGGGGCGGCGGCGTACTTCCCCTTCCTGGACAAGCGCCAGGGCATCGTGCATGTCATCGGGCCCGAGAACGGCGCCACGCTGCCGGGCATGACGGTGGTCTGCGGCGACAGCCACACCAGCACGCACGGCGCCTTCGGTGCGCTGGCGCATGGCATCGGCACCAGTGAGGTTGAACACGTGATGGCCACGCAGACGCTCTTGGCCAAGAAGGCCAAGAACCTGCTGGTCAAAGTGGAAGGCACGCTGGGCACGGGCGTCACGGCCAAGGACGTGGTGCTGGCCATCATCGGCAAGATCGGCACCGCCGGTGGCAACGGCTACACCATCGAATTTGCCGGCAGCGCCATCCGCAGCCTGAGCATGGAAGGCCGCATGACGGTGTGCAACATGGCCATCGAGGCCGGTGCCCGCGCGGGCCTGGTGGCGGTGGATGAAAAGACCATCACCTACCTTCAAGACAAAGGCAAAGGCCGCATGTTTGTACCCACCGGCGTGGCCTGGGACCAGGCGGTGTCGCACTGGCGCACCCTGCAGTCCGACCCGGGCGCCGTGTTCGACAAGGTGGTGGAGCTGGATGCCACGCAGATCCAGCCGCAAGTCACCTGGGGCACCAGCCCCGAGATGGTGTTGCCAGTAGACGGCCGCGTGCCCGACCCCGACAAGGAAAAGGACGCCGTCAAGCGCGGCGCCATCGAGCGTGCGCTGGCCTACATGGGTCTGGAACCCAACAAGGCCATCACCGACATTCACATCGACAAGGTGTTCATCGGCAGCTGCACCAACAGCCGCATCGAAGACCTGCGCGAGGCCGCCGCCGTGGTCAAGCGGTCCGGCCAGCGGGTGGCCGGCAACGTGAAGGTGGCGATGGTGGTGCCGGGCTCGGGCCAGGTGAAGGCGCAGGCCGAGGCCGAGGGCCTGCACACCATCTTCACCGCCGCCGGTTTCGAATGGCGCGAGCCCGGTTGCAGCATGTGCCTGGCCATGAACGCCGACCGGCTGGAGCCCGGCGAACGCTGCGCCAGCACCAGCAACCGCAACTTCGAAGGGCGGCAGGGTGCAGGCGGCCGCACGCATCTTGTCAGCCCGGCGATGGCCGCGGCTGCCGCCTTGAACGGCCACTTCGTCGACGTGCGCCGCTTCTCCTGAAAAGGGCCCCAGATCATGCAAGCCTTCACTGTGCACCAGGGTCTGGTGGCCCCGATGGACCGCGACAACGTCGACACCGACGCCATCATCCCCAAGCAGTTCCTCAAATCCATCGCGCGCAGCGGCTTCGGGCCCAACCTGTTCGATGCCTGGCGCTACCTGGACCCGGGTGAACCGGGTCAGGACCCGGCCTCGCGCAAGCCCAACCCCGACTTCGTGCTGAACCAGCCGCGTTACAAGGGCGCGTCGGTGCTCATCGCGCGCAGCAACTTCGGCTGCGGCAGCAGCCGTGAACATGCACCCTGGGCGCTGGACCAATACGGCTTTCGCGCCATCCTCGCGCCCAGCTTTGCCGACATTTTCTTCAACAACTGCTTCAAGAACGGCTTGCTGCCCATCGTGTTGCCCGAGTTGCAGGTGGCCAGATTGTTCGACGAGGTGCTGGCCTTTCCGGGCTACAGCCTGACGGTGGACTTGCTGCGCCAGGTGGTGGTCAAGCCCGACGGCAGCGAGCTGCCCTTCGAGGTGCAGCCTTTCCGCAAGTACTGCCTGACGAACGGCTTCGACGACATCGGCCTGACGCTGCGGCATGCCGACAAGATCAGGGCCTTCGAGGCCGAACGGCTGGCGCGCATGCCCTGGCTGG
>JBBRCN010000160.1:0-6223 GCA_038204775.1 Burkholderiales bacterium | reverse complement strand
TGGCCAACGGGCGCGACCTGATCGCGCGCAGCGAGCCCGCGCCCGAGTGGGTGGCGCCTGTGCACGACAACGTGCGCGGCGCGGCCAACTACCACTGACACCACGGGGGCGCCGGCACTGCCGAGCCCACCGAATCATCCGAATTCTAGGACTTGCGAACATCACTACTGTCCGGTTAAAAGTCGAACAAATTCAACTGGTTAGCGCCGTCAAGGGGTTCGATCTGAGATTGATCGGCCTGCAGGGCGCATGAAAGCTCGGTTTTCTCGAAGACCGAGACCGACAAGATCTGTAGACATGTGTAGAGGGAGGCATCGAGTTGAAGCTCCTTTTTGACAATGGCGATGAGCACGTAGGTGGCCACGGCGCACCAGACTTGCGTCTTCACCGCGTTCTCGCTGTTGCCCAGAAACTTCTTGATGCGCAGGTGCTGCTTTATCCACTTGAAGAACAACTCGACCTGCCAACGACTCTTGTAAAGGGCAGCAATCGTCAACGCCGGCAAAGCATTGTTGTTGGTCAGGAAGATCAGCGTCTTGCCCGACTCGGGGTCCTTGAAACGGACACGCCTCAAATGCTCGGGGTACTTCTTGGCGGAGTAGTAGCCATTGAGCATGACCTGCTGGTCGCTGATGATGCCGGTGCTGCGGTCGGTGGCTGCCGAGTAGACGCGCCTGGCATCCATTGGCGACTTTGCGCGCGTCACGAAGAAGGCGCCGGCTTGATGCAATGCGTGCAGCCGCTCGAAGTCGACGTAGCCGCGATCCATCACGTAGAACGCACCGGGTTCGAAGACCAGCATGTCCAGCACATTCACGTCGTGCAGCTTGCCGTCGCTGATGTGAATGAAGGCGGGGATGGCGCCGCGCAGATCCAGCAGCGTGTGCAGTTTGATGGCCGCCTTGGTCGATCGAAACGGTGCCCAGTCGAACAGACTCAGGCACAGGTCGATGGTGCTGGAATCCAGCGCATAGACCGTGTTGTCCAAGTCGAGACCAAGCACGGAGTCGCTCGCGTAGAGCTTGCGTGCGCGGCGAATCAGGACCGCAGCAAGGTCCGACCAGATTCGCCAGTCGCGCGACTCGTTGGCGTCTGCCAGCGTGGAGCGCTTGACCGCAGAGCGAAAGCCCATCGCATACAGCTTGCCTGCATTGGCCGACAGGCAGGACTCGATGTCTCGAAGACTCTCGCGCCAAGTGAGTTGAGCAAATGCCATTGCGCGGAACTGCTCGGCGCACGACAGAGTGCGCACGCCCGAATTGCCACCGTGGCGTTGAACGATGCGCGCGAAGCTCGTCCACGGCATGAACTCCATGACTTGAGCGAACAAGGTTTTGCCAACGTACACGAGCGCTCCTCGGGGTGGTCAAGCCCGAGAAAGTACGTGATTTTTGGTCGGCGAAGTTCAAGTCGGCACCAAACGAAATCGGCCTACGACACGCGCCACTGATTGATCTCAGGCTCGGCGCAGTTCTTCCAACCGGACAACGGTGACTCGAGTCCGTGAAACGGCATCGGCCGAGCGACCAGGTAACCCTGCAGGCTGTCGCCGCGGGCTTTGCGCAGCAGCTCGAGCTGCGCTGGCTCCACCACCCCCTTTGCCAGCGTTCGCAAGCCCAGCGAGCGTGCCAGATCGACGATGATGCCGACAACGGCACGTGCGTTGTGTCGGGTCGTCAGTTTGCGTACGAAGCTGCGGTCGATCTTCAACGTGTCGAAAGGAAATCGGCAAAGGTAGGCAAGGGACGGGTAATCGGTGCCGTGATCTTCCAGCGCGACCCGCACACCCAGTTCGCGCGAGACGTGCAGGCTGTCAAGTGCCGCTTGCGTGTCGCCGATGAACAGCGACTCGGTGACCTCGATTTCCAATTGGCTGGGCTCCAGGCCGGCGCGCGCCAGTCTCGGTTGCGGTCGTTTCGAGCGGCACCTGGCGGCGCGCCGTGACCGCGACACGCATTCGGCACTTACCCGCGAAAGCGCGCGCCAGGCTTTCACCCAGACTGGGCCCGGCACCGACGATCAATGCGTGCTCGTACAGCGTGACGGTCACGCAGCGCCCAGCGCCGCGAGGCGGGCGTTCTGCGGAAACATCGCCTTCTTGGCCTCATCGTCCATCTCGCCCTTGAAGGCGTGCTTGACCTTCAATGCTTCGGCGCGTTGCGCTGCCGGCCGCGCGTTAATTTCATCGAGCAGGCGCTTGACGTGGGGCATTTTCCGCCACGCGTCTGCACCCAGCACGAAGGGCACCGCGCGCGCCCAGCCCCATACGGCCATGTCGACGAGGGTGTAGCTGTCGCCCAGCATCCATGGGTGGGCGGCGAGGCGAGCGTCGATGATCTTCCAATGCCGCCACGCCTCGAAGTCGTAGCGATTCACCGCGTAGGCCTTCGGGTCAGGCGCAAAGTGCTTGAAGTGCACTGACTGTCCCGAGTACGGTCCGATACCGGTGGCTACGAACATCAACCACGACATCATCTCGGCTCTCGCCGACGGCGTGTTGGCAGGCAGGAACTGCCCGGTTTTCTAGGCCAGGTAAAGCAGGATGGCGTTGCTGTCGAAGACGACGGCGTCACCGTCGACCAGCGCTGGCGTCTTGCCGTTCGGATTGATGGCCAGGAACGTTGGTACGTGCTGGTCGCCCCTGCGGGTGTCCACCGGCACCATCTCGTACGGCAGCGCGGCCTCTTCCAGGAACAAGGCAACCTTGGCCGGGTTAGGCGACGGGTGGTAATAGAACTTGATCATGCGAACATTCTCAGTCTTTGGAAAGAACCTGATGGCAAAGATCATCGAAGTCGGCGGCGACATGGTCGTAGGCCATGTTGGGATGAGGATCGGGAGGGCCCGCCGGCCCCCACTCATCGGGGCGAGCAACGAAGGCGGTGCGCAGCCCCACTGCATGCGCTGCGTTGAGGTCGAAGTTGTGGCAAGCCACCATCAGGATGCGCTCGGGTGCCAGATTCATCCAGCGTGCTGCCGTGACGTAGGCTTCGCGGTGTGGTTTGTAAATGCCGATCATCTCGCACGAGACAATGGCATCCCAGATGATGCCGTTGCGGCGCGACACGTCGATGACCAGGGCCGTTGGCAACATCGTGAACGAGACAACCGGTACCCGCGCGCGCAGCAACGCCAGCGCCGGCGCAAAATCGGGCCAGGCACGCAGGCGGTGCCAGGCACGCCAGAGGTCGTGCCGGCTTGGCGGGTCGAGCGCAGGCAGACCGAACGCCTTCACAGTCTCGTCGAGCGACTGAAGGTGCATGTCGTCCATGGTGAACGTTGGTTGCGCCTGGCCGACGATGCCCCGCATCGTGCCGCGCCGCCATGCGTTCGCGAAGGCGTGGCGGTCGAACGACACGCCCTGCCAGGCGGGCACGCGTGCCAGTTCCCCGACCAATGATCCGTGCCAGTCGAGCACCGTGCCGCCGGTGTCGAAGGCCAATGCGTCGTAGCGCATGGGTTCTGCCCTCCTTCCGTCCCGGCCCTAGAACGCAGCGGCGTGCTCGCCGCGGGCCGGGTAGTCCTTGGCGATCGCGAAGTCCAGCGCCGCCAGCAATTCGTCGAAGTGCGGCCGCGCGAAAGGCATGGTCTGCACTGCACCGTAATACAGCGTGCGGTCGGGCCTGACCAAGAACACGCCTGGTTCGGAGAACAACGCCGGCTCTTCGATTCCCGCCGAGGTCATGCCACGCGAGGTGCTGATGTACAGCCCGAAGGCGCGGGCCACCACCAGCGGCAGGTCGTGGCCCACGCGCAGATCGGGTGCGCCGAGCTTGTTGGCCATGGCCGAGGCGCGCTCACGGGTGTCGGAAGACAAGGTCAGCACCTTGACGCCGCGCTTGCCGAACTCGGGCAGCAGCCGACCTAGCTCGAGCAGGTACTTTAGACAGATCGGGCAATGCAGGCCGCGGTAGAAGACGAGCATCGTGAATCGGGGCGCGGCGTCGGCGGAAAGCACGAAATCGCCCTGCGCCAGGGTGGGCACGTGCAGGTCCGGGACGGGCTGGCGGGGCATCAGCATGGCGTCGATCTCCTCGTTGACATGACATGACATAACAGGGCGCAGTGGCCGGTGAATGGCCGACCGCTGCCGATGGCCTGACTGTAGAGCCGACGCAGATACTGATGGCAGCCATTCGTCCTAAGAACTAGACTCAGCGTCCCATGCCGGATCGTCTGACCAGCCTTTTGCAACGGTTCGAGTTGCGCGCCCGCGTCTTCCACAGCGGCGCGCTGTGCGGTGTCGCAGAGTTTGCCGAAGGCGACGGTGTCGGACATCTCCATCTCGTTCGCCGCGGCCGGGTTGGTTTCACCGACCGGCAGGGGCACCGCAGGGTCGTCGCCGAGCCCGGCGTGGTCTTCTATCCGCGCCCGCTCAACCACCGCATGGATGCCGACGCTCTCGACGGTGCCGAGGTCGTTTGCGCGGCGATCGAGTTCGGTTTGGGCGACGAGAACCCGCTGCTGCGGGGGCTGCCGGACCTGCTGGTGATCCCGCTGACCCAGGCACCGGGTCTCGACGCCACGATGGGCATGCTCTTTGCCGAGGCCTTTGGGCGACGCTGCGGGCACGCCGCCGTCGTTGACCGGCTGACGGAAATTGCAGTCGTGCAACTGCTGCGCTTCGCGATCGAGCAGCAGATCGTTGACGGCGGACTGCTCGCGGGCTTGGCCGACACCCGCCTGGCCCTGGCGCTGAATGCGATCCATGCCCAGCCGGCATTGCCGTGGACGCTGGACGGACTGGCCAAGGCAGCGGGTATGTCCCGGTCGCGGTTTGCGGCCCGTTTCGCAGAGGTCGTTGGACTGCCGGCCGGCGAGTACCTGACCCTTTGGCGGATGAACCTCGCAAAGTCCATGCTGCGGCGGGGGCGACCGGTCAAGCAGGTGGCACTCGCGGTCGGCTATGCCGGGGCCGAGACCTTCACGCGCAGCTTCCTGCGCGCGGTGGGTGTTTCGCCTGCGGCCTGGTCACGAGATCAACGTCGGGGTCCGCTCCAGTCGGATGACCGGACTGCCTAGCGTGGCAGGTGGCTCTGTTTCGCATCCACGAATGCACGGGCTACGCTTGCTTCAGTGCCATGTCAGCGGGCTGACGGCGTGTCACAGCAGTGGCCAAGCACGGCGGGCGATCAGATGCCCACTGTGAGATTGACCCAGGTGTCCGGTAGCCAGGACAGCACCAAAGCCTCGAGGTGCTTGTCGGCACCGGTGAGGATGGCGGCTCCCATGGCGCCCAGAACCTGCGCGAGGCCCGGGCGCACGCGCGCGACCCTTGCCGGCACCCAGCTGCGTGCGCGCACGAATCCTGCGCGCGGAGCGTAGGCCACCGCCACAAGCGGCAAAGCGGCGCCTACGCCGAACACCGCCAGCACCAATGCACCGCGCGCGGCACCGTCGTCGCTGGCGACCAAGGCCTACGCCGAACCGAGCAAGGGCCCTGAGCATGGGCACCAGACCAGGCCCAGCACGCCACCGAGCAGCAGGGCGCTGCCCAGCGATCGCCCGTCCAGGCGCCCCGATGCCGCATGGGCAGCACTGGGAATAAACAGCATCCAGCGCGAGAACCCCGCTCTGAAGGCGGGCACCAACGTCACCAGCGCGAAGGCGATCACCATCGCCGCGCCCGCCATACGAACAGTCGAGGTGTCAATGCTGAACGCCGGACCGAAGGCGCCGAGAGACACGACGATGGCGGCGAAGGACAAGGATATGCCCAGACTCATCGCGACGGGCGCGAAACGGTGGCCCTGAACGCCGCCGCCGCCGACCAGCGGCAGCAGGGGAAGCACGCAGGGAGACTAAGTCGTCAGACCGCCGGCAGCCAGGCTCCGGCCAAGTTGCGGCAACGACAGGCCGTCAAACACACCACAAAGCTGCGCGGATGCCGGCCTCTGTCGAGTCACCCACCAGCCGCCCCCGCTCTTTGTCGCCCCGCAGAACGACCATCTGACGGCCTGTCCGAACAGGCGGGCGACCTGCGCCGCTTCGGGCTGTCCAAGGAGGGCGCGATTGCCCGGCAGTGCCTGCTCAGCGTCGTGCATACCGCAGACGGCCTGCCCATCGCGCACCAGGTGTGGGGCGGCAACGTGGCCGAGACTCTGACGCTGGCCACGGCCATTGAAGAGGTCACGCGTCACTATCCCGTCCAGCGCATCATCCTGGTGGCCGACCGCAGGCTGCTCAGCGTGGACAACCTGGCCATGCTGGCCGGCCTGAAGGT
>JBBRCN010000159.1:0-6332 GCA_038204775.1 Burkholderiales bacterium | reverse complement strand
GATCTGCTCGACCCAGGTGGTCTCCAGCGCGGCCGTGCCACCGACGATGGCCAGATAGGCGCCGCCCATCGCGGCGAAGGCCTGCGACGAAGCTTCGCGCAGCCCGCCCTTGCCGACGATGAGCCGCACGCCGTATTGCTGCATCAAAGGCTGCGTGAAGCGCTCCATGCGGTCCGACGTGGTGGTGCCGATGCACACCGGTGCATAGCCAGCCGGGAACTGCTCGCTCGGCGGCACCTTCTTCACGTTGGGCGCGGTGTGGATGACGGCGTGGCCGTTCAGGTCGAAGCGCGCCTTGCGGCCGCGGTCGAACATGTGGATCTGCGTGGCGTCGCGGATGCCGTACAGCGTGCGCTGCAGCGTGACGGTGTCGTCGACGCGCAGCGCACGCACCTGCGCCTCATTCACCGGCATCTCGAATTCGTAGTGGGCCATGAGGTGATTCCTGCGCCTTGCTAGAAGCCGTAGCTCACGCCCTCGGGCGTGAAGGTGGCGCGCGCGCGGCGCGCCGAATGGCACTGCATGTTCACCGCGATGGGGTTCATCGTGATGTGCGTGGCTGCCAGCTCGATGTGCACGGCAAACGCCGTCGAGTCGCCGCCCAGCCCCTGCGGACCGACGCCGAGCTGGTTCACCGCCGCCGAGAGCTGCGCTTCGAGCGCTGCACCCTGCACGTCGGCGCAACTCGTGCCCAGCTCGCGCGTGGCGGCGCGCTTGGCCAGCGCCACGGCCAGGTCGGAAGTGCCGCCCAGGCCCACGCCGACGATGGTCGGCGGGCAGGTCTTGCCGCCGGCGGCCAGCACGCAGTCGACGACGAAGGTCTTGATGGCGTCGATGCCTTCTGCCGGAATGGCCATCTTCAGGAACGAGTTGTTCTCGGAGCCGCTGCCCTTGGGCACCATCTCGATCTCCAGCCGCTCAGGCGCGTCGATGAAGTCGACGTGGATCACCGGCACCTCGATGCCGCAGGACGTGTGCTCGTTCTTGCGCGTCAGCGGAGGCACCACCGAGCTGCGCAGCGGGTATTCGCGCGTGGCGCGCTCGCAGCCGCGGCGCAGCGCCTGCTTCAGCGCGTAGCCGTCGACCGCCACACCGCGGCCGATCCACACGTTGTAGATGGGCACACCGGTGTCCTGACACAGCAGGTTGTCGGTGCGCTCGGCGACCTCGATGTTGGTCACCATCGTGGCGAGCACCCGGCGCGCCGTGGGCGCTGTCTCGCCGGCCTGCAGGCGGCTGAGGCCGCGTTTGACGTCCGGCGGCAGTTCCTTCAGGGCGCGGATGTACAGCGCCTTGGCGGCCTCTTCCACCGCTTGCAGATCGACCTTCATCGCGCGTCCTTGGGTGGCTTCACTGCGGGGCGAGCTTGCGGTTCTTCACCACCGCGCCCCAGCGCACCAGCTCGGCATCCATCTGCTTGCCGAAATCGGCCGGGGCGTTGGCCACCGGGCTCATGCCCTGCACGTACAGGCGCGCCTTGGTCTCGGTCTCGGCCAGCACCCTGGCCGTGTCGCTGTGCACCTTGGCGACGATGTCGGCCGGCGTGCCGGCGGGCGCCAGCAGGCCGAACCAGCCGTAGTTCTCGAAGCCCGGCAGACCGGCCTCACTGGCCGTGGGCACGTCGGGCAGTTGCGGCTGCCGCTGCTTGCCGGTGACGGCCAGCGCGCGCAGGCGGCCGTTGCCCAGCAGCGCCGAGGCGGCGGCGAAGTTGCCCACCATGAACTGCGTCTGGCTGCCGATGAGGTCGGTATAGGCCGGCGCCTCGCCTTTGTAGGGCACATGGGTGATGTCGATGCCGGCCGCGTCGGCGAAGTTCTCTGCCGCCAGGTGCACCTGGCTGCCGACCCCGGCCGAGCCGAAGTTCACGGCGCCGGGCTTGGCCTTGGCCATCGCGATCAGGTCCTTCAGGGTCTTTGCCGGTGAGCCCTCGGGCACCACCACCAGCATCGGTCCGCTCGCCACGTTGGTGATCGGTACCAGGTCCTTCTTGGTGTCGAAGGCCATGTTCTTGTAGAGATGCGGGTTGATGGTGATGCTGCCCGAAGCCATCAGCAGCGTGTAGCCATCGGCCGGCGCCTTGGCCACCACGTCGGCGCCCACGTTGCCGCCGGCACCGGCCCGGTTCTCCACCAGCACCGTCTGGCCCCACACCGCCGTGAGCTTCTGCGCCAGCAGGCGCGCCACCACGTCGGTGGAGCCACCAGGCGCGAAAGGCACGACGATGCGCACCGGCTTGGCCGGCCAGGCCTGGGCGAAGGCCGGCAGCGCGGCGGGCCCGATGAGCAGCGCGGCAGCGGCCGCGGCAAGGTGGCGCAAAGTGAATCGGCGCGAGGTCGGTCGGCGGGTTGAGTTCATCATCGTGTCTCCAAATCGTTGCAATGTTCGGGAACGCCCATCGCCGCAGCCGTACAGGTCAGGCGAACAGCGACAGGGCAAAGGCCATGCCGGCGGCAGCGGCAAAAGCCACCGCGCCGGCGATCCAATTCTTGCGCAGGCCCGAGGCGCTGCCGAACTCGATCAGCAGCAGCCGCACGCCGCCCATCATGTGCAGTGCCAGCAGCACCACGAGGCCCCATTCGGCGGCCTTGAAGAGCGGCTGGTCGGCAAACCTCAGGAAGCCATCGAGCGCCGCCGCGCCGTGCAAGGCCTGACCCAGCGCCCAGAAGTGCAGCGGCAGAAAAAGCGCCAGGCCCAGCCCCGACAGGCGGTGCATCAGGAAAGCCCACCAGGCCGGGTGCGAGTGGGCGCGCTGGTCGTTGCGGCGCTTCATGCGGGCACCCCCGGGGCCACCACGGCCACCACGGCGTACACGGCGCGCAGGCCGGCCACCAGCAGCAGCGCTGCCAGCCCCAGCGACAGCCAGCGCGCCGCGCGCTCGCCCAGGCCCCACCACTCGCGTGCAATGTTGGCCACGCCCACCGGCACGTGCACCGCACAGGCGACAACGAACACCGCGTAGAAGCCGCCGAAGACCCAGCTGCCCTGCGTGCGGCCCAGAATCTCGGCGGCGTCGAGCCCGCCGCGCACGGCGTAGATCATCACTGCCAGGTGCACCAGCACGCACAGCGCCAGCACCATCGCGCTGACGCGTTGCCAGTACCAGCGCCGGGCCTGCGCAATGGCCTGGCTCAGCGCGTCGTCAACCGTGCGTGCACTCATTGCACGATCCTGCGTGCACTCATTGCACGATCCTGCGTGCACTCACAGGACGATGCTGCGCGCTCCGCGGTGAACGCCTGGCAGCGACCCGGCGCGTTCACAGCTCGCCCCGCACCGCCGCCCTGGCCACCTTGCGCTTGAGGCCGGCGATGGCCAGCGTGGGCGCCAGTTGCTTGGGGCAGCGCTCGGTGCACGAGCCCTGCGTATGGCAGGCGTGGCACCCGGCATCGCCGGCCACGGCGCGCAGCCGCTCGGTCTGGTTGACGTCACGCACGTCGTTGACGAGGGTCCAGGCGCGGTTCAACGCCGCCGGGCCCAGGTAGTCGGGCCGCCAGGCGACGACATCGCACGACGCGTGGCAGACGCCGCAGCCGATGCACTCGATGCCGGCATTGGCCGCCACGCGCTCGGGCGATGCGGGCGAGACGCGCGCGAAGTCTTCGTGGCGCGTCTTCGTGCCCTTGAACTGCCCCTTGGCACGCGCCCACTTGTCGAAGAACTCGGTCATGTCGGTGGCCAGGTCCTTGATCACCGGCAGGTTGGCCAGCGGCGCGATCTCGAGCTGGCCCCCGTCGTCGATCACCTTGGCCACGTGCGTGCGGCAGGTCCAGCGCGCCTTGCCGTTGACCGTCATCGCGCACGAGCCGCACATGCCCACGCGGCACGCGAACCGGTAGCTGAGCGTGGGCTCCAGGTGGCGCTGGATATGGGTGACGACGTCGAGCACCGTCTGGCTGCCCTGGCGGGGCACGTCGTAGGCGCTGAAACCGCCCTGCGTCTTGCCGCGCCAAACCTTCACCTTGAGCATCGCGGTCATGCGCTGTGTCTGTCCTGCTGCTTGTCGAGCCCGGCAGTATGCGCATCGGCGAGCAAAAGACAAAGCGAATATTTCTTCCATCGAGATGAAGTTTTTCTTTAGTAAAGTGCTGCGATGTCGTCCATCCGCACCCTGCGCACCTTTCTGGCCGTGGCGCGCAGCGGCAGCTTCGCCGCCGCCGGCAAAGAGATCGGCCTGACTGCCGCGGCCGTCGGTCAGCAGGTGCGCGCGCTCGAAGCGGAACTGCATCAGGCGCTGTTCGACCGCAGCGGCCGCTCCATCGTGCTGAACACCGCCGGCCGCGGCCTGGTGGCGCCGGTGACGGAACTGGTGTCGCGCTACGAGGCACTGGCGATGCGCCCGGGCGACGCTCAGCTCGGTGGCACGGTGGTGATGGGGGCCCTGGTGTCGGCGCTGATGGGGGCGTTTGCCGACTGTCTGTGGGCGCTGAAGAAGGGCCACCCGGCGCTGGTGGTCTCAGTGCTGGCCGGCCAGTCGGCCGACTTCGCGCTTCGCGTGGAGCGCGGCGAGCTCGACGCCGCGGTGGTCACGCAGCCCCCCGCGCGGCTGGCGTCGAGCCTGGTGTGGACGCCGCTTTACAGCGAGCCGATGGTGATGATCGTACCCAGCAAGCCGCATTTCGAGATGCCCGAGCGGCCGCTGGACATCCTCACGCAGTGCCCCTTCATCCGCTTCGACCGCCAGTTGTGGACCGGCCAGCTCGTCGACCAGGTGCTCGCCGCCTGCAGCGCGCCGGTGCAGGACGCGATGGAGCTGAATTCGGTGGAGGCCATCATCGCGCTCGTGCGCCAGGGCTTCGGCATCTCCATCGTGCCGCAACTGGCCAACGTGCAGTGGTCGCGCGACCGCGCGCTGCGCATCGTGCCGCTGCAACGCGTCGCGGTGCAGCGCCACGTGGGCCTGCTGGAGCGGCGCCAGCACAGCCGCCAGCGTTTTACGCGCGCCATCAAGGACTACTTCCCCAACGGCAGGGCGGGCCGCGGTGACGGGTCTTCCGGGCCAGGGCGGGCCATGCGTCGCTGAAAGCCCGCCCCACAGGCAGCCGTTGATCGACACCACCGTCAGGCCACTGCTGAGCGCCAAGGCAGCGATGGTCTTCGTGGTGCGCTTCGGCGGCACGCCAACCCGTCAGCGGCTTCTCGAAGAACGCGCGCAGGCTTGCGCTGCATCAAGCTTGTGCCATGAAGCGGACCGCCGTTCACACGACTGTCATGCCGCAGGCTCAGGCTGAGCTCAGGCTGCAGCCGTCTGTCGACTGAGCTGAACGGAATCCCATGCAAAAAAGCCAAGCCGTCGCCGCCCTCGGACAGCACCGGCTGATGCTGCCGGCCTGGGTCAACGCGGCCCTGTCCAGCAACGACCGCCTCAAGGTCTGCCTCAGCGTGGTGCAGTCGGCCGCATCACATGCCTCGCACCCCGACCGCGATGTGCCCGATCTGTCCAAGGAGATCTCGGCGGCCGGCCTGGACACCGCGTGGCTGCATGAACTGGCCGTGGTGGCGCGCCGTGTGGACGACGATCTCTTCATCCCCGGTCTGCCCAGGCTCATCAAGTGCCTGGCAGACGATCTCGCCACCATGGCCAGGCCAGTGCTCGAGATGACACCTGCCGGCGAGGAACCGCATCGCCGCGTTCAGCACCGCCTGGACTGGCTGGGCGCGCTGGCCAGGGACCGGCTGAGCGAGCGGCAGATTCAGGAACTCACCCATGGCCGCCGCGACGCGGGCGACAGCCTGCATCCGCTGGTGATGGACCTGCACAAGAGGATCAACAAACTCTCCGGCGAGCTGGCCAGTGAGGTGATAGATGGCGCCAACGTGTGGGAACTGCAGCCGCAGGACCGCGCGCGAGTGGCCGCCTTCATGCGCGGCCTGAACCGCACGGCGGTGCTGAAGTTCGACCAGCCGCCTGCAGGCGCGTGTGCAGCTCAAACCCGTGCTCGAACGCGAACGCTTCACTGCGCTCATCGAGCACGCCCTCAAAAGCGCCGGCTGCCAGCACACGCTGGTCTCCACCTCGGGCATGGAGATCCTGCGCCAGGCCTCCAAGGGCTTGCCCCGGCAGGCCGGGCGCATCCTGTGCACGGCCATGCGCCTGGCCGTGCCCAAGGCGCTGAACCATCTGCCCGACGAGATCTTGCAGATGGCCATCGGGGAGCTGCAATGAAGCGCGCCGCCAAACCTCTGCCAGCCGATGCAGGCGTCCCGTTGCCCAGACTCAGCGACGACGCGGCTGCAGAAATCTACCTCTTCATCGAGCACGCCCTGCTCCTGTTCGAGGACCGCTACGGGGACCAGCTCCGCCGCTTCTACGAGAGCATGTCCAGGGACAACCT
>JBBRCN010000158.1:0-6416 GCA_038204775.1 Burkholderiales bacterium | reverse complement strand
GCCACATGCCCCGCCGGCACATGCGGCGCGGCGTTTTCGATGTGACCGGTCTGGTCGTCGAAAAAGAAGTCGGGCTCGAACTCGCGCAGGAAGGTGCCTTTTGGCAGGCCGCCCAGGAACATGGCTTCGTCGATGTCGATCTGCCAGTTCATCAGCGTGCGGATGGCCCGTTCGTGCGCCGGAGCGCTGCGTGCGGTGACCAGCGCCGTGCGCAGCCGCATGCCGGCCACCGGTGCCCGCTGCAGGCGGTGCAGGGCTTCCAGCAACGGCTTGAAGGGGCCCGGTGCCAGCGGCGTGCCGGCGCGGTCGCGTTCATGGCTTTGGAAGGCGTCCAGGCCGTGTGACTGGAAGACCCGTTCGGCCTCGTCGGAAAACAGCACCGCGTCGCCGTCGAAGGCGATGCGCACTTCTTCGGGGTGCGCTGCGCTGGCGCGTGCGCTTTCCGGGTAGACGCGTGCCGCAGGCACACCCACGGCCAGGGCCTGGCGCACGTCGGCCTCGTTGGTGCTGAGAAAGAGGTTGGCTGCCAGCGGCCGCAGGTAGCGCCAGGGCGGCTGGCCGCGCGTGAACACACCCCGCTGCACCGGCAGGCCGTAGTGCTGCGCACTGCGGAACACGCGCAGGCCCGACACCGGGTCGTTGCGCGACAGGATCACCACCTCCACGCGAGGCAGCTCGCTGGTGTTGAAGGCCAGCAGCTTGTTGACCAGCGAAAAGGCCACGCCCGGCCGTGCCGGCTGTTCCACGCGTTGCAACTGCAGCTGCATGTAGGCGCGGTCGTCGTGGGCTTCGAAGATGCGGTTTTCTTCTTCGAAGTCGAACAGCGCCCGAGAAGAGATGGCGACAACCAGTTGGCCGTCCAGGGTGGCGGGCATGGCGGGTGAGGTGTGTGGCAGAAGTGACAAAAAAGGACTGGGCCATGTTAAGGCGAGGTCGATTTCATGCGGCTGCCACATCCAAACCGCACAGTAAGGCGTAATGCATGCGAGCTGCGGCACTTGAACTGCCGCCAGCACCACCAGGAGCCGCTCATGAGCCCAGCCACCCTGCCACGCCCCGAAGACCGCCGCCGCGGTGACCTGGAACGGCTGTTCGGTTGTGCCGGTCCGCTGGCCAGTTGGCGCAGCGAAGGTTTTGCTGAAGACCTGGCTGCCGAGGCCGCAATCTCCAGGGCCGCTGCCGACCCGCAGCCCAGCGTCGCACGCTGGCGGCCGATGTGGCCAGCCGCCTGGCGCGGTCTGACCCCTCAGCCCGGACGCTGAATCGCCCGCGCGAACCGCCCGCCGCACGCGGGCGCTGCACAATCCCGGCTCTCTCTGGCCGCTGGTGTGCCGGAGCACCTGGGAAGTTTCCGCCGCCGTGCTGCAGATCCGCAACCTGCGTTTTGCCTGGCCCTCCGCCGCCGACTGCATCGACATCGAATCGCTGGACGTGCCGGCCGGGCGCACGCTGTTTCTGCACGGCCCCAGCGGTTGCGGCAAGAGCACGCTGCTGGGCTTGATGGCGGGTGTGCTGCAAGCCGGCACCGGCACGGTGTCGTTGCTGGGTCAGCCCTGGGCTGCGCTGCCGGCGGGCCGGCGCGACGCCCGCCGCGCCGACCACGTGGGCGTGATCTTCCAGCAGTTCAACCTGCTGCCGTACCTGACGGTGCTGGACAACGTGTTGCTGCCCTGCCGCTTTTCGAAGCTGCGCGCTTCGCGCTGCATGCCTTCGCCGCAGGTTGCCGCGCAGACGCTGCTGCAGCGCATGGGCCTGCCAGCCGCGCTGTGGCGGCGCCGCGCCGACGCGCTTTCGGTGGGCCAGCAGCAGCGTGTGGCTGCGGCGCGCGCCCTCTTGGGGCGGCCCGAACTGGTGATCGCCGACGAACCCACTTCGGCGCTGGACGCCGCCGCGCGCGACGACTTCATGGCGCTGCTGCTGGGTGAATGCAGCAGCAGCGGCAGCACGCTCATCTTCGTCAGCCACGACGAACGCCTGTCCCAGCGCTTCGACGAGCGCCTGAGCCTGCCCACGCTGAACCGCGCAGCGGTAGCCGCATGACGGCGCAATGAAAGCCCTGCTGCACATCGCCTTGAAAAGCGCGCTCAACCGGCGTGGCACGCTGGCGCTGGTGATGTTGAGCATCGCGCTGGCCACGGCCCTGCTGCTGGGTCTGGAGCGGCTGCGCACCGACATCCGCAGCAGCTTCAACCAATCGGTCAGCGGCACCGACTTGGTGGTGGGTGCGCGCACGAGCCCGGTGCAACTGATGCTGTATGCCGTGTTCCGCGTCGGCGGCGCCACCAACAACATCGGCATGGACAGCGTGCGCGCCATCGAGGCGCACCGCGCCGTGGCCTGGGTGGTGCCGCTTTCTCTGGGCGACTCGCACCGCGGCCGGCCGGTGCTGGGCACCACGCCTGCCTACTTCGAGCGTTTTGCCTACGGCGACCAGCAGCGCCTGGTGCTGGCGCAGGGCCGCGCTTTTGCCGGCACGCTGGACGGTCTGTTTGAGGCCGTCATCGGCGCCGAGTTGGCGCAGGCCCTGGGCTACACGCTGGGCCAGAAGATCACGCTGTCGCACGGCAATGCCCAGGTGCTGGCGGCAGAACACGCCGACAAACCCTTCACCGTGGTGGGCGTGCTGGCGCGCACCGGTACGCCGGTGGACCGCACGGTGCACGTCAGCCTGCAGGCCATCGAGGCCATCCACCTGGACTGGGTGGGCGGCGCGCCGCTGCCGGCCGCTGCGGGCGTGAAGATCGCACCCGAACACGCCCGCAAGTTCGACCTCGAGCCCAAGCAAGTGACGGCGGCGCTGGTGGGCCTGAAAAACCGCGTTGCGGTTTTCAACGTGCAGCGATTTGTCAGCGGCTACGAAAACGAAGCGCTGCTGGCCGTGCTGCCCGGTGTGGCGCTGGACGAGTTGTGGGCCGTGGTGGGGCCGGGTGAACAGGCGCTGCTGGCCATCAGCGGCCTGGTGGCGGTGGTCAGCCTGGCTTCGCTGGTGGCCGTGGTGCTGGCCGGGCTGAACGAACGCCGGCGCGAACTGGCCGTGCTGCGCGCCGTGGGTGCCGGGCCGCGCCACGTGCTGTGGCTGCTGGCAACTGAAGGTGCGCTCGTCACGCTGGCCGGTGCGCTGCTGGGCGCGCTGGCCGCCGCGCTGGCGGTGGTGATGGCCGGGCCGTGGCTGCAGCAGCAGTTTGGCATCACCTTGCTGCCGGCTGCACCCACGGCATCGCAGTGGGGCCTCTTCGGCGCTGTGCTGGCCGCAGGTATGCTCGCAAGCCTGGTGCCGGGTTGGCGGGCGTACCGCCTGTCACTGGCGGATGGATTGAGTCCCAGAACATGAAGCTCTTGATCGCTGCCTGCACCTCGTTCATCGCGCTTGCCGTGCTGCCCGCGGCCGCGTGGGCCCAGAAAGACGGCGTGCCGCTGATGAAGCCGCCGCTGGCCGCAACCGCCAAACCCGCGTCCGCGTCCGCAGCCGCCGTGCCGGGCGCGCCGCGCACCATCACCTGGGACGCCCTGGTGCCCGCCGGCTGGGACCCGTTCAAGGACTTCAAGGACCTGAACTTCCAGAACCTGGACGACGGTGACCCGCGCGCCACTGCCATGCTGAAGAAGATGCGCGACGTGTGGGACAACGCACCCGTCAACGAAGCGATGGTGGGCCAGTCGGTGCGCATTCCGGGTTTCATCGTGCCGCTGGAAGACAGCAAGGACGGCATGAAGGAATTCCTGCTCGTGCCCTACTTTGGCGCCTGCATCCACAGCCCGCCGCCGCCGGCCAACCAGATCGTGCACGTGTTGCCGAAGTCGCCGGCCAAGGGCTTGCGCTCCATGGACGCGGTGTGGATCACCGGCCGGCTGGTCACCGGCCGCACCGATTCCTACATGGGCGCTGCCAGCTACCGTATCGAAGCAGTGAGTGTGTTGCCCTACAGCGAGCCCGCGCGCTGATGCCGGCAGGGCCTGGTGGCAAACCCGGCGGTCAGCGCGGTTCAGACAGAGGCCGCGACCTGACCCGTGTCACCTTTGGCGTGCTGTTCATCGGCCTGCTGCTGGGTGCGTCGCTGTGGATCTTGCGGCCCTTCCTGGGCCCGGCCATCTGGGCCTTGATGGTGGTGGTGGCCACCTGGCCGCTGATGCTGCGCCTGCAGGGCCTGCTGTGGGGCCGGCGCTCGCTGGCGGTGACGGCCATGACGCTGCTGCTGCTGCTGCTGTTCGTGGTGCCGCTGGTGCTGGCCATCATCACCATCGTCGGCAACGCCGATCGCCTGGTGGAGTGGGCCAGGATTGCCGCCAACTACCGCCTGCCCGACGCACCGCCGGCCTGGGTCACGGCGCTGCCCATGGTGGGCAGCCTGATCGACAGCGCCTGGCAACAGTCCGCTGCGCTGGGCTTGCGCGACATGTTGCCGCGCCTGACGCCCTATGCCGGCGACCTGACCCGCTGGTTCGTGGCCGAGGTGGGCAGCATCGGCGTGCTGCTGCTGCAGTTTCTGCTCACGGTGGTGATCGCTGCCGTGATGTACGGCTATGGAGAAGAGGGCGCGCGACTGGTGCGCCGCTTTGCGCACCGGCTGGCCGGCGAACGCGGCGACGGTGCTGCGGTGCTGGCCGGCAACGCCATCCGCGGCGTGGCGCTGGGCGTGGGTGTGACGGCGCTGGCGCAGGCCGTGCTGGGCGGGCTGGGCGTGGCGCTGGCCGGCGTGCCCTTTGCACCGCTGCTCACGGCCTTGATGTTCATGCTGTGCATCGCCCAGGTGGGCCCGGTGCCGGTGCTGCTGGCGGCGGCGGGCTGGGCCTTCTACGACGGCAGCACAGGATGGGCAATTTTCCTGGTCGTCTGGTCCGGCTTCGTGGGCACGGTCGACAACTTCATTCGACCGGTCTTCATCCGCATGGGCGCCGACATTCCGCTGCTGCTGATCTTTGCCGGTGTCATCGGCGGCCTGTTCGCCTTTGGCCTGGTGGGCATCTTCGTCGGCCCGGTGCTGCTGGCCGTGAGCTACACGCTGCTGGAAGCGTGGATGGACGAAGAGCTGGCGACCGGGCCGGAGTACCGCGACTGAGCCCCCGCAGGCAGGTCCGGAAGGGCTTGCGTGGCTGGCCACGGCCCGAACGCGTCACGCGCGAGGGCTGAGATCGGGCCGGCTCAGCCCGTGGTCCAGCCCGCAGCCTGCAGTTCGGCCTGCGCTTGAGCTGCCGACTTGAACTGCACGGCGTGCCAGCCCAGGGCCCGCGCCCTTTCGACATTGGGGCCGTGGTCGTCCAGGAACACCAGCTCTTGCGGCTGCGCATCGAAGTGCTGCAGCGCAGCCTGAAAGATCGCCGGCTCGGGCTTGTTGTGGTGCACCCGGGCGGAAAACACGCCGCTGTCGAAGCGCGAGAAAAAGTCGTTTTGCTCCAGCACCTCGGCGTAGGGCGCGGGCATGTTGGACAGGTAATGCAGCCTGTGGCCCGCGTCGGCCAGGCGGTGCAGCAGGGCCACCGATTCGGGCATGGGCTGCAGTTCACGGGGCACGGCTTCCACCACCGTTTGCACGTCTGCCGCGGCAAAACCCGTGCGGCGCGCGATACGTTGCACCAGGTCGGGCGCGCTGACGGTGCCGCGGTCGAAGTCGCCCCAGTCGCCGCCGTAGCTCTGGAAGATCTGGCGTTCCCAGTGCGCCGCCAGGGCTTCGTCAGTGACCACGTGCGGCAGTTCGCGCAGCAGCATCTGGCGCGGTTGCCAGCTGAAGAGCACGGCGCCCAGGTCGAAGACGATGCGCTTCAATGGCGGCTTCATGCGGTCATGCGGTCATGCGGTCAGGCGCTTCAGCAGGCCGGCCGTGGACGCGTCAAGGCCCGTCGTGTCGCCGCTGCCCAGACGTGGCAGCAGCGCGTTGCACAGCGCTTTGCCCAGTTCCACGCCCCACTGGTCGAAGCTGTTGATGCCCCACAGCGCGCCGCTGACAAAAACACGGTGTTCGTAAAGTGCGATCAGGGCACCCAGGCTGCGCGGCGTGAGTTCGTCCAACACCAGCGTGGTGCTGGGCCGGTTGCCGGGAAAGGCGCGGTGTTGCGACAGCACGCCGGCGTCGAACCCCGCCGCGGCCGTGGGCGCCTTTTCGCTGGCGGCTTCAGCCGCAGTCTTGCCCAGCATCAGCGCCTGGCTCTGCGCCAGGCAGTTGGCCAGCAGCATGGTGTGCTGGTCGGTGAAGGTGTGCGACGGTGTCTTGATGGCGATGAACTCCACCGGAATCACGTCCGTGCCCTGGTGCAGCATCTGGAAGTAGGCGTGCTGGCCATTGGTGCCGGGTTCGCCCCAGACCACGGGGCTGGTGTCAAAGGGCAGGGCGCGCCCTTGAAGGTCCACCTGCTTGCCATTGGATTCCATCTCCAGCTGCTGCAGGTAAGCCGGCAGCCGCCGCAGGCCCTGGTGGTAGGGC
>JBBRCN010000157.1:0-6459 GCA_038204775.1 Burkholderiales bacterium | reverse complement strand
ACGCCGGCCACCGAGCGTGCGCTGGCCTGGTTGCAGACACGACCGGGACTAAAGATCAGCGGCGCGGCATCCCGCAAGGCTCACCCATCCCACCACTGCTGGCCAATCTGTACATTGCGCCGCTTTGTGCTGGGATGGAAGAAGCTCGGGCTGGAGCGTGCCCAGCCGCTTACTCTGTTTGCGCCGGCAACAGGGGCCGAAGCGTTAGCGCGTCACGCCCGGCCCGTGGGTAGGTGGTGCGCTCTCTCTAGGTTCGTACACGGCGTTGATCACCATCACGGTGTGTTTCGACACCTGCACGTTTCCCTGCCCTTCGTAGCTGGCAAACGCCAGCAAAGGTTGATCGTTTTGCTGGTTGCGCGGTCAGCGCGACTTCGCGCCTGATGCGCCTGCGCAGCAGGTCCCTGGCGTCACGGTTCACGCAGCCGCGATGCGATCGTCCCCGCCAAGAGCGCGCCACAAGTCTTCGATTTGAATCGGCTTCCTGAGCACGGGTACGCCTGGCGGCAATGTGCCAAACCGTTGCAGTTCAGCGGGTGTGTAGTGCGTCACGAAGACGACACGCATCTGGCGAGTGTCAGGGTGCAATAGCAACGAGCGCAGCATTTCGACGCCATCGAGACCAGGCAGATTGATGTCCGTGATGAGCACGTCGGGGGGCTGCTTGCCGGCATCGAGCAGTGCGGAAAAGCCGTCGCGAGCCAGCCTCACCTGGGCTTGCGGCCACAGTCGGCCGATCAGGACTTCCAGCAGTTCGGCTGCGTCTGCATCGTCTTCAACCAGCATGACCGACATCTTCTTGACAGCTGTGGTCGGCTGCATGACGTCCCGGTCACGAAGCATGGCTTCCACGGAATTCGCGGCCACGCGGCGATGACCGCCGACGGTCTTCCAGGCTCGCAGCACGCCCGCATCGACCCATTTCTGGACGGTATGGGGTGCGACACCAAGAAGTGCCGCTGCCTGCGACGTCGTCAATGAATCGGATTCGGACATGGGGCCACCAAGCTTGAATTGCATCAAAGCGTACTCGAACCTGGGTTGCGCCAACCGCGTGTTTGCCAACCGCAGCGTCGCGCTCCGGCGAACCTGGGCCTGCGCTGGGGCGCAGCGGGGGTTGCACTGACCTCGAGTCTGAATCTCAGGACCGAAGTCGATCGAAGGAACAACCCACCCTAGTCAGCGCTGTTTGTGGCAGTTGGGCCGCGCGGGGGGGTGTGGGTGTGGGTGTGGGTGTGGGTGTGGGAGTGGGAATGGGAGTGGGTGCAGGCGCCTGCGGCCCTTCTGCCAAATCTGGCTTGTCTTCTTCAAGCTTCTCTTGGATTTGCCGAAATCACACTAAACGATGATTTCGAAAGTCACTGCTCCCCACCCCTGGCCATGCACGGCGCCGAGCAAGTTGCACCTGCTTCCCTGAGAACCACATGACAGCCATGAGTCGAGTCCGAACCGCGATGCGCTTGCCGCCAGCCTTGCGCAAGGTGCAGATTTTGGGCGTCGCCGGCTGGTTCGCAGCCGGGGGTGCGCTGGCGGCGGGGGGCCTCGCCGCCGCCTGGGTGTTGTGGTTGGGGCTTGCCGCCCTGGCAGCTATTGGCTGGCTTCGAAGCGGCCTGGGGTCTGGCTCGGGCGCGTCAGGGCCCAGCGACGTCAGGCCTGGCGGCAGCGCAGCCATGGTCGGTGAACTGTTGCCTCGGTTCGACGTCGCCACGCGCACCTGGGCCACCCACTTGGGCACCGCCCAAACCCAAATGCGCGAGGCTATCGACCAATTGCTGGGCAGCTTCGGCGACATCTTGCGGGAACTGGACGCATTGATTGGCGCGCCGGAGAACAAAGCTGGCTCCAAGAGCGATTCGCGCGCGGACGTCCTGGCGCAGTGCGAGGACCAGCTGCGGCAGATTCTGGGCAACTTCGAAGGCTTCGTGCGCTCGCGTGACGAGGTGCTGAACACCGTGCGTACCTTGAGCGACGCCTCCGGCAGCCTGCGCGTCATGGCCGAGGACGTGTCGAGCCTGGCGCGCCAGACCAACCTGTTGTCCCTCAACGCCGCCATCGAAGCGGCCCGTGCCGGCCCCTCGGGACGCGGCTTTGCCGTGGTGGCGGCCGAGGTGCGCCGACTGTCTGAAGAGTCGGGGAAAACCGGCAAGCGCATTGGCAGCCAGGTCGACACGTTCAGCCAATCCATGCGGCAAGCCATGGCCCAGGCCACCCAGTCGGCCGCGGCGGACACGCTCACCATCCATGCATCCGAGGCCTCCATCAACCAGGTGGTGGAACGCGTTGACGACGCGGTGAAGCAGCTCCACCAGCGCGCCGCCGACCAAACCTCACAAGGTCAGCTGATCAAGGCCCAGGTGGAGCAGGTGCTGATTGCCTTTCAGTTCCAGGACCGCGTCCACCAGATCCTGGATCAGCTGCGCGACTCGATGCAGGCCGCCACGGCGTCGCTGGAGCAGTCGTTGGCCGACGGTCAGATGCCCGACGCGGACTCCTGGCAGTCGGTGCTGAGCACCGGCTACACCACCGCCGAACAGCGCGCCGTGACACGCGGCGTACCGGCCGATGCCAGACAAGCCGCCGGTCGCGACGCCAGCCCAACCGCCAGCCCCGCCGCCAACGTCGAAACCACCTTCTTCTGACCTGCTGACCCGCGCCAAGCGCCGAGGACCCCCATCACCATGGCCAAGACCATTCTCATCGTCGACGACTCCAGCTCGCTGCGCACGGTTGTGCGCATGTCGCTCGTGCGCGCCGGCTACGACGTCATCGAAGCGGGCGACGGCAAGGAAGGCCTGAAGGCGCTGGAAGGCGCGGCCAAGGTGCACCTGATCGTCAGCGACGTGAACATGCCCAACATGGACGGCATCACGTTCGTGACCCAGGTCAAGCAGCACCCGCGCCACAAATTCGTGCCGGTGATCATGCTCACCACCGAGGGCCAGGACGCGAAGAAGCAGGAAGGCCGCGCCGCCGGCGCCAAGGCCTGGATGGTCAAACCCTTCAATCCACCGCAGCTGCTCGACGCGGTGTCCAAGCTGATCTTGCCCTAACCAGAACGAGGAGACCCCATGGCCAGGCGTTCCAAGACTTCCGGCGCTTCACCCCCCGCTTTACCCCCCGTCCCACCCGGCGCCGCACCGCTGGCGCTGCCGGCGGAACTGACGATCTACACCGTCGGCGAACTGCATCCGCAGTGGCTGGCCTGGCTGGGCCAGGGCGCCGCCGCCCCGCAGGCCGATACAGCCGCCGGTGCAGCTGCCGAGGTAACGGCCGAGCTGCAGGCCGCCGCCGTCGAGCAAGTCGACGCTGCCGGGCTGCAATTGCTGCTGTCGCTGCAACGTGCGCTCGCCGACCGCGGCCGCAGCATGCAGATCCACGCCCCCAGCCAGGGGCTGCGCGGCGGCTGCGAGGCACTGGGCCTGGGTGCGTGGTTGCAGGCCCAGACGTATCAGATGGCCGAAGGAGCATCGTCATGAACCAAATGACCGACGCCGATAACAGCTTCATCCAGGAGGCCCTGCCGGCCTTCATCAGCGAAGCGCAGGAACAGATCGAAAGCCTGGAGCAGTTGCTGCTGCAGCTGGAAGATGCGCCCGGCGACATCGAACTGCTGAACGCATTGTTTCGTTGCGCCCACACCGTCAAGGGCTCGGCTGGCATCTTTGGCCTGGACCGGGTGGTGGCCTTTACCCACCATGTCGAGACCTTGCTGGACAAACTGCGCGAAGGCCAGCTCGACCTCACGCCGGCGCTCAGCACGCTGCTGTTGCAGTGCAACGACCAGCTGCGCACCCTGGTCGCCCAGGCGCGCGACGCCGATACGGCCGACACGCCCGAGGCCGCAGCCGAACGCGCGGCACTGGTCGAACGCCTGCAGGCCGCGGCCGGCCATGCCGGTGCGCAAGAGCCGGCGGCCGGACCTGCGCCGGCCACCGCGCCCCCACCGCCGCCTGCGGGCAGCGCGCGCTGCTGGCACGTCTCGGTGGCCTTCGGCACAGAGACCTTTCGCAACGGCATGGACCCGCTGGCGCTGCTGAACTACGTGCGTGGTCTGGGCAGCGTGCCGAACCTGGTGTGCGACATCGCCGCCGTGCCGCCGCTGGACCAGCTCGACCCGGAAAGCTGCCATCTGGCCTTCGAGCTGGGCCTGGACACCGACGCCTCGCGCTCCGAAATCGAAGGCGCCTTCAGCTTCGTGCGTGACGACTGCGTGCTGCACGTGCTCGAACCCGGCGCCACGCCCGCGGACTACGCCCGCCTCATCGAGGCCATGCCCGACAACCCGCGCCTGGGCGACATCCTTGTCGCCTGCGGTGCGATCACCCGGGCCCAGTTGCAGCAGGGTCTGCGCGCCCAAAGCCAAGCCGCTGCCGCGGGTGCCACAGCGCGTCCACTGGGCGAGATCCTGCAGTCCACCAGCGGCGTGAGTGCCCAGGTGGTGCATGCCGCGCTGAACAAGCAGACGAAGGCCAAACAACGCGACGCCGCGCCCACCGCCGCTTCCGCCGCCGCAGGTGACGATGGCCGCTTCATTCGCGTGCAGGCCGACCGGCTGGACTCGGTGATCAACTTGCTCGGTGAACTGGTGATCGCCGGCGCCGGTGCGGCGCTGCTGGCGCGGCAGACGCGCCAGGGCACGCTGATCGAGGCCAACGCGCAGATCAGCCGGCTGATCGAGGAGATCCGCAACGGCACACTGCAATTGCGCATGGTGCCGATCGGCGAGACCTTCTCGCGCTTTCGCCGCGTGGTGCGCGACACCGCGGCCGAGCTCGACAAGGACGTGTCCTTCGAGATCGTCGGCGGTGAAACCGAGCTCGACAAGTCGGTCGTCGAACGCATCGCCGACCCACTGATGCACCTGGTGCGCAACGCGCTCGACCACGGACTGGAAACGGCCGCCGAGCGCGAGGCCGCCGGCAAGCCGGCCCAGGGCAAGCTCACGCTGGCCGCCTGCCACGAATCGGGCAGCATCCTGATCCGGATCCTGGACGACGGCCGCGGCATCAACCGCGAAAGGGTGTTGGCGCGCGCTTGGGAGCGCGGCCTGGTCGAGGACGGCGTCACGCCGCCTGACGAGGACATCCTGAAACTGATCTTCGAGGCCGGTTTCTCGACCGCCGAGAAGGTCACCAACCTCAGTGGGCGCGGCGTCGGCATGGACGTGGTCCGCCGCAACATCGAAGCGCTGCGCGGCACCGTCACGGTCTACAGCGACCCGGGCGAAGGCTCGCGCATCGAGATCCGGCTGCCGTTGACGCTGGCCATCATCGATGGCTTCCTGGTCGGCGTCGGCAATTCGAAGTTCATCTTCCCGCTCGAGTCGGTGGTCGAGGTGATCGAATCGCGCTCGGCCATCAGCACGCCCGATGCCCAAGGCCGCAGCGTCGTCGAGTTGCGCGGCCGGGTGCTGCCGGTGCTCAACCTGCGCTCGCTGTATGGCCTGGAAACGGATGAACCCGAGCGCATCAGCGTGGTCGTCATCAAGTCCGGCCCGCACAGTTTCGGCGTGGTGGTCGACGTGCTGCTCGGCCAGCACCAGACGGTGATCAAGCCACTGGGCCGGATGTTCCAAAGCCTGCGCGGCATGTCGGGTTCCAGCATTCTGGGCAGTGGCGAAGTGGCACTGATTCTGGACGTGAACTCTTTGGGTGAGTTCGCAGCGGGCAAACAGCCGGCGCCCGCCAAATCCCGTGATGCCACCAACGCTGGCCCCAAAACGCTTATCGGGAGTTGAACAGATGAACCCCCAAACGATTCGGCTGGTGCAGGACTCCTGGCAGCAGGTTTTACCGATTGCCCCCCAGGCGGCCGAACTCTTTTACAAGAATCTCTTTGCCGCCGACCCCAGCCTGCAACGCCTGTTCAAGGGTGACATGGCGCAGCAAGGCAAGAAGCTGATGCAGATGATTGGAGCTGCCGTGGGCAAGCTCAATGATCTGGATACCCTGGTTCCCATATTGAAGGGCTTGGGCAAACGCCATGCCGGTTATGGGGTTAAAGAAGCGCACTACGCAACCGTAGGAGCGGCACTGTTGCTCACCCTCAGTCAGGGGCTCGGCAACGCATTCACGCCCGCTGTGAAAGCAGCGTGGACAGAGGTCTATGGCGTCATGGCGCAAGTCATGCAGGGCGCTGCGCAAACGAGTCAATTTAACTGGAGATCAATGATGAATATTTCGAATGTAAAGATCAGCAAGCGCTTGATTACTGGCTTCTTGATGGTGGCGGCGATCAGTGTCGTGGTCGGTCTCATTGGCATGTCCAATGCGAGCAAGATTCAAGAAAACGCCGAAAACTTGTATGAACGCGAATTACTGGGACTCAGTGCGGTCAGTGACGCCAATGTCGCGCTGATTGCCATTGGCCGTGCGCGCGCCAACTTTCTCTTGGCCACGACCGCGCAAGAGCGTGAGAGTCATTTGGCCTCAATTGACAAGAACTCCAAAGAAGTTCTGA
>JBBRCN010000156.1:0-6615 GCA_038204775.1 Burkholderiales bacterium | reverse complement strand
CCAGCGGGTGCCGCTGACGGGCGCCATCATCGTCACCACGCCGCAGGACATTGCGCTGCTGGACGCGAAGAAGGGCCTGAAGATGTTCGAGAAGGTGGGCGTGCCCATCCTGGGCATCGTCGAGAACATGGCCGTCTACGTATGCCCCAGCTGCGGCCACAGCGAACACATCTTCGGTGCCGATGGCGGCAAGCGGATGGCCGCTGACTACCACGTGGACTACCTGGGCGCGCTGCCGCTGAACCTGTCCATACGCGAGCAGGCCGACAGCGGCCGCCCCACGGTGGTGGCCCACCCCGATGGCGAGATCGCTGCCACCTACAAGTCGATGGCGCGCCAGGTGGCGGTGAAGATCGCGCTCCAGGCCAAGGACTTTTCTGCCAAGTTTCCGACCATCAACGTGTCCAAGGGCACCTGAGGCACCGCAAGCACCTTCGCTTCGTGCGAGGGTTCGTTCAAACTGCCATCAGCGTGCGCTCGTGCGCCGCGCTGCCGCTGGCCAGCCCTTGCAGGCTGTAACCACCTTCCAGGATCGACACCACGCGGCCTTGCGCCGACGCTGAGGCGATGTTCATCAGTTCTTGCGTGGTCCACGCAAAGTCTTCGTCGGTGAGCGTCAAGCCGCCCAGAGGGTCCTGCCGGTGGGCGTCAAAACCGGCGGAGATGATCAGCAGTTCGGGGGCGAAGAAGCGCAAAGGGGGGGCAGCATGTCGGCCGCCATGCGCTCGCGGAACAGCTGAGACCCACTGCCCCGCAACAAGGGCACGTTGACGATGTTCTGCGCCACGCCGGATTCCTGGCGTGTACCTGTGCCGGGATAAAACGGCGACTGGTGGCTGGAGCCGTAGAAGAGCCCGGGGTCGTTGTAAAAAGCCTGCTGTGTGCCGTCGCCGTGGTGCACGTCGAAGTCCACCACCTCCACACGCTGCAGGCCGTGGTGCTCGCGTGCATGCAGGGCCGCGACGGCCGCCTGGTTGAAGATACAGAAGCCCATCGCGCGCGACGCTTCCGCGTGGTGGCCGCAAGGACGTGTGGCGCAGAACACGTTGCGCGCCACGCCGGCCATCACGTCGTCCACACCCGCGCAGGCGGCGCCGACGCAGCGCAGAGCCGCCTGCAGCGTGCCCGGCGACATCACCGTGTCGCCGCCATCCAGCGCCCGCAGGCCTTTTTTCGGCGCGACTTCATGCACCCAGTCCACGTAGTCGCTGGCGTGCACACGCTTGAGCTGTTCAGCGATGCCCAAAGGGGCCTGGCGCCACACCAGGTCAGAAAAGGCCGGCGCTTCAAGCGCACGCCGCATCGCCAGCAGGCGTTGAGGCGACTCGGGGTGGTGCTCGCCGGGCTGGTGGTCGCAGCAGGCGTCGTGGGTGCAGATCCAGGTCGACATGGTGTCTCCAGGTGGCCGCTTGGGTGGCGGGTTCGAAACAACGAGTCTCTTGCGGAGGTCAGACAGTTGCGGGCGCTGCACGTGCAGGCTGCGCGCATCGAAGCCACGGACCCGCAAGCTGCAGCCGCCCTGCGCCAACGGGCTGCGCGCATCGGCCTGGTCTGAGACTGCGCACGCCGCAGCGTGTCAGCTGCGCTCCGCAGGCGGCAAACCTGTCTGACCCCAATGCGCCATGCGCCAGAATGGTCAGCCAATCACCTGCGGCTTGCACCGCATTGCCCAGATGGAAAACCGCAAACTGCGCGCCGGCTCGCCGATCACGCCGCTGGAGTTTGAAGCGCTTGACGACGATCATCTGGCCCGGCTGGTGCCCAAGGCCTACCGCGAGTTTTTTCCGGGCAAGGACTTCTGTGCAGACGGCTGTTTCTACTTGCATGACGGCCGCGCCTGGAGCCTGTTCAAGGGCGATTTTCTGGATGACTGAGCGCCGCCTGAAGCCTTGACCCCAACGTGGGCCGCCGAAGGCATCCGATGCGACAGCGGCCAAGCCCAGCATCGACGCCGTCTGCCCGCAGTTCAAGCTACTGGTCGTCCAGACGGACGAATCACGCAACGAGCTGGATGTGCAAGCACCGACTGCACCGAGAGTGCGGACTGCGCTGACTGCCCTGACGGAGCTGACAGCACCGACAGCGGCACTCGGGCTGCAGCCAGGTGTAGCCTAAAATTGCCGGCGTGAACGAATCTTCCGAGCATCCCGATTTTGTACCCTACGTCGCGCATGGCGACTTCCGCGCGGGCATGCCACATGGCCGCTTCCGTGTCGTCATCAACCCGGCGCTGGCGCGACCCTTTGTCGTGCGGCGCATGCATATCAACTTGCTGGCAGTGGCCGTGATTGGCGCTGGCTCAATCTGGGCGTTGATGGGCCATCCGCTGTCGGGCCTGGTGCTGGTGATGCTGGGCATCGCAGCCCATCGCCTGGTACGGTTCCAGGCCGGCAAGATAGTGCTGCATCTGGCATTGCAGCACCCGGCTGTTTATGCCGAGGTCACGAACAACGGCGTGATGGAAGTGCGTCGGGCCGCTTGAACTCCTGCGCGCCTGGGCGCTTACTTCGCCGGCAGCACGGGCTTGGCTGAGGCGGCCAAGACAGCTTGTGCGACAGTGGCCAGCAGCGCTGCGGCCAGGCCCGCGCTCTGCAGCTCGCCTGGCTTGATCAGGTGCGTGGCGGGGCAGGCTCGGCGTATCAGATCGCCCCTTCGCCGCGCAGCGCGGCGATCTCTGAAGCTGCAAACCCCAGCTGCGTCAGCACCTCGTCGGTGTGCTCACCCAGCAGCGGCGAGCGTGTCACATCGGTTGGGCTGTCTGACAGCTTGATCGGGTTACCCACGGTCAGGTACTTGCCACGTTCGGGGTGGTCCACCTCGACCACAGTGCCGCTGGCACGCAGCGAAGGTTCGTTGGCGATTTCTTTCATCGACAGGATAGGGCCGCAGGGAATGTCGAGCTTGTTCAGGATGTCCATGGCTTCGAATTTGTCCTTGCTCATGGTCCACTGCTCGATGCGCCTGAAGATGGGCTTCAGATGCAGCAGCCGGGCTTGCGGCGTGGCGTAGGCGCCGTCGTCCACCCACTCGGGCTCGCCAATGACATGGCAGATGGCCGGCCACACGGCCGCCTGGGTGATGAAGTAGATGTAGGCGTTGGGGTCGGTGTCCCAACCCTTGCACTTCAATATTGCGCCCGGTTGGCCGCCACCCGACGCGTTGCCTGCGCGCGGCACCGCAGCGCCGAACTTGCCGTCCGGGTACTGCGGGTACTCGTGCATCGTGTGCGTGCGCTCCAGGCGCTGCTGGTCGCGCAGCTTGACCCGGCACAGGTTCAGCACCGCGTCTTGCATCGGTGCCAGCACTTGCTGGCCGCGGCCCGTGGCCGTGCGTTGGTACAGGGCCGCCACGATGCCCAGCGCCAGGTGCAGCCCGGTGCCGCTGTCGCCAATTTGCGCGCCGGTGACCATGGGCATGCCGTCCACCTCGCCCGTGGTCGATGCCGCACCGCCGGCGCACTGCGCCACGTTCTCGTAAACCTTGCAGTCCACGTAAGGCCCGGCGCCGAAGCCCTTGATCGACGCGACGATCATGCGCGGGTTCAGCGTCTGGATGTGGTCCCAGGTGATGCCCATGCGGTCCAGCGCGCCGGGCGCAAAGTTTTCGACCATCACGTCGCAGGTCTTGATCATGCGGTCCAGCACTGCCATGCCACCTGGCGTCTTGGTATTGATGGTCACCGAGCGCTTGTTGTGGTTGAGCATCGTGAAGTACAGGCTGTCCACGCCTGGGATGTCGCGCAACTGCTTGCGGGTGGCGTCGCCCTCACCCGGCCGTTCGACCTTGATCACGTCAGCTCCCAGCCAGGCCAGCAGTTGCGTGCAGGTGGGCCCGGACTGCACGTGCGTGAAGTCGAGAATGCGAACACCGTCGAGTGCTTTTCCCATGTCGATTGCCGTGAAAGTGAGGGTTGAGGTGCCGCGCCACGCCCGGCCCTGCACTCAGGATAGCTTCAGGCCCCGGCAGCCCCGGCCGCCAACTGGGCCTCAAGGTCGCTGACACGCTTGCGCAGTTCACGGTCCTGCGCAAAGCGCTCGGTTTCGTCACGGATCACCGCCCCGCAGGCGCTCACCTTGCCGTCCGGCCCGAAGAGCATGAAGACCGTGAAGGCGATCGACATCGCTCGCCCGGCCTTGTCCACTGCCGGCACCCGCAGCACGTCGTGTGCATAACGAGTCTGCCCTGTCCGCATCGACTTGTCGTAGCCGTCCCAGTGGCGTTTGCGCAGCCGCTCGGGCACGATCATGTCCATGCGCTGGCCCATGGCCTCGGCCTCGGTCCAGCCAAACAGGCGCTCGGCGGCGGCGTTCCAGACCAAGACACGCCCTTGGACATCGCTGACGATCACGGCGTCGCCCATCGCGCCCACCAGCGTGGCGCGGTCGATCGGAGAATCCATCGTTGTCTCCTCGGTTCCGATGCAAAAAAACGGCGCCCACCGGGCGCCGTCTCAGGTCCGGGCTCCGGGGAGCAGGTGCAGGATCAAACGGCCTTGACCTCGTGCATGGCCGCGATCTGCTGTGCTGAATAACCCAGTTCGGCCAGCACCGAGTCGGTGTGCTCGCCCAGCAGGGGCGAGGCGGTGACTTCGGGCTTGAGGTCCGAGAACTTGATCGGGCTGCCCACGGTGAAGTAGCTGCCACGCTCCTTGTGCGCCACTTCGACGATGGAGCCGCTCTTGCGCAGCGACTCGTCGTTCAGCAGTTCCTTCATCGACAGCACCGGAGCGCAGGGGATGTCGAACTTGCGGAAGATATTCACCGCCTCGAACTTGGTCTTGTCCTTGATGAAGTCCTCGATCGTCGCGAATATGTCCATGATGTGCGGCTGACGGCCACGCGGCGTGTTGTAGTTGGGATCGTTCTTCCACTCCGGCTTGCCCAGCGCGTCGCAGATCGGCTCCCAGGCGTGGCCCTGCACCGTGAAGTAGATGTAGGCGTTGGGGTCGGTCTCGTGGCCCTTGCACTTCAGGATCCAGCCGGGCTGGCCGCCGCCGCCGGCATTGCCGCCGCGCGGCGTCACCTTGTCCTTGAACGCTTCCATCTCGTGCGGGTACTGCGGGTACTCTTCCAGATAGCCCAGGCGCTCCAGGCGCTGCTGGTCGCGCATCTTCACGCGGCACAGGTTCAGCACGCTGTCCTGCATGGACACGGCGACCTTCTGGCCCTTGCCGGTCTGCTGGCGGCCGATGTAGGCGGTCAGGATGCCGATGGCCAGGTGCATGCCGGTGTTGCTGTCACCCAGGGCCGCCGAAGAGATGGTCGGCTGCGAGTTCTCGCCCTTCCACCAGCCCGTGGTCGAGGCGGCGCCGCCGGCGCACTGGGCCACGTTCTCGTAGACCTTCAGGTCTTCGTAGTGGTGACCGTCGGAGAAGCCCTTGACCGAAGCCAGGATCATCTTGGGATTGAGTTCCTGGATTCGCTCCCAGCTGAAGCCCATGCGGTCAAGCGCGCCGGGGCCGAAGTTCTCGACCATGACGTCGGATTCCTTGATCAGCTTCTCAAGCACCTGCTTGCCTTCGGGCTTCTTGGTGTCCAGCGTCAGGGACCGCTTGTTGCTGTTGAGCATTGTGAAGTACAGCGCGTCGACGTTGGGGATGTCCTGCAGCTGCGTGCGGGTGACGTCGCCGGAACCCGGACGCTCCACCTTGATCACGTCGGCGCCGAACCAGGCCAGCATCTGGGTGCAGGCGGGACCGGCTTGCACGTGCGTGAAGTCGATGATCTTGATGCCGTTGAGGGGTTTGTTCATGGTGCTCGTTTCCTTGTCAAAAAACCTGCAAGTTTAGGCGCTCTTCTTCTTGGCCGTTGCCGGGTTCAAGCTGGTGATGCGGCCGCTCTCGGTTCCCGCGGTCTCGTCGATGATGGCGTTGATCAGGGTCGGCTTGCCGGACTCGATCGCCTCGGACAGGGCCTTCTCCAGCTCCGCCGGGTTGTTGGCCAACACGCCGACGCCACCGAAGGCCTGCATCATCATTTCGTACTTGGCGCCCTTGACGAACTGCGTCGGAGCCATGTCGGTGCCAAGCGGGTTCTTGTCGGTGCCCTTGAAGATGCCGTTGTTGTTGAACACGATCACGCACACCGGCAGGTTGTAGCGGCAGATCGTCTCCACTTCCATGCCGGAAAAGCCGAAGGCGCTGTCGCCCTCGATCGCGATCACCGGCTTGCCGGTTTCCACGGCGGCGGCGATGGCGAAGCCCATGCCGATGCCCATGATCCCCCAGGTGCCCACGTCCAGCCGCTTGCGCGGCTCGTACATGTCGACGATGGAGCGGGCAAAGTCCAGCGTGTTGGCGCCTTCGTTCACCACGATGGCATCCGGCCGCGCCTTCACCTGCTTGCGGATCACGTTGAGCGCGCTGTGGAAGTTCATCGGGCTCGGGTTCTGCGCCAGGGTCTCGGCCATCTTGGAGATGTTCTTGTCCTTGCGCTCGGCAATGCCTTGCGTCCACTCGGCCGGCGGCTTGGCCCAGTTGCTGCCCATGCCGGCGAGCAGGGCCTGCACGCAGGAGCCGATGTCGCCGACCAGCGGCGCGGCGATCGTCACGTTGCTGTCCATCTCGGTCGGTGAGATGTCGATCTGGATGAACTGGCGGGTGGCAGCCTTGTCGCC
>JBBRCN010000155.1:0-6626 GCA_038204775.1 Burkholderiales bacterium | reverse complement strand
GTCGTTGATGCGCCGGCCGGCCAGGATGACCTGCGGGTGGTAGCCCAGCATGTCGGCCTTGTGCGTCAGGTAGTACGGGTCCACGCCGATGCAGTGGCCGCCCACCAGACCGGGTTTGAACTTCAGGAAGTTCCACTTGGTGCCGGCGGCTTCCAGCACTTCAGTGGTGTCGATGCCGATCTTCTCGAAGATGATGGCCAGCTCGTTCATCAGCGCGATGTTCAGGTCGCGCTGGGTGTTCTCGATGACCTTGGCGGCTTCAGCGGCCTTGATGCTGCTGGCCCGGTGCACGCCAGGCACGACGATCTTTTCGTACAGCGTCGCCACTTTGTCCAGCGTGTGTGGCGTGTCGCCAGAGACGATTTTCAGGATCTTGGTGAGCGTGTGTTCCTTGTCACCCGGGTTGATGCGCTCGGGGCTGTAGCCGACGAAGAAGTCTTCTTTCCACTTCAGGCCCGATTCCTTTTCCAGCACCGGGATGCAGACCTCTTCGGTGGCGCCGGGGTAGACGGTGGATTCGTAGATCACCGTCACGCCCTTCTTCATGTGCCGGCCCACGCTGGTGCTGCTGCCGATGAGCGGGCGGAAGTCGGGAATGTGCGCCCCGTCCACCGGCGTGGGCACGGCAACGATGATCATGTCGGCTTCGGCCAGCAGCGCCGGGTCGGACGTGTAGATGGCGTGTTTGGCCTCGGCCATCTGCGCGTCGCTCAGCTCGCGCGACGGGTCGGTGCCGCGGTTGCAGGCATCGACCTTGTTCTGCGCGATGTCAAAGCCGATGGTGCGCATGTGTTTGCCGAACTCGACCACGAGCGGCAGGCCGACGTAGCCCAGTCCGATGACCGCCAGGGTGTTCATGGCCTTTTGTTCCATAGGTGCAATTGAGTTGAAAGTTTGGCGGGCCAGGCCTCAGCGCTGCTGGCGGTATGCCACCAGCTGCGCCTCGATGGCGGGCCAGTGGCTTTGCATGAAGGTATCCAGGCGCTTGCGCGTTTCTGCCGCGACTGGGCCTTCGGCGTAAACCGTGATCTTGGCGCCGTCGTCGCCGCGCCCGGACAAACGACCCCACAGCACAGCGGCGCTGGCGCGGTGGTCACTGGCCAGGAAACGACCGTCGGCCCAGTACAGCTCGCGCACATCCAGCCGCTTGCGCTGGCGGCCGCTCACGGCCACCGAGCCTTCCAGCAATTCGGTGCCGCGCCAGACCACGTCATTACCGGCCGCGGCCAGCTTGCCGGCGCTGTGGGATGCCGGCTGCCAGTGTGAGTCTTCCGACCGCGCCAGCATGCTCGCCGAGGTGACCAGCTTGCTGTCGTAACCCTGGTGACGGTAGTAGGCGACATGCACGGTGACCACACCCTCACCCACCACGTACCCGCGAACCGCCACTGAAGCCGGGTTGGCGCTGATGGGCAACAGCGGCGCCGGCTCGGCACTGGTTTGCACACCGGCCAGTTCAGGCAGGGTGAAAGCCACGGGCGCCTTCGCCCCGCTGGGCGCGTTGAGCCAGGCTGCCAAGGCATGCGGGTAGGCCAGCAAAAGGCCCAGCGCCAGCACCACGCCGGGCAGTGCGGCCGTGGATGGGCGATCTTCAGCTCTGGAGACGGGGGATGCCTTGTCAACAGGCTGCAGCGGTTCAGACCAGCGCGCGCCGATGAAGAACATCAGCCCGATGACGACGCCAAAAAACACCCAGCCATAGACCAGGTGGTCCACGCCCACAGCCAGCTTGTTGTTGGACAGATGCCCCAGCATGACGATGAAGTAGGCCCGCAGCCAGTTGGCCACCAGCGGCACGATGAGCGAGATCACACAGAAGATCAGCCGGCGCCGCAGCGTGGTGTAGTTGAGGTAGGCAAACAAGGAGCCGACCATGAACGAAGCGATCATGTAGCGCACGCCGCTGCATGCTTCCACCACCGACCAGCTGCCCGTGGGAATGACGAACTGCAAGCCTTCTCGGTACACCGGCACACCGCTGAGCTGAATGGCGTACACGGTGAAGTCGGCCGTCCATTCCATCAGCACCGGCAGCATGAAGTCGCCGATGGGCACCATGAAAAACAAGAAGGCCAGGGGGAAGGCCATCTGGCGGGCGGCAGCCAGGCCCAGCACGGTGGGCACGGCCATCACCAGCAAGGCGGTGAAGGCCAGCTGCGTGATGGAATTGACGCTGGCCAGGTCGCCCAGCAGCCAGACGAAGGCCACCACAGCCATGGGCAGCAGCAGCCAGGGCTGCGGCTTGGGCGTGATGGGCAGCAGCCTGTCGCGGTCGCGCCAGATCAGCCACAAGCTGATGGGCAACACCAGGAAAGCGTGGGCAAAGGTTTCTGAGCGGTACCAGATGCTCACCATCGACGTCAGCGTGTCGCGGTACAGCAGCATCAGGCAGGCCACCACCAGCAGCAGGGCCAGGATGGGCGCTCGCCAGCGCTGTGGTGGCAGCAAGGACTGTTGGGTCAGCACGGCACTCATGTCATCGACTCCGCTGTGTGCCGCGGCATGGCCGCCACGGCCGGCTGGGCCACCTGGCGCAGCAGGCTGTCCAACTGGCGTGCAAGCAGGGACAGGTGCGCCGACCAGTCATAACTTTGCAGCACACGCTGGCGCCCCGCCCGACCGGTGGCGCTGGCGCGCTGCGGGTCATGCAGCAGCGCCGTTACCTCGCGCACGAAATCGGGGCTGTCTTGCGCCGATACGATCTCTTGTCCGGGCAGGGCATGCAGTGCCTGCACGCAGGCTTGGGCAGCCACCACCGGGCGCGCCATGGCCATGGCTTCGAGCACCTTGTTCTGGATGCCACGCGCCAGGCGCAATGGCGCCACCACCACCGCGGCGTGCTGCAGGTAGGGCCGCACGTCGGGCACGGTGCCGGTCACCACCACCCCATCGGCTGCCAGCGCCTGCACGGCCGGAGCGGGGCTGCGCCCGACGATGTGAAAGCGCAGCCCGGGGAATGACTGGCGCAGCGCTGGCAGCGCTTCACGTGCAAACCAGGTCACCGCGTCGATGTTGGGCCAGTAGTCCATCGCGCCAGTAAACACGATGGCGGTTTCATTCGGCTGAAAGGGCGAAGGGCGATCGGCCAGCGGCGAGAAGTAGTTGGCATCGACGCCGTTGTTCATGGCCGATACCTGGCCGGCGCATTCAGGCGCCAGGCCCAGGAAAAGCTGGGTTTCTTTTTCGGTGGCAAAAAAGCCATGTGCGACCCGGCTGGCGACGGCACGTTCATAGGCCAACAACTGGCGGCCTTCGCGACGGTACAGCCACGACATGGGCCAGCGGTGCTGGTGGGCGTACTCGGCCCACTTGGCGGAATCGACATCGACAAAGTCCACGATCACGCGCGCGCCCTGCTGCGGCGAGGTGTACTGCGCCATGCACGCCGAGAACACCACCGTGGCGTCGATGGACTCGGCGGCCTGGGTTTTTTTCACCCATTCGGCCAAGCCGGCATTGCGGTAGTAGGGCAAGGTCAGGGCCTGGCCATTGACCAGGCCACGCAGGCTGGCCAGGCGCGCCGCGGTGGGCTGCAGCCGAGCCACGTGCAGGTCGGCGCACCAGCCGCGCAGGGTGTCGATGTGGGCCTCGTCGTCCGGGTCATCGATGAAGGTGCCCAGGTACACCTGGTGACGTTCAGCCAGGTGACGAAGCAGGTGGTACGAGCGCACCTTGTCGCCCTTGTTGGGCGGGTAGGGCATGCGGTGCACCAGGTACAAGATCTTGGCCACTGCATCAGCCCAGGTTGCGCACCACGTGCGGCCCAAGCCAGTTGGCAACGCCCACCGGCAGTTTGCGCCAAGTCTTGATCATCAGCTGGTACTTGGGATTGGCCGGGTTGTTCTGCGGCACGGTGTCACGTTTGTACAGCTGGTATTCGTAGTGCAGCGTCTGCGGCTCGAATCCCCAGTTCTTCTTGAAGGCGTACGGCCCGGTGCCTTGTTTGCTGCGGCCGTAGTCGAAGACCTTCAGGCCGCGCGCGCAGGATCGGCGCATCAGCTCCCAGTACTTGAAGTCGTTGGCGGCCAGGTCGCGTGCGGCTTCGTCGTCGCCGGCGTAGTAGGGCAGCACTTCGTCGCGGAAGTAGAAGCTCAGCACGCTGGACAACAGTTGGCCCTGGGGGCCGGTGACGGTGAGCACCTCGCAGTCGCTGCCGAACTCTTTTTGCAGCGCCTGGAAGTAGCGCTTGGACAAGGCCGGCGTGCCGTGACGGTGCACGTTGCTGGCATACAGGCTGAAGAAGCGGTCGACGCTGCTGTCGATTTCGCTCTTCAGGCCGTTCTTGATGCCCTTGCGCACCATCGCGCGCTGCTTGCGCGGGATGGCCAGCATGTTGGCTTCTTCGTCGGGCAGGATGGCTTTGCGGAAGGTGACGTACAGGTCCTGCGCCGGCCAGTCGGGGTGCTGGCGGGTGAGGTTGCGCAGTTCAAGGTGCTGCACGCCCAGTTGCTGCGCCAGGGCCTGCGCTGCTTGCTCCAGCGCAGCAGCACTGGCGGCGTCTTCAGCCGCCACACCGCCATAGGCCGCAAACGGCAGGCTGGTCAAGGCGTTTCCAAACAGCCGGCTGTTGACGTGCGCCAGTGGCAGCACGCCGGTAATGCGCCCGTGGATGCCTCCGTTAGCGTCCCCGTTCGCGCCCCCGTTCGTGCGCGCCATCAAGTAGTAGGTGTCGTGCCGGAAGACCTTGCGCATGATGCGCTGCCAGCCGGCACGATGAAAAAACGTGGCCTGCGGGCAGGCCATGACGAAGTTGTCCCACGAGTGGCACTCGCGGGCGTCTTCGGCATTGAGACGCTCGACAACGGGCACGCGGTCCCTCTTCTAGGCCTGGGCCGGTTCGCGGGCCAGAAAGATCTGGTCCATGCGGCCCCAGCGGAAGTCGGCCAGCAGCGAATGCAGCTTGGACTCCATGCGCGGGATGTTCACGTAGTGCCGAAAGCGGGTCTTGGCGTCGATGCCCGCCACACGCGGCTGTTCGGCGTCGATTTCCCAGGGGTGGAAGTAGAAGATGGCCGATTCACGATCGACCGCGTTGATGCGCCGGATCATCCAGCGCGAAATGCCGTAGGGCAGCAGCCGGAAGTAGCCGCCGCCACTGGAAGGCAGGTTGCGGCTCATCATGCGCAGCGTGGTCACCGGCACTTCCAGCAAGCCGCTGGCCACGCGGTAGGCAAAGCGCGGCGAGTCGGGCATGCCGTAATGGTCGTGCTTGATGGGGTAGATGCTGCTGCTGTAGGTGTAGCCGGCGCGCGCCAGGTGTTCGAAAGCCCACAGGTTCTGGGTGCCGATGGAAAAACTGGGCGCGCGGTAGCCCTTGACCGCAGTGCCGCCGATGTCTTCCAGCAGATGTTTGGCACGTGTGATGTCTTGCGAAAACGCGGCCGGTTCCAGGTCGCTGGCACGTTCATGGCCGTAACCGTGGCTGGCCAGTTCGTGGCCGCCTTCGACGATGCGCTTGACGAGTTGCGGGTAACGTTCAGCCACCCAGCCCAGCGTGAAGAAGGTGGCCTTGGTGTCGCGGCTGGCCAGCATGGCCAGGATGCGGTCGACGTTGCGCTCGACGCGGCACTCGCGGGCGTCCCACTCGTCGCGCCGGATGTAGGGCGCAAAGGCCGAGACCTGGAAGTAGTCTTCCACGTCGATGGTCAGGGCGTTGGTAAGGGCGGGGGCCAGCATGCGGTGCGCTTCAGGGCGTCGGGTTCATCAACCAACGGGCCAGGTCGGCGGCGATGCGTTCGGCCGCGCAGCCGTCCCAGTATTCGGGCACAAGCCCACGTTTGCCACGGCCGGCCAGGATCTGTGCCACGCCGCTGCGGATGGCCTGCACGTCGCGGCCCACCATGGTGTTGGTGCCCTGCGCCACCGTGATCGGGCGTTCGGTGTTTTCGCGCATCGTGAGGCAAGGCACGCCCAGCGCGGTGGTCTCTTCCTGCAGGCCGCCGGAGTCGGTCAGCACCAGGGTGGCGCCGGCCATCAGGCCCAGCATTTCCAGGTACCCCTGGGGCGGCAGCAGCACCATGGTCTGCGGGTCCAGCAGGTGCTGCAGGCCAAAACGGTCGATGTTGTTGCGCGTGCGCGGGTGCAGCGCAAAGACCAGCGGCAGTTGCGCCGCAACCTCGCGCAAGACACCCAGCAGTCGCGTCAGGGTGTCCGCGTCATCGACATTGGACGGACGGTGCAGCGTGACCACGCCATAGCCCTTGGTGTGCTGCAGCAAGGCCGGGTCGAAGCCGTGCGCCTGCAGCGTGGCTGCAGCCGGGCGGGCCGCGTCGCGGTTGGACAGCAGCGAGTCGATCATCACGTTGCCCGTGAAGCAGACCCGTTCTTCGGCCACGCCTTCGCGCAGCAGGTTGGCCAGCGCGCTGCGTTCGGTGGTGTACAGGCGGTCGGCCACCTGGTCGGTGAGCACGCGGTTGATCTCTTCGGGCATCTTGCGGTCGTAGCTGCGCAAGCCGGCTTCGACGTGCACCACCGGCACGCCCTTCTTCACCGCGACCAGCGTGCAGGCCAGCGTGGAATTGACATCGCCCACCACCAGCACGCAGGACGGCTTGTGTTCGTCCAGCGCCGGTTCGAAGCGTTTCATCACCTCGGCGGTCTGCACGGCGTGTGAACCCGACCCCACT
>JBBRCN010000154.1:0-6734 GCA_038204775.1 Burkholderiales bacterium | reverse complement strand
CTTGGGTCTAGCTGGCGCACTTTGAAGGCCGATAACAGCGCCGAAGTGCGTTTTTCGAAGCGGTCGCCTTGGGGGTTTCCCGAACGATGAGGCGCCAAGCCTCGGCTCTGAAAAGCTCTGGCGCAGCCGATCCCCGCAGCCCTGGGCGCCGGGCCGCCTTAAACGTGTTGACTGGTGGAAATCAGGCCGCTTGCAACTGCGACCCACGGGCGGGCTCGCGCGGCGGCGCGCGGGCCTGCAGACCCAAGTGCGTGAGGTTTTTCTCAATCACCGGCAGTTCCATGATCGCCGCGATGATCTTTAGCTGGACGCGAATCTCGCAGTCGGCTGAGCGCCGCGATCAGTCGGCCGCTTGCAGAGCGCCGCGTCGGTAGGCCAGCGGCGTGCTGCCCGTGTGATGGCGGAAGAAGCGCGTGAAATGACCCGCGGCGCTGAAACCCAACTGTTCGGCCACCGAATGGATCGGCATGCTGGAACGGCCCAGGTGCTCGACTGCCGCTTCCAGTCGAAGCCCGTTGAAGAACAGATGCGGACTGACACCCGTACTTTCGCGGAACAAGTGGAAGAAGTGGGAACGCGACACACAGGCCGCGCGCGCGCACGCGTCCACGTCGTGCGCGAGTAGCGGTTCGGCCCGCATTTGACGCAACAGCCGCCGGATGCGCCCGTCCATATACTTCCGCGGCGCCGCTGGCGAGGTCGCCTCGCAGCCGTGGCTGGCCAGCACCCGGTCGAGCAGCGCATCCAAGTCCGCCGCCACCGCAGTCCCGGCGGACATACCATCGCGCAACTGCAGCGCGGCGCGTCGCAGGCCCGCATCGACACTGCCAATGCACGAATGAAAGATCTTCTGCGGCGATGCGTCGCCGAGTTCGCTAGACACGTCGATGTACAGCGCCAGAATGCGCGTCACGCCCTGCAGCAGGGTCGTCGGGCCAGCGTGCGGCACCCACGGGTCGATGGCGATGAAGGTGTCGCCGCGCACCGCACAGGCCTGGCCCGCCACGCTGAAGCTACTGTCAGAGCCATCGAGCTTGATCAACACATGGGCGTGCGGGTGCGCATGCTCGACGATGTGCTGCCCAAGCTCGAGCAGCACCGCGCGGCCGGAACGGCCAGCCAGCAGGTGAGGTGTTGTGGACATCCAGGCTCCAGGATGCGCCAAAGCGAGGTAGGCGGCGCGCCCACGATGCAGAAGTTCGGACTTCAGGGTAATTTTCCGGGTTCCAGGGCAACGACGGCGTGCCGCCCTGAGCACGATCATATTGGCAGACACTTCACAGGCGCTTCGCCGCCGATCGCCATGCCCGACGACACTCCCACCCTGAACGCCTCAGCGCTGCTGATCGTCGACATGCAGAACGACTTCGTACGCCCTGGCGCGCCGATGGCAGTGCCCGATGCGCTGGGCACGGTGGCGGTGCAGCGCCGGCTGCTCGATGCCTTTCGCGCGAAGCAGCTGCCGGTGCTGTACACGCGTTTCCTGTCCACGCCCACTCCCAGCCTGCTGTGGAACTGGTCGCCAACTTGTGCACCTCCCACCTGCGCCTGCCACAAGGGTTTCATGCGTCGCTATAACGACCACGCAGCTGAACTGGACTGCAGCGCGGTGATCGAGGAATTGCGTCCGCTGCCCGACGAACCGGTGGTCGAGAAGTACGGCTACGGCGGCTTCCATGACACCGAACTGCATGGGCTGTTGCAGCGGCTCGGCGTGAGTTCGCTCGTGATCACCGGCACGGTCACGCAGATCTGCGTGGAAGAAACCGCCCGCGAGGCCTTCCACTTTGGTTACCGGACCACCGTGGTGGCCGATGGTGTTTCGTCTTTTGCACCGGAACTGCAAGCCGCCACGCTGCAGAACTTCGCGATGAAGTTCGGCTGGGTGGTCGACAGTCAGACCCTGCTGAGCACCCTGGCGTGACCCCTGCGCACGCCTGGCGGCGCCTGCGGCCACCCTTCATCGTCTGGTTGCTGATGGGCACGCTGCTGACTTGCGCGCTCACCGTCGACGGTTTCATCGCGCCCGGCAACTTGGCCAACGTGGCGCGTCAGGTCGCTGTGTTGGGTGTGCTAGCGCTGGGCCAGACTTTCGTCATCGCCGCCGGCATGTTGGACCTGACGGTCGGCGCGCTGGCCACGCTGGTCACGGTGATCGCCGCACATTGGATGGACGGCCAGGCCGCGCGACTGTGGTCGGGCGTCGCGGTGGCGCTCGTGCTGGGCCTGGGTGTGGGCGCACTCACCGGCGCGCTCGACCGCACGCTTCGCATCCATTCGCTGATCTTGACGATCGGAATGATGACAGTGCTGACCGGCGTGGTCTTCATGATCACCGACCAGAGCAGCGGCGCACCGTCGCCACAGCTGGCAGCCTTGGCGAATGAGGACCTGCACGGCGTGCCGCTGTCGTTCCTGATGCTGGCGCTACTCACGCTGCTGGCACACCTCGGGATGCACCACACTCGCTTCGGCCTGCATGTTCAGGCCATCGGTAGCAGCGAAGAAGGGGCCTCGCACGCCGGCCTGCGGGTCGCACAGGCAAAGGCCGCCACCTTCGTCGTCAGCGGTGTACTGGCCGCTGTCGCTGGCCTGTTGCTGCTGGGGCGCCTGGGCACTGGATATCCGAACGCCGGCAGCGGCCTCGAACTCGACGCGGTGGTCGCGGTGGTGCTGGGCGGCACCCTACTCAGCGGCGGCCGTGCCAGTGTTATCGGCAGCGTGGCCGCTGCGGCCTTGCTTGGCATCATCAGCAACGTTTTGAACCTGCTTGAAGTTTCGTCCTTTGTCCAGATGGCAGTGAAGGGGATGATCGTGGTCACCGTGGTCCTGCTGAACCGGCCGGCCGCACCGGGCAGAGCATGAGCGCGCGGCTGCGCCCCGACCTGCAGCAAGCGGCCATCTGGCTGGTGCTGCTGCTGTTGATCGCCATCGGCGCAAGCCTGTCCGAAGCTTTCCTGCGCCCGGTTTACTTGGCCAACATGTTGCGCCAGGCGGCGCCCGTGGGCATTGCGGCGATCGGTGTCACGCTGGTGATGGTGCGCGGCGGGGTCGACCTGTCGGTCGGGGCCATCGTCTCGGCCTCGGCGGTATGCGCGGCCGCGCTGATGGACGGCGACGCGTCGCGCCTGCCGCTGGCCTTGCTGGCCAGTTGTGCGCTGGGCGCTGCGCTGGGCGCAGTCAACGGTGTGCTGGTGGCCAGCAGTCCGGTGTCGCCCTTCATCCTGACACTCGGAACCGCCATCGTGTTCTACGGCGGCACACAGATCGTCACCGGCGGCACCGCCAAGGGCGTGATCGCTCCGGGCTTTCGTGAATTCTTCAACCACCGCCTCGGTGGCGTGCTGCCGCTGCTCGCGCTGGCCTTTGTGCTGCTCGCGCTGCTGGGCGTCGCGCTGCAACGGCGCACCCCCTTCGGACGCAGCCTGTACTTGGTGGGCAGCAGCCCGGCCGCGGCACGCTTGTGTGGGCTGCCGATCGGCCGCATCACGGTGCTGGTCTACACCTGCTCGGGCCTGTTCGCCGCGCTCGGCGGCCTGGCGCTGCTTGCGCGCTCCGGTGTGTCTGGCTCGCTGGCCGCCTCGGGTTATGAGTTTGACGTGTTGGCTGCGGTGGTGCTAGGCGGCACTGCCTTCCAGGGCGGGCGCGGCGGCATTGGCGGCACGATAGCCGGTGTGCTGATCCTCACCGTGGCATTCAACCTGGTCAATGTCGTCGGCCTGCATTACCACGCGCAGCTCATCGTCAAGGGTACGGTCATCGTTCTGGCCTCGGCCATCTATCGCCGCATCGGCGTAACTTCAGGAGTCTCCACATGAAGAATCCAAGCATGTTCATCACCCGCCGGGTCACCGTACTGAGCCTGGCAGGCCTGCTGGCCGGGCTGGCCGGGCTGGCCGGTCCCGGAGCTTCGGCGCAGACCTTGCCGGAGCAACAGAAGGCGCAGGCCGCCGAAAAGGTGGACGGCGCGCGCTTCAAGAAGCCTGGCCCCTACACCATCGGCGTCAGCGCCGGCTATCTGAGCAACTCATGGGTTGTCTACACCTTGCAGCACATCCGCTACGAAGCCTCGCTGCACAAGGACGTGAAGGAAGTGATCGTCACCGACGCCGGATTCAAGCCGGCGAAACAGGTGGCCGACATCGAAGACCTCATCAACAAGAAAGTCGACCTGATTATTTACTGGCCGGTCGACAACAAGGCCATCCAGGGTGCACTGCAAAAGGCGGTGGACGCTGGCATCCCGACGATCAACACCGGCGGCGGCTTCTACTACTCGCCCAGCACCACCAGCAACGCCTACATCGGCCAGTTCGACTTGGGCGAAAAGGCCGCCCGCCAGCTGTTCAAGGACATGGGCGGCAAGGGCAAGATCTTCGCGATGCTGCCGATCGCCGGCCACTCGGCCACCGTGGATCAATTGGCGGCGTTGCGCGCCGTGATGAAGGAACATCCCGGCATCGAATTGCTCAGCGTCGAACATGGGAACTGGAACCGCGCCAAGGCCAAGCAGATTACCGAGAATCTGGTGCAGCGCTTTCCCCAGATCGACGGCGTGTTCTCGCCCTCGGGCCAGATGTCGGCCGGCGTGGTCGAGGCGCTGGACGAGGCTGGCCGGCTGAAAGCGGTGGTGCTGTCGCCGGCCGATGAATACAACGGTTGGCTGAAGCTGGTCGCGAAGTACGGCAAGGGCGGCATCATCACTTTCCCCACGCGCGTCGGCCGCGATGGCGTGCAGCTGGGGGTGAGTCTGCTCCACGGCGACACCGTGGTGCGGGGCCGGCAGGTGCCTTCGCAGGTGATCCCGGCGGCCGACGCCGGCAAGTACGTGATGCGCGACAAGGGCGACGACGCCTGGGCCAACGAGTTGCCGGCAGCGTGGCAGCCGCAGTAGAACACTCCGCACCGCTGATCGCCACGCGCGGCCTGGGCCGGCACTTTGCCGGCTTTGCCGCGCTGCGGGATGTCGACCTGCAAATCCAGGCCGGCGAGGTGCATGCGCTGGTCGGTGCGAACGGCGCCGGCAAGTCCACGCTGATCAAGCTGCTGTCGGGCGTGTTGCAACCCTCCCAGGGCAGCATCGAGCTCGACGGGCGGGTAGTCAGCTTTTCGAGCCCTCGCCAGGCTCGGCAGGCGGGGATCGGAACCGTCTACCAGGAGGTGTCGCTTGTGCCGCAGCTGAGCGTGGCGGAGAACATCTTCCTCGGACGCGAGCCGATGCGTCTTGGCTGCTGGCTTGACCGGCGGCGGCGGCGCGAGCAGGCACTGGCGCTGCTGGAAGGGTTCGGTTTCGTGCTCGACCCGGATGTCGTCACCGGGCGGTTGAGCATCGCCGACCAGCAGCTGGTGGAGATCGCCCGCGCGCTGTCGCAGCGCAATCGGCTCCTGATCCTGGACGAACCGACCGCGGTGTTGTCGGTGCCGGAACAGGAAAAACTGTTCGCCCTGATTCGGCAATTGCGACAGCAGGGCATGGCCGTGCTGTACATCTCGCACCGGCTGGAAGAGATCTTCAAGCTGTCGGACCGGGTCAGCGTGTTCCGAGACGGCCAGTTGCGCAGCACCACCCGCACCGCACAGACGAACGAATCCGATCTGGTGCGCCAGATGGTCGGCGAGATCGATGCGGCAGCACCGCGCGTGGCCGCGAGCTCCGCCTTCCCGCCGCTGCTGGAGGTTAGCTACCCACGCGGAGGTGTGACGCAGCGCCTACAAGTTGGCGCCGGCGAGGTCGTAGGCATCGCCGGCTTTGTCGGAGCGGGGCGCAGCCGCTTGGCGCGGAGAATTGCTGCCGGCGGCGATGACGAGCTGACGGTCTGCTTGCAGGGCGTGCCACTGCAGAAGCGCGGCATCGCCCACACGGCCGCAGCGGGCATCGTCTATGTCACCGAGGACCGCAAGCGCGACGGCCTGTTTGCGCCACTCAGCGCAGTGCCCAACGTCAGCGCCGCTGTGTTGTCTCGCATCAGCCGTTTCGGCGTGTTGAACTTCGCACGTGAACAGCGGTGGGCCGGCCCGCCGCTGCAACAGATGCGGCTGACCGCCGGCGCTGAGCAGCGACCGGTGATGGCACTGAGCGGCGGCAACCAGCAAAAGGTTATTTTCGCCCGCGGGTTGCTGCAGTCACCGAAGCTGCTGATCTGCGACGAACCCACACGGGGCGTGGATGTCGGCGCCAAGCAGGAGATCTATGCGCTGCTGCGTGCACAAGCCGACGCCGGTGTCGGCGTGCTGGTGATCTCGTCGGAGTTCACCGAATTGCGCATGCTCTGTGACCGCATCGTGGTCATGGTGCAAGGCAGGCTGGTGTGCGACCTGCCGGCAACGCAGGCCGAAGAGACACGGCTACTGCTGGAAGCCAGCGGCGTCGCGCAGGGCGATACAGCCAGGAAGCACCTGCAAGACAAAGCTTCGCCGCAGCCCTGAAACATCTGTCCGGTGGCCGTCGACCCATCAGTACGTTGGTCACACCCGACGCAGCGGCGCAGCACTCGGCCCGCGCTGGCAGCCCAACCCGGCGTGGCGGTTCGTATTTGCGTTGACCTATCGTGACGCCACCTACCTGGACTGTTTCGCGACTTGCGCGACCGTGCTTGCCCAGCGCGGCGCCGTGCTGGACGACGCCGGCCGCACCCACAGCGGGCCCCTGGCTCTGGTGGAACTGCAAAACGGCGATGCCGCGCCCAGTTACGTGGCCGGCACGCAGAACTTCTATGTCGTGACGCGCTACAACT
>JBBRCN010000153.1:0-6810 GCA_038204775.1 Burkholderiales bacterium | reverse complement strand
CCGCGGCGAAGCGGCTGCGGCCGCGCTGAAGGCCTTTGTCGAACAAGCCAAGTCCAGCGGCTTTGTGGCCGCAGCGCTGCAAAGGCACAACATCGTCGGAGCATCGGTGGCACCCCCCAGCGTGGGCTGAAGCTTGTGGCGCTGACAAGAGACAGACCGGACAGAGCGGACAGACCGGACAGACCGCGATTCCGCGCCTTGAGCGTGGTGGCGTCCCAACTCGGCAAGTGTCCCCGGCACGTCGATCGCCGATTCAGCCTTTCACCGCACCGGCTGTGAGGCCGGTGATGATTTGCCGCGCTGCGACAAAAGTGAAGATCAGTGGCGGGATCGCGATCAGGCTGCCCATGGCCATGACCTTGCCCCAGTCCACGCCGATGTCTGTAATGAACAGCGAAGCGGCCACCGGCAGCGTGCGTGTCTGGCGATCGGTGAGCACCAGCGCCAGGATGAATTCGTTCCACGCGATGCGGAAGGTGAAGATCGACGCCGCCGCCAGGCCCGGCGCCATCAGTGGCAGCAGCACCTTGGTGAACACGCGCAATGGCCCGCAACCATCGATGGCTGCGGCCTCTTCCAGTTCCACCGGCACCTGCAGCACAAAGCCGTACAGCAGCCAGATCGTGAACGGCAGGTTCACAGCCACGTACAGCAGCACCAGGCCCCACAAGCTGTTGACCAGCTTCCATTCGCTCCAGATCAGGAACACCGGCACCGCCATCACGGCCAGCGGCACGGTGCGCAGCAGCAGCGTGGTGTAGGCAATGGTGGTACGGCCCTTGAAGCGAAAGCGTGCCAACCCATAGGCCGCCATGCAGCCCAGCACCAGCGTGATGACGGTGGAGACCAGGCCCACGAACAGGCTGTTGCCCAGGTAGCGGTCCAGCTTGTCGTCTTGCAGCACCGCGCGGTAGTTCTCCAGCGTGGGCATGAAGATGAAGTTCAGCGGCGAGTCAAAGATGTCGACCTGCTGGCGCAGGCTGGTGGCGAAGATCACCACGATCGGCGCCACGCACAAAAAAGCCAGAACGCACAGCATGCTGTAGTGCGCTACCACCAGCCCGGGGTGGCGTTTCATGGTGGCTCACCTTTCATGGGGTTGGACAAGCGCAGCGCGCCCCAGCTCAGCGCCGCCACCACCACCAGCAGCAACACGCTCACGGCCGCGGCCACGCCCAGCTGCTGGCCGATAAAGGCGGTTTTGTAGATGTGCAGCGACAGGATTTCGGTGCTGTCACCCGGCCCACCGAAGGTCAGCACGTAGACGACTTCGAGCACGCGGAAGGCGTCGATCAGCCGCATCATCAAAGTGATGGCGATGACGTGCATCACCATCGGCAGCTTGACCCGCATGGTCTGCTGCCACCAGCGCGCACCGTCGATGCGCGCGGCCTCGATCACCGAGCCGTCAATGCCCGCCAGTGCAGCGATCATCATGATGAACACGAAGGGCGTCCACTGCCAGATGTCGGCCACGACGATGGCGATGAAGGCCAGTGTCGGGTCGGCCAGCCAGGTTTGCGGCGACAGGCCCACAGCTTTCAAAACGGCGTTGATGAGCCCGAACTGCGCATCGAACATGTAGCGCCAGGCCAGGCCCACCGCGATGGGCGCAATCATCATCGGCAGGATGAACAGGGTGCGGAAGAACGCCATGCCACGCACCGGGTGTTCCAGCGCCAACGCCAACGCGATGCCCAGCACCATCTCGGCACTGACGCACACGGCCGCGAACAGCAAGGTGGTGAGCAGGCTGCTCCACATGCGCGGGTTGGTGAAGGCCGAGACGAAGTTCTGGGCACCGACCCAGCGCGCGCTGTCCCACGGCGTGCCCAGGGCCCAGTCGTAGCCCGCCAGCTGGAACGCCACCACCACCGGGTACAGGCAGGCCGCCGCCATCACCAGGACGGCGGGGCCGAGGTAGAGCATGGGGACCCAGCGCGGCGTTCTCATCGCGTTGTTGTGGCGTTCAACCGCGGCGCCGGCTCAGACCTTGTAGCCGCTCTCGCGCATGATGGCCGTGACTTGCGGCACCAGGTCATTGAGCGCCTGCTCGGCCGTCTTCTTGCCGGTCAGCGCCTCGCTCAAGCCCACACCCAGCGCCTGGATGTTGATCTTGTCCCAAACCGGGATGATGGGTCGCCAGTCGGGGTTGCTGTACTTCAGCGCCTCGACGAAGGTGATGAACTCGGGGTACTTGCGCACCGCATCGACGTCGCGCAGCGTGCTGTTGCGCATGGGCGCGCCGCCGGCCATCGTGACGGCCTTGTCCTGCGCCTTGCTGGTCAGCCACTGCATCAACAAGAAGCCGGCTTCAGGGTTCTTGGCGTTCTTGGGGATCGCCAGGCCCAGGCCGCCACTTTGCGAGGCCCGCCGCGTTCCCTTGGGGTGCAGGGCCCAGCTGACGTTGCCCACCACCTTGCTCCGGCTCGGATCGTTCACCACCCCGGCGAAGGAGGTGCTGTCCAAGTACATCGCCGCCTGACCCTGCAGGAAGGCCGTGTTGGCCTCGCCCTGGCCGTAGCCGGCGATGCCGGCCGGCCCGGTGGCCACCACCTCTTGCAAAAATTTCAGCGCGTCCACGCCGGCCTTGTCGTTGAAGCGGGCCTTCCATTGATCATCGAACACGCTGCCGCCCAGGGGGTTCAGGTGCAGCAGCCAGGCATGCACCACCTGGTGGCCGGCCTGGCCCCGGCTGGTCAGTGCACCGATGCCCTCCTTGTCTTTCAGGATGCGCAGCAGCTTGCCGAACTCGTCGTAGTTCTCCGGCGGCTTCAGGTTGTGCTTGGCGAAGATGTCACGGCGGTAGGCCAACACGCTGGTCTCGGCGCCATAAGGCAAGCCGTACAGCTTGGCGCCCGGCCCCGCCAGGTAACCCTTGGGCCCACCCACCAGACCCAGGTTTTCCAGGTAGATGGGCACGATGTCCTTCATGTCGTAGGCCGGGTCGGCCAAGGCAGGGTTGGCGAAAAACGGCTCCAGCGGGTGGATCAGGTTCTTGGAAACGTACTCGCTCTTCCACATCACGATGTAGCAGCCCAGGTCGTAGTCGCCACTGGGCTTTGCCATTTCCAGCAATTGCTTGTCCTTCATGCGGCCGATGGCGATCTTGTCGATCTCGACCTTGATGCCGGTCTCCTTGGTGAAGTCCGGCAGCAGCTTCTGCATCGCGTCGTAATGCGGGTGTGCTGGCACGCTGACGACCACCGTCTTACCGGCGTACTTGGCGTAGCGGTTCTGCGCCTGCGCGCCGCTGAAGGGCAGGCCGGCGCCGAACACCGTGATCGATGAGGCCTTGGTGAAATCTCTGCGGTTCATGGGCTTGTCTCCTGGGTGGTGTTGGAACGGGATGGGTCAGAGGCGCAGCGTTGCGCCGGTGGTGGTGTCGAACAGATGCAGCCGTTCGGCGTCGACGCTCAGCCGCACGGTCTGGTGGATCAGCGAATGGGCGTCTCCTGGCAGAGTGGCCACCAGGCGCAAATCGCCCGCTGCGCCCCCAGCACCAGAACCGACCAGGCGGCCGATGACCTGGCTTTCGGTGCCGAGGTACTCGACCACATCGACCTGCAGCGCCAGCGGGCCGTCGGCGGCAGGCTCAAGGTCTTGCGGACGGATGCCCAGGGTCAGCGCCTGGTCGCCGGGGATGGCGGGGATGGCGGGGATGCCTGAGATGGCGCGCTCGCGCAGCCAGCCCGGCTGGGGCAGCGTGAAGCCGGCGCCGCTGAGCTGCCCCTGGGCGCCAACCCGCGCCGGCAAGAGGTTCATGGTGGGCGTGCCGATGAAGGCAGCAACGAAGACGTTGGCCGGATGGTTGAACACTGCGCCCGGTGTGCCGACCTGCTGGATGCGGCCTTTGTCGAAGATGACGATGCGGTCGGCCAGGGTCATGGCCTCGACCTGGTCGTGCGTGACGTACAGCGTGGTCTTGCCCAGGCGCTCGTGCAGCAAGGCCAGCTCGGCGCGCATGTGGCCACGCAGTTTGGCGTCCAGGTTGGATAGCGGTTCGTCGAACAGGAAGACCTGGGGCTCGCGCACGATGGCGCGGCCGATGGCCACGCGCTGGCGTTGGCCGCCCGACAGTTCCTTGGGCTTGCGGGCCAGCAGGTGTTCGATGTTCAACACCTTGGCGGCCGTGGCCACCTTGGCCTGGATCTCGGCTTTCGGCCGGCCAGCCAGGTCCAGTGCAAACGACATGTTCTGCGCCACGTTCATGTGCGGGTACAGCGCGTAGTTCTGAAACACCATCGCGATGTCGCGCGCCATCGGGTGCGCTTGCGTCACATCCTTGCCGCCGATCAGCACCTGGCCCTCGGTGACGTCTTCCAGCCCGGCCACCATGCGCAGCGTGGTGCTCTTGCCGCAGCCCGATTCCCCCAGCAGCACGACAAATTCGCCGGCGGCGACTGCGAGGTCAAGCTTTTGCACGACGGTGACTTCGCCGAAGCGCTTCACGAGTTGACGGAGTTCGAGGTCGGCCATGGCGTGCAGGCTGTGGAAGCGGTCAGTCCATTGGGCGGTGCACGCCCCAACCGACAGGGCGCAGGCGGTTGCCGGGGTGAGCGGAGTCGGGGCCCCAGATCGCCTGGTAGGTGTCGACGCAGCGGCGCTGACGTTGCCAGCGCAGCGCGAGCAGGGCCAGCGCCACCCACCACCCGCACAGCAGCAAGGGCATCCAGCGCGGTGAGTCGGCCACGGCCAGCCCCAGTGCGATGACCACCACGGCCGCGAGCATGGCCAGCCAGCCCAGACCCTTGTGGAAGCGCTCAAAGCGCAATCGATGCGGCGTCATGTCGTAGTGGTCGCCGCGCAAGACCGCGTCCGTCGGGCCGCCCTTGCTGCCCCGTACCAAGCCAGCGGCAATCTGCAACCAGCCCAGCAAAGCCAGCCCCCACCCCGCCCAGCTGTGCGCGGTCGCGGCGGCGGTGGCGCGCTGCCCCTGGTCCCAGGCCAGCAGCACGCCGATCGTCATCGCCGCGATTCCGGCCCACTGCAGAGTGCGGTGCGCATGCCACCAGGCCTTGTTGTCCAGCTCCTGCGGCCACCGTTGGCTGGGCGTCACTTTGAAGTAGCGGGCCACCAGCGCGCCGGCTGGCAACAGCAGGCCCCATCCAAGCACCATCCAGCGAGCGTGCCAGGAAGCCCACGGCGCGATGGTGTGCTCGGCGGCACCCGAGAGCGGCGCCATCAACCAGTCCAGCATGGTCGGTTCCCGTTGCTTGGCGGCAAGGGCCACAGCGTCATGCCGTGGCCCCTTTGGTGTTCAAGACGATGCGGTACAGCGACGAGCTGGCGCAGATGAAGAGTTCGTTGCCGGCCGTGCCGCCAAAGCACAGGTTGCCCACCTTCTCAGGCACCGGTATGCGGCCGATGCGGGTGCCGTCCGGGTGGTAGACCTGCACGCTGTCGGCGCTGCTCGTGTAGACGAAGCCGTTCACGTCGACACGAAAACCGTCGGCCAGACCCGGGTTCACCACGGCGAAGACCCGCGGGCTGGCCAGGTCCTGGCCGTCGGTCACGTTGAAGGCGACGATGTGGTGGTGGCCGCCGCCATCGGTGCGCAGCGCGGCCGAGGTGTCGCTCACGTACAGCAGCGATTCATCGGGCGAAAAGGCCAGGCCATTGGGCTCTTCGACAAAGTCGCCGGCGATGCGCAAAGCACCGGTGGCCGGGTCGAAGCGGAAGACATAACAGCGCCCCAGTTCGCTGGGCGCGGCATGGCCTTCGCGGTCGGAGACGATGCCGTAGGGCGGGTCGGTGAACCAGATCGTGCCGTCGCGCTTGACCACCACGTCATTGGGCGAATTCAGGCGGCGCCCCTGGTAGTGGCTGACCACCACCTCGTCCGATAGCGGCAGCATGGCAGCATCGAAGCGCGTGCGCACGATGGCGCGCAGGCCGTGCGAACAATGCAGCAGGGCACCGTCCGCCTCGCGCGCATGGCCGTTGGTGAACTCCACGTCCTCGCGCCACACGGCCATGCCACGCGCAGGCTGCCAGGCCAGCATGCGGTTGTTGGGGATGTCGCTCCACAGCACCGCGCCGGTTTCGCTTAGCCACACCGGCCCCTCGCCCCAGACGGCACCGGTGCACAGGCGCTCCAGTGCCGCCGCGGCATCTGCCACGGGGCTGAAACGGGGGTCGAGAACTTCGATCGTGGGCATGGGGGCCGCCGGCTGCGATTCGGTCCGGAGTTTCACCACCCGAATGGTTACCGGTAACTGGTGTTAACCCAGCCCAAGGGTCGATCAAATTCCCCAATATGATTCCTGCCTTGATCAGCAACTGATCGACCCGGTCGCTATCGGTATCACTTCGTGCCGCCGGCTGCTTACAGAATCGTCCACTTGCCATGACGAAAGAATCGCCTGCTCGATCACCCGGCGCCGCATCGCCTGTCGTCAAGCGGCCTGTGGACCTGCCCTTGCGCAGCGTGACGATGGCCGACGTGGCAGCGCGCGTCGGGGTGTCGAAGATGACGGTCTCGCGCGCGCTCAATCGCGGCGAACACAGCGACCGCAGCACCAGCGAGGCGCTGCGCCAACGCATCCTGTATGCGTGCAAGGAGATGGGCTACGTCATCGATCAGACGGCGCGCAGTTTCTCCAGCAAACGATCGGGCTTCGTCGCTGCGTTGATCCCGGCGCTGAACAACTCGAACTTCTCCGACACCGCCCATGGGCTTGTGGCGGCGGTGGAGGCCAGCGGCCTGCAGGTGCTGCTGGGTTACACCGACTACGACGTCCACACCGAAGAGCGCCTGCTGCGCGCCATGCTGACGCGGCGCCCCGAAGGTGTGGTCGTCACCGGTGG
>JBBRCN010000152.1:0-6865 GCA_038204775.1 Burkholderiales bacterium | reverse complement strand
CCGACGCTCATCGAGCGGAAGATCAACGCCTCCGACTTCTCGCCCTGGGGCATCGTTGCGCCGGCCGGGCTAGACCCGGCTGTCGCCGCCAAGCTGCACGACACCATCCGTCGCGCGATGGACAGCCCGGAGTTCACCAATCTCCTGGCCATGCTGGCGCAGGAGCCGATCTACATGAGCCCGCAGAAGTACCTGGAATACGTGCGTGAGGCGGTCCCGCAACAGAAGCTGATCGTCGACAAGTTCAACCTGAAGGCCAGCTGATGCTCGGCCCGCGAAAGAACGAAGTTCTCACGAGCATCGGCCCCGGCAGCGGCGCGGCCGCCCTGATGCGCAGCTACTGGCTGCCGATCGCCGTGAGCGCCCAACTCGAGCAGCGCAACCCGCTACCCGTGCAGCCCTTCGGCGAGAAGCTGGCGTTGTTTCGCGACGGCTCAGGCCGGCTCGGGTTGGTGGCCGACCGCTGCGCGCACCGTGGCACTTCGCTGTCTGCCGGTGCCGAGCACTTCAAGACTGCTGGCCGCGTCGACAAGGACGGCATCCGCTGCCCTTACCACGGCTGGCTGTACGACGCCACCGGCCAGTGCCGCGACCAGCCCGGCGAGCCGCAGCAGTTCAAGTTCTGCGAGAAGGTGAAGCTGCAGGCCTACCCGGTACAGGAGCAATGGGGATTCGTGTGGGCCTTCCTGGGGACAGGTGAGCCGCCGCAGCTGGTACCGCTGGACGCTTGTGCACGCGAGGACGGCGTTCGCATCAACACCATCGGCCGCTGGCCGTGCAACTACTTCCAGGTGCTGGAGAACATGGTCGATCCGGTGCATGTGAGCGTGCTGCACCAGGACACCGACTTCGACCAGGAGAAGTTCAACACCTTCCCGACGCTGTAGGTGGAAGAAACCCGCTGGGGGCTGAAGACGATCGCCGGGCGACCCGGCTACGAGCGCGAGGTGGAGTTCCTGTTCCCGAGCGCCGTGCGGCTGGCGTTGCCCATCATGGACCCCGGGATCATGCTGGTGTTCTGGGCCGTGCCTGTCTCGGAGACCGAGACCTGGTCTTTCCACTCATGGTTCCTGCCGCTGACTGCCGACATGCCGGGCGATGTGCGCGAGCAGAAGATCGCCCGCATGAAGAAATTCATCTACGAGCTGGATGCGAGCGATCCGATCCACCACGCCTCCAGGGTCAATGTGCAAGACAAGTTCGCGTGCTACAGCCAGGGCCAGATCGCCGATCGCACCGACGAGCACCTTGGTCGCACCGACGTGGGCGTCAGCCTGCTGCGGCGGCTCTACTTCGCCAACATCGAGGCGGTGCAGGACAAGCGCGATCCGATGGGCGTGGTGCGCGAGCCGGTGCCGGACATCGTGCGGTTCGACAACGTCTGCTGAGCGGTCCGGGAACCCGGGCCGTCGCTGCTGGCCGCTGCGGTTTGAGGTAGTCGCCCGGCCGATCTTGCCGAAGACTCGCGCCTGAAGCCCCCTCATCCCTCGGGTGGCGGCCCGCAGAGCTTGCGTTTTCGCAAGGCCGACGCGCATGGAAGGCACAGCATGGCGGGTCTGCGATGCGCACTCGCGGGAGGGGTGCTGCATCCCCGCCCTTCAACCGGAGAACCGCATGACCCAGATGAAAGCCGCCGTATTCGTCGAACCCGGCCGCATCGAGATCGACGACAAACCGATCCCGGCGGTCGGACCGCTGGACGCCTTGATGCGTGTGACCACGACCACGATCTGTGGCACCGATGTGCATATCCTCAAGGGCGAGTACCCGGTGGCCAAGGGCCTGACCATCGGCCACGAGCCGGTGGGTGTGATCGAGAAGCTCGGCTCATCGGTGACCGGCTACCGTGAAGGCCAGCGTGTCGTCGCCGGCGCCATCACGCCCAGCGGCTGGAGCAACGCCTGCCTGTGCGGCCAGGGATCGCAGGACGGTGCCGGCACGCCGCACGGCTTCAAGGCGATGGGCGGCTGGAAGTTCGGCAACACCATCGACGGCTGCCAGGCCGAGTACGTGCTGGTGCCTGACGCGATGGCCAATCTGGCGCCGGTGCCCGACGAGTTGACCGACGAGCAGGTGCTGATGTGTCCGGACATCATGTCCACCGGCTTTGGCGGCGCAGAGAGCGCCGGCATCCGTATCGGCGACACGGTGGCGGTGTTTGCCCAAGGACCGATCGGCTTGTGCGCAACGGCCGGCGCCAAGCTCAGCGGCGCCAGCGTCGTCATCGGGGTCGATCGTCTGCCCGAGCGCCTGGCGATGGCGCGCAGGATGGGGGCGGACCATGTCATCGATGCCAGCCGTGTCGACCCGGTCGAGGAAATCATGCGCCTCACGAACGGGCGTGGTGTGGATGCCTCGATCGAGGCTCTGGGCACGCAGCAGACCTTTGAAGCCTGCTTGCGCGTGCTGCGCCCCGGCGGCACCTTGTCCAGCCTTGGCGTGTACGCCACCGATCTGAAGATCCCGCTGGGCGCATTCACCGCCGGCCTGGGTGACCACCGCATCATCACCACGCTGTGCCCGGGCGGCAAAGAACGCATGCGGCGGCTGATGTCGGTGATCGAGGCGCAGCGCGTGGACCTGGGCGCGATGGTGACGCACCGCTTCAAGCTCGACGACATCGAGGCAGCCTACGAGTTGTTCAGCCATCAGCGTGACGGTGTGCTCAAGGTGGCGATCACGCCCTGACGGCCGCGAAGACTGGTGAACGGCCGCGAACGGCCGCGAACGACCGCAATGCGCCGACGGCCTTCCCACATGCTCGGGTTCTCCCTCCTGACAGGAGTGAATGCATGCATTAACGTATTCATTAATGCACGCATCGAAACCCCTGTCGAACCCGACCGCCCCAGGCGGCGCAGGGGCGCCCTTGGGCTGCCTGGACGACATCCGCTTCGTGGGCAGTGGTCTGGTGCGGCCCGAATGTGTGCTGGCCAATGCCGCCGGCGACCTGTACACCGCTGACTGGCGCGGCGGGGTGGCGCACACCCGCGCCGACGGCAGCCAGGCGCTGTATGCCGGGCCCGGGCCGGACGGCATGGAGCTCAAGCCCAACGGGGTGGCCCTGCTGCGCGACGGCAGCTTTCTGGTCACGCACCTGGGCGCAGAAGAGGGCGGCGTGTTCCGCATCCAGCGCAGTGGCCAGGTCGAACCCTGGCTGCAACGGGTCGAGGGCGTCGATCTGCCGCCCAGCAACTTCGTGGTCGAAGACCGGCAGGGCCGCTTCTGGCTCACCGTCAGCACCCGGCTGATGCCGCGCGCACGTGGCTACCGGCGCAGTTGCAACGACGGCTTCATCGTGCGCATCGACTCGCGCGGCGCGGCCATCGTGGCCGACGGCCTGGGCTACACCAACGAAGTGGCCGTCGATCCCAGCGGAAAATGGCTCTACGTCAACGAGACCTTCGGCCGGCGGCTGTCGCGCTTTGCGCTGCATGCCGACGGCTCGCTGGGCGCGAAACAGGTGATCACCGAATTCGGCCCCGGAACGTTCCCCGACGGGCTGGCTTTCGATGTCCAGGGGCATGCCTGGGTGGTCAGCATTGTCAGCAACCGCCTGATCCGAGTCGCGCCCGACGGCACGCCCACCATCTGGCTGGAGGACGCCGACGCCGAACACCTCGCCCACGTCGAAGCTGCGTTCGAGGCCGGCACGATGGGCCGGCCGGAACTCGACGGCATCAAGAGCCGCTGCCTGCGCAACATCTCCAGCCTCGCCTTCTGCGGGCCCGAACGGCGCCACGCGGTGCTGGGTTGCCTGCTGGGCGACCGGCTCGCCACGCTGCCGATGCCGGTGGCCGGCCTGGCGCCGGTGCACTGGGATTTCCCATGAGGTCGCCCGTGAGTCTGAACACCACCTCGATGGTCGATGCCGCCTACGATCAGTTGCGCCGGCGCATCCTGGACAACGACTGGCCACCCGGCCACCGCGCACTGGAGCATGAGATCGCCACTGAAATGGGCATGAGCCGCACGCCGGTGCGCGAAGCCTTGATGCGGCTGCAGAACGAAGGCCTGGTCGAGGTCATCCCGCGCCATGGCATGCGCGTGCTGCCGGTGTCGGGCAACGACATGCAGGAGATCTACCAGATCCTGACCGCACTGGAATGCATGGCCGCCGAATTGCTGGCCGCGCGCAAGCCCAGCGCGAACGAACTGGAGCCGCTGGTCGATGCCACCAAGGCGATGGACAAGGCCCTGCGCGCCGACGACCTGGACGCCTGGGCCGCCGCCGACGAACGCTTCCACGCCCACCTGATAGAACTGGCCGGCAACCGCCAGTTGCAGGCCACGGTGCTGAACTACTGGGACCGCGCCCACCGCGCGCGCATGTTCACGCTGCGCCTGCGGCCCAAGCCGGTGAATTCGACCAAAGAGCACATGCAGATGGTCGAACGCCTGCGCGCCGGCGATGCCGAAGGCGCCGCACGCGTCACACGCGCCCACCGCGAGCGCGCCCGACATGAACTGGTGACGATCTTCGAGCACTTCAGGCTCGCCCAAATGTAGACCACCATGAGCAAAACCTCTTACTCCATTGCCGTCCTGCCCGGCGACGGCATCGGCGTCGAAGTGATCGACGCCACGCTGGCCGTGTTGCAGGCCCTTGAGCCGCGCATCGGCCGGCGCTTCGCCTGCGCCAAACACCCGGCCGGCGCGCAGCACTTCGTGGTCAGCGGCGACTCGTTGCCTGAGACGACGCTGGCCGCCTGCCGTGCTGCCGATGCCATCCTGTTCGGCGCGATGGGCCTGCCCGATGTGCGCCAGGCCGACGGCACCGAGATCATTCCTCAACTGGACATCCGCTTCGCGCTCGACCTCTACGCCGGCGTGCGGCCCATTCGCAGCTTTGCCGGCCTGCCGGGGCCGCTGGCCGACCCGCGCGCCGCGCAGGTGGACCTGGTGCTGGTGCGCGAGAGCACCGAAGGCCTGTTCCATGCACGCGGCCGCGGTCGCATCGAAGGCAGCGGCAGCGAAGCCGCCGCGCTCGACACGATGAGGATCACCTACAAGGGCACAGCGCGGGTGTGCGACTTCGCGCTCGAACTGGCGCGCCAGCGCAAGGCGCGCGGCAAGCCCGGGCGCGTGACCAACGTGGACAAGGCCAATGTCTTCCTGTCGATGGCCTTCTGGCGCCAGGTTTTCGAAGAACGCGCCAAGGCCTTCCCCGACGTGCCCACCGAAAACGCCTACGTCGATGCGATGGCGCTGAACCTGGTGATGAAGCCCTGGGCCTACGACGTGCTGGTCACCGAAAACATGTTCGGCGACATCCTGTCCGACCTCATCGCGGCCTTGGCCGGCGGCATGGGCATGGCGCCGTCAGCCGACATCGGCGACGACTATGCGCTGTTCCAGCCCGCCCACGGCACCGCGCCCGACATCGCAAGGCAAGGCATCGCCAACCCCAGCGCCACGATCCTGTCGGCGGCGATGATGCTCGACTGGCTGGCGCACCGCCATGGCGACAGCGCGTTGTCAGACGGCGCACGCGCCATCGAAGACGCACTGGCCGCGGCGTTCGCCAAAGGCCTGGTGAAGCCGCGCGAATTCGGCGGCAGCAGCAGCACGGCCGACATCGTGCGCGCCACCATCGAAGGCCTGTGAGATGAGCGCGGGTGACTTTCCCCAAGCGGTCGTCGGGCGGCGTACCGCGCGCAGGGTGCGCCGATGAATGAGCGCATCGTCATGGTTGGCGCCGGCTACTGGTCGCAGTTCCAGGTTGAGGGCTGGCGCGATGCCGGTGCGCCGCTGGCGGCTATTTGCAACCGCAGCAGCGCCCCGGCCGAGGCACTGGCGCAGCGCTATGGCGTGCCCAAGGTCTACGGCGACCTCGAGTTGATGTTTGACGCGGCGAACCCGACGCTGGTGGACGTGTGCCTGCCGCCGCTGGCGCAGGCGCCGGCCGTGCGTGCGGCCCTTGCGCGCGGCATCCCCACCATCTGCCAGAAGCCTTTCGGCGTTGACCTGCGCGAAGCCGAAGCGCTGACCGAGATGGCCGAGGCCGCTGGCGTACCGCTGGTGGTGCACGAAAACTTCCGCTTCACACCCTGGTTCCGAGCGTGCAGGCGGCTCATCGAAGACGGCTTCTTCGGCCGTATGCACGGCATCAGCTTCCGCCTGCGACCGGGCGACGGCCAGGGGCCCCAGGCCTACCTCGACCGCCAGCCCTACTTCCAGCAGATGCCGCAGTTCCTGGTGCGCGAGACGGCTGTGCACTTCATCGACACCTTCCGCTTCCTGATGGGCGAAGTGCGGGCCGTGACGGCGCGGCTGCGCAAGCTGAACCCAGCGATCGCCGGTGAGGACAGCGGCTTGCTGATCTTCGAGTTCGACGACGAGCGCACCGGCCTGTTCGACGGCAACCGGCTCAATGAACATGTCGCGCAGAACCTGCGCCGCACGATGGGCGAGATGTGGCTCGAAGGCGAGCGCGGTGTGATGCGCCTGGACGGCGATGCCCGGCTGTGGTGGAAGCCGCAGGGCGGGCCCGAGGCCGAACGCAGCTACGACCCCGGCGGCCCGGGCGTGTTCGGCGGCGCCAGCCTGGCGCTGCAGACGCATGTGCTGGCGCATTTGCGCCAGGGCATGCCGCTCGAGAACAGCGCCCGCGACTACTTGAAAAACCTGCATGTGCAAGCGGCCCTCTATCACTCCCACGCCAGCGGACGACGTGTGCCGATGGCGACATTCGACCCTCACCAACCCTGAAGGAGACCACGATGAAAAAGCTGTTCACGCTGAGCGCCCTGACCCTGGCCGCCGCACTGGCCACCCCTGTTGGCGCGCAGACCGTGCTGAAGTTCAGCCACACCGACCAGCAGGCCGGTGCGCGCCAGGCCGCCGCCACCGTCTTCGCCAAGAA
>JBBRCN010000151.1:0-6882 GCA_038204775.1 Burkholderiales bacterium | reverse complement strand
CGCACCGGCGCGATCGACGCGCAGCAGGCGCATGGTGCCTGGACACGTTTCGAGCGCATGGTGGCCGCAGACCTCCGGCTGCTTCCCGTCGAGTCGGCCCACTTCCATCGCGCGGCCGAACTGGTGCTGGATGCCGCCAGCGCACTGCGCGCCGGCGATGCGCTGCACCTGGCATGCGCCGAGGCGGCGGGCGCGAAGCACATGGCCACTCTGGACGACGTCTTGGCACGAAACGCGCAGCGGCTCAAGATCAAGCGAGTTGCGATGCGCAGCACACCTTGACCCCGGCATCCAGCGGCCGTTCAGCATGGAACGGCGCCAGCGCCACTAACTTGGCGGCTTTCGGCGCAGCCCGATCCAGGCCACCAGGCCTTGCGCCAGCAGGCCGGCAAAGTTCGTGGCCACGCCCATCAGTACGACGTTCATGGTGGCGCTCAGGTCGACCGTGGCAATGAACACAAGTTGCGTTGCCAGCACGCTGGCGATGTAGACAGCCGTGGCGCGCCAGAATACCCACTTGCGCGCGGCGTGGATGCTCCAGAGCGCGCCGCCTGCAAAGCCCAAGGCGCCGGCCAAGACGATGTAGGGCACCTCTTGCAGCAGGTGCTGGTAACGCGCACCCAGCAGCCAAAGCAGGGGTTCGGGCACCAGAAATGCGGCCCCGCTCAGCGCCACGGTGGTCAGCAAAGTGGCCGCCACCGCCCAGCGGTAGCGCGAGTTGAAGGCGGCTGCGTCCAGACGCGCAAACAGCGGCATCACCAGCATGCCAAACAGCGCCGACAGAAAGGCGAAGATCTGGCCGAGACGCCCCAGTGCCGTCACCTCGGCCACCTGCTGCGCCTGGCCGAACCAGGCAATGAGAAAGATGCCCAGCTGCCCCTGCAAGGCATAAAACACCGTCAGCGGCACCAGCGGCGCCACGTAGCGTCGAATTTCGGCGCGCACCTGGGCACTGCTGCGCATGGGCGCCTGCACGTGACGGCGTGCCGCGTGCCAGCACAGACCCGAGGTCAGCACGCTGGCGCCCGTGCCCAGCAGCGTGATGCCGACGGCGTCCAGCCGCCCCGCCTGGTGCAGCGCCCAGGCCCCGATCAAACGAACGCTGGCGCCGGCGATCAAGGCCAGGTACAGCGCCCCCAGGCGCTGGTTCAGCAACAGGGGCGCGGTGGCCCATGCCGTCACGCCGGCGAAATAGAGCGCCACGGCAATGCAGCCGTAGAGCAGCACCGCCTCCTGCGCCGGCCAGCCCTGGCGCGACATGACGACGTAAAAGCCCAGCGCCCCCAGCGGCAGCAGCACGGCCAGCAGCGCACGACGCCACCACGCGGCCGCAGCCACGTACCGGCCGACGGTGCGTGGCTCGTGGCCACGCGGGCCGATCAAGGCCACCAACGCGCCGCCCACGCCCAGATCAACAAACGCCGTGAACAGGGTCTGGAAGCCGAACACCACGCCGGCCTTGGCGTATTCGTCGGCACTCATCCAGCGCAACACCAGCAGGCCCGTGACGAAGGCCAGCAGTTGAACCGACATCTGCCCGGTGGAAAAGACCAACAGCCGCCTTCGCCACCGCGCCCAGGCCATGCCCAGCGCTTGCCAGCGTGCGCGCGGCACAGCCTTCAGGGTCGAGGTCAGCTGGGCAGGAGGTGCGGGCTTCATGGGCGGGGTTCACGGGCGGGGTTCGTGCGCCGGCCCGCTGGTGGCCCGCCTGTGGACCCTAGCGGCCCGGGGTGACAACAGAATGGCAATGCGCGCTGATACCGCTTCGCTCGCTTCAGCCGCCGCCGCTCAGTGAAGCAGCGCTATGCCGCTGAGCCGCACCAGCGCCATCGAGCCGGCCACGGTGAGATGCGACTCGTCATAGACCAGAGGCCGCGACACGCCGTCCACGGTCTGCGACACCAGGCAGCCCTGCGCGTTGCACAGTTGATCGAAGGGCGACACGAAGACCGCCGCCGTGCCGGCCACCGCCAAGCGCACGCCAGCGTCCATCGCCCACGCGCGGCGGTCCAAAGCGGCCAAGGTCCGTTCGGGCACGCTGCCCAGACGGTTCCATTCGCGCAGCAGCACACGCGGCAGTGGCATCGTCCAGGTGGGAAGCTGCCCCAAAACCACGACTTGTCGCACCCCCAGGGCCTGGAGCTGGGCGACGGTGCTGCGCAGGCTGGCCATCAGTGCCGTGCTGGCGTCTGCGTCCTCGGCATACAAAGACCAGTAACCCCCCAGCACCACGGTGTCGGGCGCGCGCGCACGCACCAGCGCCAGCACGTGCTCGTTGGCCTCGCGGCAGCGCCGGCTGGCCAATGCGGGCAGCGTGGCCACAGGTGGGCACCGTGCTTTGGTGAACTGGGCCAGGAAGGGGCGCTGGCCTGCACCCGCCACCGCACCCGCCAGCCCACCTTCCAGGCCCGGGTACAAGGCCGCGGCGTGCGAATCGCCCCACAGCAGGGTCAGCGGCTGGTGGTCTGCTTGACGTTCGGCCTGTGCCGGGCCGGCTGCGGGCCAGCACTCGGGGGCATAGGCCTGCGGTCCCTGCTCCAGGTCCAGGAAACAGCGGTGCGAGCGGTAACCGCCGAAGTCAAACGCAAAGTCGGCGCGGGCGATTTCTTGCACGCTGCGCGGGTAGCTGCCCACCAGCCCGTCGGAGATCATCAGCACCAGCCCGGCCACCGCCGTGCCGGCCATCACGCCGCCCATGGCCCAGGGCGCAGGCTGGCGATGGCGGCCGAACCGTATCGGGGCTTCGATGTACTCGGTGGTCAGCGCAGCCAGCCCCACGCTGGCCGCCAACACCGCCACACGCAGCGCGTTGTCCAACTCCCAGCCCAGCAGCACCGGGAACACCAGCAGCGGCCAGTGCCACAGGTAGAGCGGGTAACTGATGCGGCCGTAGAACAGCAGCACCGGATGTGACAGCACCTGGCGGTTGACCCAGGCGCGGCCGCTCGCGGCCAGCAGCAGCACGGTGCCGGTGGTCGGCAGCAGGGCCCACCAGCCGGGGAACACGGAACGTTTGTCCAGCAACACAAAAGCCGCAGCGATGAGCAGCGCGCCGCCCACAGCAAGCCCGTTGTGCAACACCGGGCCCAGGCGCGAGGCCGAGAGTTGGCGCGCCAGCGTGCCCAGCGCCCGTATGCCGTGGCCTTGCTGCTGGATGGCCAGCGCGGCGCCCAAGAGCAGTTCCCAGGCCCGTGTGGGCAACAGAAAGAAGGTGCCCTTGGCCTTGGGCACGACCCACACCACGTTCAACAAGAATGACAAGACCATCAACCCCAGCACCAGGCCCAGCATCAGCTGCGGTGCCTGCCGCCGCCAGCGCCAAGCCGCCAGCAGCAGCAGCGGCCAGAGCAGGTAGAACTGCTCTTCGATGCCCAGCGACCAGAGGTGCAGCAAAGGCTTGCTCTCGGAGCTGGCGTCAAAGTAACCCGCCTCTTGCCACAGCGCGAGGTTGGAAGCAAAGAGCGCGCTGGCCACGATGTGTTTGCCGATCTGGCGCGCTTCGCTGGGAAAGGTGAACACCGCCGCCACCGCGCAAAAAACCAGCACCGTGCACAGTGCCGGAAACAGGCGCAGCACGCGGCGCTGGTAGAAGTCCGCCAGGCTGAAACGGCCGTGCGCCATGGCACCCAGCATCAGCCCCGTGATGAGATAGCCCGACAGCACAAAGAAGATGTCGACGCCGACAAAGCCGCCGCGCAAGGCCTCGGGCCATGCATGCACGGCCACCACCGCCAGCACGGCCACGCCGCGCAGGCCCTCGATGTCCGTGCGGTGGGCTGGTGGGGCGAGCGCTGCGCTGTGTGGACTCACAAAAACCTGGGTGGGGATGGGCTGGCGCGAACGCTAGCCCCGCACCAAGTCGCCAGGCTCGGCCGGCGTGGCCCTTTATGGCCATGAGGCGGCCCCGCTCCTGGCCCCTTCTGCTCATGGCGCCAGCGCACACAGCCTTGTCACGGCCTGCGGATACGCTGCGAGGCCTCCAAAGAATGCAACGCCATGCCCAAGACTGAACGCGCCAATGCCGGCTTGCACCCGCACATCATCGAACAGGCACTGGCGCAGGTGCACGACCGCCGCTCGCGCATCCTCGATCTGGGCTGTGGCAGCGGCGCCATGCTGGAAAGGCTGTTGGCCCACGGCTACCAAGACCTTCACGGCATCGACATCGCGCGGCCGGCCGACCCGACGCCGGGCATAACCTTCATCGAGGCCGACCTGGATACGCCGGTGCTGCCATTTGAAGCCGACTCGCTGAACCTGGTGCTGTGTGTGGAGTTCATCGAACACGTCGAAAACCCTGGCGCGCTGCTGCGCGAGATCGCACGTGTGCTGCATCCCCAGGGCCGGCTGCTGCTGACCACACCCAATCTGCACTCGGTGGAGGCGCGCCTGCGCCTGCTGTTGCTGGGGCAGCTCAAACAGTTCGACCGTATCGGCGACCCCACCCACATCGCCCCGGTCTTCAGCCATCCCTTTGCGGTGCTGCTGCGTCGGCACGGACTGCAGGTAGAACGGCGCTGGGGCTACCCCGTGGACGGCAGCAGCCCGACCTCACGGCCGGCACTGCGCCTGGCGGCCCGCGTGTTGCGCGGGCTGGGTCTGAAAGGTGAACCGGCCGGTGATCAGCTGTGTCTGCTGATCGGCCGTTGTCCACAGGCCGGGCTTGCCGAGAGCAGCGAGAAGCGCCATGCCGTCACGGCCCACTACGTTTGACGGCTCTGGGGCGGGTCGGGCCGAGTCGAGCGGAGCCGAGCCGAGCCGAGCCGAGCCTAGAGCGTGGCGAGTGCGGCGCGCACACCGTCGGCCATGCGCGCACCCAGGTGCTGCACGCCGGCCGCTGTGGGGTGGGTGCCATCACGGTCTACAAAGCGGTCGCCGTTGCCCACGCCCGTGGGCGCGCCGACGCGGCCCGTGCCGGTCTGCCATGGCCCCGCTTCGCCTGGGCCTGCAGCAGCGCTGGCGCCTGAGCTGCAGCGCCAGCCGCCGCGCAGGTTGTCCAGAAACACCCAGGGCCCACCCGCGGCGGCCAGGGCGGCGGCAATGGCCTCGGCCTTGGAAAGCTCCACCGGGTTCGGGGGGGTGTTCTCGCGCGGCGCCCAGGGCCCCATGGCCACCAGCAGCGACTGCGGCAGCGCTGCACGCAAGCTGGTGAAGTAGTTGCGCGTGGCGGCTTCAAAGCCCAGGCGCGCCGCATCGGCAGTGACGTAGGGAAAGAGCGCCAGCGAGTTGTTGTCGTTGATGCCGCCGGCGGTGATGAAGAGATCGGGCGCACCGGCCGTGGTGGTGGCCAGCCGGGCCGGGAAAGCATCGCCTTCGTTGCCGGCACCCGGCGCCGAGTTCGGTGCATAGCCCGTGCCGCCTGCTGCGCTGATGTCGATGTGCGCAATGCCCAGCAGCGCAGCCGCTTCCCACATGGGGCCGCCGCTGGACCACAGCGCACTGGCGTAGCCGCCGTAAGAATCGGCCATGGCGGCCATCGAAGCCTCTGCCGAGCGGTCCCAGGGCTGCACCGAGTCGTCGCCAGCCACGGCGATGGCGCAAGGCCCTTGCGAGCTGCGTGCATACAGCGACAACCGGCGCGGCGCGGCGGTGCCAAAGTCGATGCGCACGAAGGTGTTGGGTGCGTTCAGTGCAGCGCCAGCCACACCATCGGCCAGCGTGGTGCTGATGAAGCCACCGGCCAGCACAAGCCCGTCGGCAATGAGCGTGAGGTTCACCTGCGTGCCGGCAAACAGCACCTCGAGCGCGCGCCCCTGCATGCTGAAGTGCAAGGCGCACACGCCTTCGCTGCCGCGCGTGGCCGCCGGGTGGCTGCGCTGAACGGGGAACACCGGCACACCCGCGATGGCGGCAGCACCAGGAGCGGGTACTGACCAGGTGTCGCGCCGAAAGCCCCACACCTCAGCGACAGTGGCCAGGCTGGCGGTGTTGGCACTGTTGAAGGCCGGCAGCACCTGTGCGGTGGCGCCGAAGCCCGAGACCGGGCTGTTGCCGCTGCCCTGGGTCAGCGTCAGGGTTGCCGTGCTGGCCTGCAGGGGCGTCTGCAGCAAGGCCGCCTTCAAGCGGCTGATGGCGGTGGAGCCCGAAGGCGGGGGTGGCGATGCCACCGCTGGCGCGTCACCCTCCAGGCTGGCGCTGCAGCCGGTCAGCGGGGCTGCTGCGGCCCAGGCCAGCAGGCGCAACAAGGCTTCGCGACGGGCCGGCGCGCCGCACGATTCGTTCACGCCGCCGTGCGGCGCGGGCTTGGGGTTGAAGGGGGAAGTGCTCATTGGGGTGGGGGAAGTGGGCTCACGTGGGTGCGGCACTGGGTTGTGCAGGCAGCTCGTCCTGCAACACCCGCTCGTAGATGCGCAGGTAGGCATCGATGGCGCCGTCGGCCGAGAAGCGCGCCGCCCGATCCAGCGCTGCCGTGACGCGCTGCTGGCGCCGGGTGGCGTCCTCGTTCAGCAGACCCTGCAGCACGGCGGCGCCGGCCGCGGACCAGTCGGGCATGTCCTGCGCGTCGCGCAGGCGGGGCAGGTACAGCGCCACGTCGCCGCCGACCTCGTTCATCGGCGGCTCGGCGGTGGTGATGACGGGGCAGCCGCAGGCCATGGCCTCGACGATGGGCCAGCCAAAGCCCTCGGCCAAGCTTGGAAACAACAGTACCGCGGCCCGGGCATACAGCGCCTGCAGCGCCAGCGGCTGCAGGCCGCCGACGAACAGCACGCGGGCGCCCGGCGGCAGGTTCGCCACGGCTTGGGCCAGGGGTGGCGTGGCATCAGGGCCCACCACCACCAGGGGCAGCACCGTTGCCGGCGGCGCCTGCAGCGCGGCGCGCGCATAGGCGCCGTACAGCGCCAGCACGCCCGGCGTATTTTTGTACCACTGGCCGCCGCCGAC
>JBBRCN010000150.1:0-6893 GCA_038204775.1 Burkholderiales bacterium | reverse complement strand
GTCGGTGCTGGCGCAGGGTGTGACGAAGGTGCCCACCGTGGCGTAGCTGCGGTTGTCTTGGAAGTGGCGCTCCATCTGGGCGCGCAGTGTGGCCAGGCCGTTGGACGCGTCGGCCAGGTGGCCGCGCACGATGTAGTCGCGGTAGCTGGGCAGGGCCACGGCGGCCAGGATGGCCACGATGGCCACGGTGATCATCACTTCGATGAGCGTGAAGCCACCTGAGGCGCGCAGGCGGCGGGGCCGGTGGGTGGTGTTCAACATCGCAGGCAACCTCGCGCGGTGGATCTTCAAAGAACCCGCCAGCCCAGGAAGGGTGCAGGCAGGCGGGTCGTCAAGGCAGGGGCTGGCCGCTTCCTTCAAGCGCTGCGGCTGGCCTGTCTTTCCTCATCTCCCTGCGTCTTCGGCCCGTGGCGGCTGCACTTGAGGCGCCGGCCGGTAACAGTTCATGTCCGCCGGGGCCACCCACGCCGCCACGGGCCTGACCGCATGCAGGCGCATGGCGGAACGGGCGGGTTGCCCGGGTATCGGCAGTGCCCACGGCGCCCTTGACCCCGGGGCCCTGCACGGGCGGCCGCTACAGTGCGGACATCACATCCCGGCCCACCCGCATGAAGCCTTCAAGCCCCACCCTGCCCCGCGAGCTTTCGCGTCAACGCCTGCACGCCCTGCTGCGCGCCATGCCCAAGGCCGAACTGCACATCCACATCGAAGGCTCGCTGGAACCCGAGCTGATCTTTGCGCTGGCGCAGCGAAACGGCGTGGCGCTGGCCTACCCCAGCGTGCAGGCACTGCGCGAGGCCTACGCCTTCACCGACTTGCAGAGTTTTCTGGACATCTACTACGCCGGCGCCAGCGTGCTGCTGCAGGAGCAGGACTTTTTCGACATGGCCTGGGCCTACTTTCTGCGCGCCCAGGCCGACGGCGTGGTGCACGCCGAACTGTTTTTCGACCCGCAGACTCACACCGACCGCGGCGTGCCCATGGCCACTGTGGTGCAAGGCCTGGCGCGTGCCTGCCGCCAGGCGCAAAGCCAGCTGGGCATCAGTGCAGCGCTGATCCTGTGTTTTTTGCGCCACCTCAGCGAAGAAGCGGCATTTGCCACCCTGGACCAGGCACTGCCCCACCGCGAGCACTTCATCGGGGTGGGCCTGGACAGCAGCGAAACGGGTCACCCGCCCGAAAAATTTGCCCGCGTGTTCGCCCGCTGCGCAGACCTGGGTCTGCACTTGGTTGCACATGCCGGTGAAGAAGGGCCGCCGGCTTACATCTGGAGCGCGCTGGACGTGCTGAAGGTGCAACGCATCGACCATGGCGTGCGCTGTCTCGAAGACCCTTCCCTGGTGCAACGCCTGGCCGCCGACGCCATGCCGCTGACGGTGTGCCCGCTGTCCAACGTCAAGCTCTGTGTGGTCGGGGCGCTGGCACAGCACCCGCTGCCGGCGCTGCTGGATGCCGGCCTGTGCGTCACCGTGAACAGCGACGACCCGGCCTACTTTGGCGGCTACCTGCTGGACAACTTTGTTCAAACCTTCGACGCGCTGCCGCAGCTGGGCGCCCGGCAGGCCTACACGCTGGCGCTGAACAGCCTGCAGGCCAGTTTTGCGCCAGCGGCGGACAAGGCCCGCTGGACAGCGGCGCTGGACGACACCTTCGCGCGCCTGGCAGCCTGAATGCTGGCGTTTGCGCTTCGGGCGCTTCAAACGGGGGCCGACTGCGGGTTCTTGCGCTCAGCGGCGGTGCACTCTGGTGCCGCTGCCATGACCGTGCGATGACGCCGTGCCCGCTTCAGGCCGGCACGGCCTTCAGTGCCGCCTGCAGGGCCGGTGCCGTGGGCCCGAAGGCATAGGCGTCCATGCCCAGTTCGCCAAACACCAGGCTGTCGTGGATGCGCAGCGCGGGCACCTTGCCGCCGGCCCCTGCGGCCACAAAAAACGGCAGCAGGTGTTCGTCGGTGGGGTGCATCAGTGCCGCGTGCGGGGCTTGCTCGCGGTAATCCAGCAGCGGCGCCCAGTCGGCAGCGGCGCCGTGGCTGGCAAACCAGTCGCGGAAGGCCGTGCTCTCGGGCGTGGCGGCGCGCTCGGGCGGGTGCAGGCCCCCGCCGGCAAACACCCGGCGCAGGTTGTGCGTGATGCTGCCGCTGCCCAGGACGAGCACACCCTCGCCCGCCAGCGGCGCCAGCGCCTGGCCCAGCACAAACAGCTGCGCCGGTGACCATTGCGGCGGCCAGGCCAGCGGCAGCACGGGCACGTCGGCGTCAGGAAACATGAATCGCAGTGGCGTCCAGATGCCGTGGTCCAGGCCGCCTTCGGCCACGCGGTGCATGGGAATGCCGGCCGCGGCCATCAGCTCGCTCACGCGGTCGGCCACGCCCGGCGCGCCGGGTGCGTCGTAGCGCAGCGTGTACAGCTGCGGGTCGAAGCCGCCGAAGTCGTACACCGCCTCGTGGCGCGGCGCGGCCATCAGCACCGGTTCACGGGTCAGGCTGTGCGCCGACACCGCCAGGATGGCCCGCGGCAGCCCGTGCTGCTGGCGCAGGGTGCGGCCCAGCTGCTGCATGAAGGCGCCGGCCTCGCGCGGCTGCAGCGCCGTCATCGGTGAGCCGTGCGAGACAAAGAGTGGTGCGAAGGTGTTCATGCAGTCATTGGAGCACCCGCGGGCGGCCTGGTCGTTCAAGCCAGCCGCACGGTCTATTCAATCGCCGCCGCCTGCTGGCAGGCGCTTGGGCTATGGTGATGTCCATGAACGAGTCCCGACCCCCCTCCATCTTCACCCTGGCCTGGCGCCAGACTCGGCGCGACTTCCGCGCCGGTGAACTGCGCCTGCTGGCCGTGGCCGTGATGCTGGCCGTGGCCGCGCTGACGGCGGTGGGCTTTTTTGCCGACCGCCTGAACACCGGCCTGCAGCGTGATGCACGCCAGCTGCTGGGCGGCGACGCCGTGGTCACCAGCGACCGCCCGACGCCACCCGAACTGGTGGCCAAGGCAAAAGCGCTGGGCCTGCGGGTGTCCACCTACGCGGACTTTCCCAGCATGGGCCGCGCGCCAGACGAAAAGGGCGGCGCCTCGCGCCTGACGGCCGTCAAGGCGGTGAGCGACACCTACCCGCTGCGTGGCAAGCTGCAGTTGCGCGACGCTGCAGACGCGCCCGTGCAGACGGTGGCCGCGGCACCCCGGCCCGGCACGGTGTGGGTGGACCCCGCCCTGCTCGATTCCTTGCAGCTGCAGGTGGGCGACCCGCTGCTGCTGGGTGACACCACGCTCACCATTGCCCAGATCATCGTCATCGAACCCGACCGCGGCGGCGGTTTTTCGTCCTTCTCGCCTCGCGTCATGCTGTCGCAGGCCGACCTGGCGGCCACCGGCCTCATCCAGCCCGCCAGCCGCGTGAACTACGCGCTGGCCGTGGCCGCACCTGACAACTGGTCGGCCAGCCGTGGCGACCAGGTGGTGCGCACCTTTGTCGACTGGACCGAAGCGCAGGTCAAGGCCGTGCCCTTGCGCGGTGTGCGGGTGTCGTCGTTGCAGAGCGGCCGCCCCGAGATGCGCCAGACGCTGGACCGTGGCGAAAAATTCCTCAACCTGGTGGCGCTGCTGGCCGCGTTGCTGGCGGCGGTGGCCGTGGGCATTGCGGCGCGCGACTTTGCCCAGCGTCATCTGGACGACTGCGCCATGTTGCGGGTGCTGGGCCTGAGCCAGCGGCGCATCGCCGGCGCCTACACGCTGGAATTTGGCCTGGTGGGTCTGTTGGCCAGCACGGCCGGGGTGCTCATCGGTCTGGCCGTGCACTACGTGTTTGTCTGGCTGCTGGCCGGCCTGGTGAGCGCGCAGTTGCCGCCGCCCGGGCTGTGGCCGGCGCTGTTTGGACTGGGTGTGGGGCTGACGCTGCTGTTGGGCTTCGGCCTGCCGCCGGTGTTGCAGCTGGCCAGCGTGCCGCCGCTGCGGGTGATCCGCCGTGACGTGGGCGGCCTGAAGGCGGGTTCGGTGGGTGTGCTGCTGGCCGGTGCCGGCGGTTTCGTGGCGCTGCTGCTGGCGGTGTCGTCGGACATCAAACTGGGTTTCATCGCCGTGGGCGGGTTTGCCGTGGCGGTGGCTGTCTTTGCGCTGCTGTCCTGGCTGGCCGTGATGCTGCTCAAGCGCGCCGTGCCCGAAACCCGCGCACCGCGCTGGCTGGTGCTGGCCACGCGCCAGATCGCCGCGCGGCCGGCCTTCGCCGTGCTGCAGGTGAGCGCGCTGTCGGTGGGCCTGCTGGCGCTGGTGCTGCTGGTGCTGCTGCGCACCGACCTCATCAGCAGTTGGCGCCAGGCCACGCCACCTGACGCCCCCAACCGTTTTGTCATCAACCTGCAGCCCGACCAGGCCGAAGCGTTCAAACAAAGCCTGGTCGAGGCCGGCGTCACGCGTTACGACTGGTACCCCATGATCCGCGGCCGCCTGGTGGCCATCAACGGCCAGCCCGTGAGTGCACAAAACTACGTCGGCGAACGTGCCGCGCGCCTGGCGGAACGTGAATTCAACCTGAGCCACAGCGCCACTGCGCCGGAACACAATGAAATCGTGGCCGGCCGCTGGGTGGCCGACGAAGCCGGTGGCCTGTCGGTCGAAGAAGGGCTGGCCCAGGAGTTCGGCCTGAAGCTGGGCGACACGCTGCGCTTTGACATTGCGGGCCAGATGCAGGACGGCCGCATCACCACCTTGCGCAAGGTGGACTGGGGCGGCATGCGTGTCAACTTCTTCGTGCTGTTTCCCAGCGCAGCCATGCCCGACCTGCCCATCAGCTTCATCAGCGCCTTCCGTGCGCCGCCTGCCGTGGCCGGCACGCCCAGCTTTGACAACCGCCTGAGCCGAGACTTCCCCAACATCACCAACGTCGATGTATCGGCCACCATCGGTCAGGTGCAGCGGGTGCTGGACCAGGTCATCCGCGCGGTCGAATTCCTCTTCGGCTTCACGCTGCTGGCCGGCCTGGTGGTGCTGTTTTCGGCCATCACCGCCACGCGCGAGGCCCGCTCGCGCGAATTTGCCATCATGCGGGCCCTGGGTGCCGGCGGGCGCTTGCTGGGGCAGGTGCAGCGCGCAGAACTGCTGGGCGTGGGCGCGCTCGCCGGGCTGCTGGCTTCGGTGGCAGCCATTGCCGTGGGTTGGCTGTTGGCGCGTTATGCCTTCGAGTTCAGCTGGAACCCATCGCCCTGGGTGCCGCTGGCGGGCATGGTGGCCGGGGCCTTGCTGGCACTGGCTGCGGGCTGGTGGGGCCTGCGAGAAGTGCTGCGGCGGCCGGTGCTGGAGACGCTGCGGCGGGTGGGGGCGGTTTGACGGTGTTGGCGGTTCAACCGGAGCCAGACCCAGGCTCGCCAGCGATCAGAAGCTTTCCCAGTCTCCAGAGGCCCCACCGCCGGCAGCAGCCCTGGCAGGTGCAGGTGCCGATGCGCTTGCCGCAGGCCGTTGCATCGGCGCCGCTGCGCGCGCAGCCGCAGCGGGCCGCGCCGCCCCGGCCTTGACTTTGGCCACCGTCGCCGCAGCCGCAACGGCTGCAGGCGAGGCACGCGGCGCATCCATCGCCGTGCCATCGGCAGCCGCCAGCTGGAAGCGGCTGACCACCTGGGCCAGCAAGGCGGCCTGCTGACGCAGGCTTTCTGCCGCAGCAGAACTTTCTTCCACCAGCGCCGCGTTTTGCTGGGTCACGCCGTCCAGTTCGGAAACGGCGCTGTTGACCTTGGCGATGCCTGTGCTTTGCTCGCCCGACGCCGCCGTGATTTCGCCGATGATGTCGCTCACACGCTGCACGCTGGCCACGATCTCGTTCATGGTGCTGCCGGCGTCGGCCACCAGCTTGGAGCCCATCTCCACCCGGTCGACGCTGGCGCCGATGAGGGCCTTGATCTCGCGTGCCGCTTCGGCGCTGCGTTGCGCCAGGCTGCGCACTTCGCTGGCCACCACCGCAAAACCGCGGCCTTGTTCACCGGCACGTGCAGCCTCAACCGCAGCGTTCAAAGCCAGGATGTTGGTCTGGAAGGCGATGCCGTCGATGGTGCCGATGATGTCGGCGATGCGCTTGGACGACTGGTTGATCTGGTCCATGGTGCTGACCACCTCGGCCACCACCGCGCCACCGCGCTGGGCCACTGCCGATGCGCTGGAGGCCAGCTGGTTGGCCTGGGCTGCGGCATCGGCGCTCTGGCGCACATTGCCGGTGAGCTGCTGCAGCGAGCCGGCGGTCTGCTGCAGCTGCGACGCCGCCTGCTCGGTGCGCTGGCTCAGGTCGGCATTGCCCGAGGCCACCTCGGCGCTGGCCACCTGGATCGATTCGGCCGATTGCCGCACCTGGCCGACGATGCCGCGCAGCGCATCGCGCATCGCGGCGAGCGAGCGCTGCACGGTGCCGATCTCGTCGTCGCGGGAGGTGTCGATGGCCACGTCAAGATCACCGTCGCCGACGCGCCGCGCCACCCGCGCCAGCTCCTGCATCGGCAGGCAGATCGCGCGCACCAGCAGCAAGGTGCCCAGCACCAGGCCGGCCACGATCAGCGTCATCACGCCGATCACCACCCATACCGATTGCAGGCGCTCGGCACCGCTGCCGGTGCGCACTGCGGCGGTGTGCGACATCTGCAGGTCGACATAGGCCTGCTGGGCGGCCAGGTAGGCGCCGACCGCGGGCTGTACCTGGCTGTTGATCAGCGCCTTGCCGGCGGCCGCATCACCACCGGCCTTGGCCTGGATCGCGGCTTCGCGGGCGTCGATGTAGGTCTTGCGCGTTGCCGCGATGCCGGCGAGCAGCTTGCGCTCCTCGCTGCCGTCGGCGGCAGATTCAATGCGCTTCTGGATCTCGCTGATGCTGGCCGAGGTGGCCGCGATCTCGGGTTTCATCGCCGCGTCCAGCGCGGCGTCGCTGCTGCT
>JBBRCN010000149.1:0-7184 GCA_038204775.1 Burkholderiales bacterium | reverse complement strand
CTGAGCGGGGGCAGGGTCCGAACGCTCTCAGCCTGGATCAGCGGCAGGCTGCCTTGGACCGCCGCGAAGATGCGATGCACGATCGCGAGAAGGCACTGCGCGAAAGCGAACGGGTTGCCAGCGATGCGTCTGGCAGCGCCCGGGTGCGAGATGATGAGCAGCGCGCCGAGGCAGGCAGAAGCGCCGCGGTCGACACGCAAAACAGCGAGCTGCGCCAAGCCAACGAACATCTGGTTCTGGCCACGATCGAAGCTCAGGAACTGCGCGAGGCCGCTCTGATCGCACGCCGGCGCCAGGATGAATTCCTGGCCATGCTGGCGCACGAGCTGCGCAACCCTCTGGGCCCTATCAGCAACGCCGTGGAAATCCTGGCCCGGGTGCAAGACGGGCAGCCTGTACCGCGGCCGATCCTGGGCATTATTCGGCGACAGGTCCAACAGATGGTGCGCCTGCTCGATGACCTGCTGAATGTTTCGCGCGTGACGCATGGCAAAGTGACCTTGCAGCGGCGGCCCACCGAGGTCACCGAGTTCATCAACCGGGCCGTCGAAGCGACCCACGATCTCGTGAAGGCGCGAGGCCAGAAGCTGACGCTGGACCTTCCTGCAGCCCCGCTCCATGTCAACGGGGATGCAGTGCGTCTGGCCCAGGTCTTCTTCAATTTGTTGCAGAACGCGTCGAAGTACACGCAGGCCGGGGGTTCGATCACCTTGAGCGTCGAGCGCAAGGGTGAATCCGTCGTCGTGCGCGTCATCGACAACGGCATGGGAATCTCGGCTGACGCGTTGCCCGACGTCTTCGAGCTTTTTTCGCAAGACGAACGAGCGATCGATCGCAGCCAGGGCGGCCTGGGTATCGGCCTGACGGTCGTGCGCCGCATGGTCGAGCTGCACAACGGCACCGTCGAGGTCTTCAGCGCGGGCCGTGGCCAGGGCTGCGAATTCGTCGTGACGCTGCCGCGCCTGGAACATCAAGTGGATGCGGTTATCGAACCAAGCGCACTCGGGCATTCCGCGCCCACCCGGGCTCGGATCTTGTTGATCGACGACAACGTCGATGCCGGCGAAGTCCTTGCCGAATTGTTGCGTCAGTCGGGTCACGAAGTCGCGATTGCCCTGGACGGCCAGGCGGGCCTGGATGTGGTTGATCGCTTCGATCCGCAGGTCGTGCTGTGCGACATCGGCTTGCCCGGTCTGGACGGCTACGAGGTCGCGGTCCGCATGCGGGAACGCCAATCAACAACGCGGCCCTTGATGGTCGCGCTCACCGGGTACGGCAGCGTGAAGGACCGCCAACGCTCGACCGCGGCGGGCTTCGACCGTCATGTGGTCAAGCCTGTGGTTCCCGAGGAGCTGCTGCAGATCATCGACTCGGCCCAGCGCACTGAAGACGGGTCGGCAACGACAGGCGGCCATGTGTCAAAGGCGCCTGGCGCGCAGATCTAGCAGCCTGGCCAAGCCGGTTCTGGGCAGGCTTGAGTCAAGCGCTTCGTGGGACTGACTTCCGGTCAGCTGCCCTTCGGAAGGGGGCATCAGCCCAGCGTCAGGCTGCAGCCGCGTCGGGCGCTGCGGGCAGGTCAAGCGGGTGCAGAAATTTCGTGCACTGGCGGAAGGTGAACTGTGAAAACGGTTCCTGCGTCCGCCGACGATCGCACGGTGACCGAGCCACCATGGCCGACCACGATCTCGCGGACGATGAACAGCCCGAGCCCCAAACTGGACTTTGTCTGCTCGTGGAGGTCTGCCTCCGGACTTGGCGCGCGCACCAATGGCTCGAAGATCGTCTGCAGCGCAGCTTCCGGGATGGGCCGCCCGAAGTTCGTCACGCGCACTTCGATGCCATCGCTCGCACCAGTGGCTGTCAAGGAAATCGCCTTGCTTCGATCGCCGTGCTGAACGGCGTTGCTCAGCAGGTTCAAAAATACTTGATGCAACCGCAGGGCATCTGCCGAGATGACCAAGTCGCCCGATATCTCCTCCTCGAAGCTTTGCTGAGGGTTGGCGGCGCGGATCGTTTCGAGGGCCGTTGTGCAAATTGCCCCGAGGTCGCAAGCCGTCCGTGCGATGGGGATGCCAGAACCCAGCCGGGTGCGCGTGAACTCGAGCAAATCATTGATCAGCAAACCCATCGCCATCGAGCAACGCTCTATGCGCATCGCCGCCGTTTGAAGCGCTGCATCCGACAGCTGCGGCTTGAGCAGCAGCCGACCCGTCATGCTGATGGCTTGCAGCGGGCTGCGCAGGTCATGCCCGAGAACGGCAAGGAACATGTCGCGGGACGCGGTCACGGCAATGGCGTAGCTGTCGACCGACGCTGCCAGAGCTTGATCGATGGCTTCGTTGAACCGCGTGATCTGTTCGATCTCTGAATCTCGTGTCAATTCCTCATCTGCCAAGCCGGCAGACAAGCGGCGACTCCACAACGCCAGAACGCTGGCACGCAGGGCGCGAAACTCGGCGACCAGTTGCACGAGGTCGAAGCCCGAAAGATGGCGCAGCGCGCCGTGCGCTGTAGCGGCCGTGTCCGCCCCTGCGTCTTGGGGAGCCTTGCCTTGGGCCTTCGCGGCGCGCTCGCTTTCTGTCTCGCGCGTTTGCATGTCGGCCACCGTGGCCAGAAGGATCTCCCGGCAGTGATCGCGCAGTGCGAGGCTGGACATGGTTCCGGCCACCGGCAAGAGCGTCTTGGCGAATACCTCCCATTCGTCGACGATCGCATCGATGTTGTTGCTGATGAATGCACTGAGGTTCATGGTTGGGAAGTAAGAAGTATTGCGCTGAGACGAAGTACCGGTCAGAACAGGCGCCACCGGTACCAAGCCTGCTGTACTTTGCGGTACCGATTGCAGCAACCGCAGTTTATGGCGGGCTCAAGCATGCGTTGACCTCATCTATGAGCGCTTCCAGTTGTTCGAGCTCGAACGGCTTGGGCAACGCGCGCACGTTCTTGCCAAGCGTGGCGATTTGATTGCCGTACTCATAGCCCGAGCACAGCGCCACCCACTGCGTGGCCTTCTTCGCCACGACGATTCGCGTCAGCTCGGTCCCCGACATTCCGGGCAGGCTGATGTCTGTCACGAGCAGGTCTGGCACGCCGGCCTCCCAGGCCGTAAGCGCCGCCTCGGCTGTGGCAAAGGCGGCGACCGCACGACCCGGGGCAGCAAGTATTTCAGTCAAAGCGATGCGCAGTTCCATGTTGTCTTCGACAAACATGATGCTCAAGGTCGTCATGCCGAACTCGCCCGTAAACGTGCCTTGATGGTAGCGGTGAACGGGTGCGAAAAGGACTGGACGGGTGAGACAGAGGTGCGCGATGCCTTGGACGTGAGCTTCTCAGTGGCAAGTCGGCAACAGCGGCCGGCAGGTTGGGGTCGGTTGCGTCAGCTTGCGCGCAGTCGCCCAGATGGGCTGCGGCCTGCGCCGCCCGTTGCACCTTGACTCAGGTGGTGTCGATCAGTGTCCTGGGCTGGCCGGCCGGCGCGCGGCGCGAATGTTCCCTGTCGCACAGACGCGCGGTGGCGCTTGCGCCACGCTTGCGGCCACGCAGTGCCCTTCGCAAGCCTTCGCAAGCCTTCGCAAGCCTTCGCAAGACCGGGCACTGTTTTCACCGAAGAGGACCCGCATGAAAACCCTGCACAGAATCACCATCGCCGTGGCCGTCGGCTTGCTTACCTGCCCGGCCTGGGCCCAGGTCACGTTCTACGAGCACGATGGCAATCGTGGCCGCAGCTTCACCATTGCAGAGCCACTGCGCGACTTTCGCAGCGCCGGCTTCAATGACCGCGCCTCCTCGGCGGTGGTGACGAGCGGGCGCTGGGAGGTCTGCGAGGACACCGCCTTCGGCGGCTCCTGCGTTGTGCTGCGACCGGGCAGCTACACGTCGCTGGGCGGCATGGGCCTGAACGACCGGCTGTCGTCGGCACGCCCGGCCGACTGGCGGCGTGATGACCCGCCGCCGGCTGCCACCCCGTCAGGGCACCAGATCACCTTCTATGAGTACGAGGGATACCAGGGCCGCAGCGTCACCGCCGACGGACCGCTGCGCAACTTCCGCGGCACCGGCTTGAACGACCGCGCTTCTTCAGCCGTCGTGCAGGGCGGGCGCTGGGAGGTCTGTGCCGACGTCGCTTTTGGCGGCACCTGTGTCGTGCTGCGCCCGGGCAACTACCCGTCGCTGGGCGGCACCGGTCTGGACGACCGCCTGTCGTCGGCACGCCCGACCGAACCGCCCCGTGGCGACCCCCGCGAGGTACCGGCGCCGGTGGCCGTGGCGCCGGGTCCCCAGATCACCTTTTATGAGCACGATGGCTATCGCGGCCGCAGCTTCACCACCACGCAGCCTACCCAGGAACTGCGCAGCGCTGGTTTCAACGATCGCGCCTCCTCGGCCGTGGTGCAGGGTGGGCGCTGGGAAGTCTGCGGCGATGCCGGCTACCGTGGCCCCTGCACCGTGTTGCGCCCGGGCAGCTACCCTTCGCTGGGCGGCATGGGGCTGAACGATCAGTTGACGTCGGCACGCCCGACCGACCAGCGCCGCGCCGAGGCGCCTGACGCCCCGGACCCCTCGGCAGTCCCGAACTACGTGTACCGGCGTCGGGCCAACGAGCAGCTGTTCGAAGTGCCCGTCACCGCCGTGCGTGCCGTCGTGGGCCCGCCGACCGAGCGCTGCTGGATTGAACAGCAGGAGGCCACGAGCAGCAGCGGCAACCAGGCCGGCCGAGCCCTTCTTGGCGCAGTGATCGGTGGCGTCATCGGCCACCAGATCGGCGGCGGGTCCGGCCGGGACCTGGCCACCGCCGGTGGCGCCGTGACGGGCGCCGTGATCGGCGCCAGAAGCGGGCGTGACGGCGACGCTGGCTCGGCCCAGGATGTACGCCGCTGCACCAGCGTGCCCAGCACGGTGCCGGCCTATTGGGACGTGGGCTACAGCTTCCAGGGCGTGCAGCATCAGATTCAGATGAGCAGCGCTCCGGGGCGGACGATCAGCGTCAACCGCTTCGGCGAACCGCGGCAATAGCGGGGAAGCGGGGCAGCGGGCAAGCGGGCAAGCGGGCAAGCGGGCAGCGGCCAGCGGGTCAATGGAAAACAAAAAGCCCGCGGCCCGGCTCAGTTGACAACCAGCACGTCCACGGTTGCGACCTGCGCCGAATCGATCGTCGAGGTGGCGATCAAGGTCATCGGCACCGGGCTGACCAGCCCGAAGCGCGAGCTGGTGTCCACGATGATGCGCGAATCGCTGATCGTGGTTTGCGTGATGGCCAGGCCGGCGTAAACCACCGTGACACTGCCGACGACGCTGCTGCCCCCGACCAAAAGCGTCCAGTACACGGGTTCGTTCGCATCGAGTTGGATGGACTGGCCGGCGCGCATCGTGACGGATCGGTAACCACCCGAGTAGATGGGTGGACCGCTGACCACCACGCCGCCCACCCGGATGCCGATCTCGAATGTGACAAAGCCGTCACCCCCACCGCACGCGCTGAGGCTTGCCGCTGCCGCCAGGAGCGCCGCACCCGCACGCCTGCGCAGCCATCGCGGGCAGGCGAAGTCTGCCTGGAAGCGCGGCGCACCGGCGGGCTTGGGCGTTGACTCTTGGTCTTGCTGCATGTAAACCTCCGGCGGCGATCACGACCCATCGAACGACGCCCGACGGCTGGGCATCCACGCTCGAGATGCAAGCACCCGGTCGCTGCCCCCAGAGCGGGGCGCAGGTCAACCGGTGGCGTGGCGGGAGACTGGGGGGTCGAGCAACGGCCCGTCTGTTCGCCCGCGCACCCTGACCCATGGGCCGAGGCGCTCAGCGAATACGCCGAGATCGCGCGTAGATGACGCGTTCACCTGCACCCTCGATCATGTCGACGGGCGCCGCAGGTTTGCCTGTCTCATCAACGAAGGCGCAGTGCTGACGACGACCGGACAGTTGGCTGCATCGCACAGGACGGTCCTGATCACCTTGACCGACACCGCGCTGGTTGCCAGGTGGTAGTTGACCTTCGCATTCGGGTTGTTTCCACACGTTCACACCCCGAGAACCCCGTGGCCGAGCCCCGCCGGCGGTCCGTCGTACCTCGTTAGGACAGCGCAACAGCGTCTCGTAAGGGCGTGGGAAGACGGCCCGGCGCGCCCCGCGCCCAATGACATCGCGCCACATAAGGGCGCGCCATGTGATCCCTCAACCCGTCCTCAATGGAGCCTCAACATGAACCACTTCACCACCATCCTCTCCATGGCCCTGCTTGTCGGCGTGGCGACCCCCGCCCTGGCCGTATCCGAAAGCAGCCGCGACACGTCGCGAGTGGAAATCGTCACGTCGCGCGCTGCTGAGCAAGCAGCCCATGCCGTGCTGGCAAGGCACGACACCGACACCTTGTACGAGATGTCCAGCGGCCGCCGTATGGCGGTGACCGCCTATGGCGAAACGCTGCAGGTGCGCTACGGCCGGCGCGGCGCGGTCTATCTCAAGCACGACGGCACCGGCAACTTCGTTTCGCGTGATGGCCGCTTCAACCTGCAGTTCGGCATCGACGCGCAAGGCCAGCCGGAGCTGGTGACCTTGACCATGCCGGCCAGCTGGCTCTGAGGCCTTAGCGATCCTTAGCAATTCTTGGATCGTGCGTAAAGGACTTCAAAGCCTGCTGCGAACGACAGTGCTTCCCAGGGCCCCACGCCACCCAGGGCGTGGGGCCTCAAGAGCCCGCCACACCGGCGTTTGTCCCAACGAATCAGGAGAAGTCCATGTACTCACATTACGAACCCAGCGCGCTGAACCCGGTCCTGGAACGCGCTTCAAGCAGCACGCTGGCCCAAATGGCGCTGGCCTTGTTCGACGAAATCGAATGCGGCCTCATCGTCTGCGACGAGCACGGCGGCATTCACTTCGCCAACCAGGCCGCGCAGCAGGAGATGGCGTCGCAGCGCCTGATGCAGCGGCTGGGCGACCAGCTGCGCCGCGCGAGCGGCTGCAGCGGCGAGCTCGACACCGCCATGCGCCTGGCAGCGCAACGCGGTCGCCGCAGCCTCGTGCGCATGGCGCGGGGCGCCGACCAGTTGATGGTCTCGGTGCTGCCCTTCCAGCTGCCGGGCACCCCGGCCCACCAGGTGCTGGTGGTGCTGGGCCGGCGCCAGCCCTGCTCTGAACTGGGGTTGGAGATGCTGGCCGGCAGTTACGGCCTGACGCTGGCCGAACGC
>JBBRCN010000148.1:0-7368 GCA_038204775.1 Burkholderiales bacterium | reverse complement strand
GCGCATGATCACCGGCAGTGTCGTGCCCGGCCTGGTGACCGCGGCCTCGGTGCCCGTGCTGGTGTGCCGCGATGCCAGTTCAACGCCACGCGCAGCGGCCGGGTGATGCACCGCAAGTCCCAGAGGCGGCCGCCCGCGCTCACCCCGCGCTCCAGCCGCCCGCGCTCTTACACTGAATGCCAATGAAATCTCCCAAGCCACCCGCATCGAACCTCGTTATCAAGTCGGTTGCCAAATCCACCGCCGAGGCCAGCCGCAAAGAAACACTGCCCAACGCCGAAGCTGAAGCCCCCCCACCGGCCCTGGACCCGCCAACCCGGGTGCTGCGGCAGTTCCGCATCGTCTTCAACGCCGTGAAGACACACTTTCAACAGGTTGAACGCAAGGCCGGCATCGGCGGCGCGCAGGTGTGGGCGCTGTCCATCATCCGCGACCATCCCGGCATGGGCGTCAACCGCCTGGCCGCTGCCATGAGCGTGCGCCAGCCCACCGCCAGCAACCTGGTGCGCAGCCTGTCGGACCAAGGCTTGGTGGAGGTCAGGCGCGAAGGTGCCGACAAACGTGCCGTGCAATTGCACGTGCTGCCCGAAGGCCGCAAGCTGCTGCGGCGTGCACCCGGCCCGCTGGCCGGTGTACTGCCCGAGGCCCTTGCCGACCTGGATGCCGCGACCCTGAAGCGGCTGGAAACCGACCTGGCGCGGCTGATCCACAGCCTGGGTGCCGACGAAAGGGCCGCCAACACGCCGCTGGCAACGCTTTGAATCAACCGCCCTGAAGCCCCGCCTGAAGCCCCGCCTCAAGCCCCGCCTGAAGCCCCGTCAGCACGCGGCCGACGGGGCACCGATCACAAGCGCTCGAACACCGTGGCGATGCCCTGACCGCCGCCGATGCACATGGTCACCAGCGCGTAACGGCCGCCCGTGCGGTGCAGTTCGTACACCGCCTTGGTGGCCAGGAAGGCACCGCTGCAGCCGATGGGGTGACCCAGGGCGATGGCGCCGCCGTTCGGATTGACCTTTTTCATGTCGAACTCAAGCCCACGCGCCACGGCAATGGCTTGCGCCGCGAAAGCCTCGTTGCTCTCGATGACGTCGATCTGGTCCAACGTCAGGCCCGCCTTCTTCAGCGCCAGCTTCGTCGCCGGAATCGGGCCCTCACCCATGATCTCGTTGGGCACGCCAGCCACGGCATAGGACACCAGGCGCGCCATGGGCTTGTGGCCGTGCGAGGCAGCCATGGCGGCATCCGCCAGCACAAAGAAGGCCGCACCGTCGTTGATGCCGCTGGCATTGCCCGCCGTGACCGAGCCGCCTTCTTTCTTGAACGCCGGCTTGAGCTTGGCCAGGCTTTCCATCGTGGTATCGGCCTTCACGTGTTCGTCGGTGTCGAAGGTGACCTCGCCTTTGCGCGTCTTCTTGACGATGGCCACGATCTGGCTCTTGAAGCGGCCTTCGGCGATGGCCGCAGCGGCCTTGCGGTGTGAATCCACGGCCAGCGCGTCCTGCTCTTCACGCGTGATGCCCCATTTGGTGACCAGGTTCTCGGCCGTGATGCCCATGTGGCCCACGCCAAAGGGGTCGGTCAGCGTAGCCACCATGGTGTCGATGAGCTTGGTGTCGCCCATGCGTGCGCCGTTGCGCATGGCCGTGCTCAGGTAGCCGCCGCGTGACATCACTTCCACGCCGCCACCCACGCCATAGTCGCAGTCACCCAGCAGGATGTTCTGCGCCGTCGTCACGATGCCCTGCAGCCCGCTACTGCACAGCCGGTTGACGGACATGGCCACGCTGTCCATGGGCAAACCGGCTTGTATGGCAGCCACACGTGCCACATAGGCAAAGCGGCTGTCGGTGGGGATGGTGTTGCCCACCGTGACGTAGTTGATGGCCTTGGGGTCGACCCCCGAGCGATGCACCGCTTCTTTCATGACCGTGCCGGCCAGCTCGGCCGGCTCGATGTCGGCCAGGCTGCCATTGAAGGTGCCGATGGCCGAACGGACTGCGGAAAGGACGACGACGTCGCGCTTGTTCATGGTGGGGTCTCCTGTGAATCTGTGGGTCTGTGGATGGGTCGAGGTACGCAGTGGGCGCGCCGTGGCTGGCATCAAGCTGACGGCCCTGCTCGCACGCAAGTGGTCATTGTTGTCCCAATCATGCGTGGCGACTGTGCGCCCAGGCCGCCAAGAGCGTCAAGCACCTTGCAGCAGCTGCGCCACCACGGCCACGGCAATGACTTCGGGTTCTTTGCCACGGATGCCGGATACGCCGATGGGGCAGACGATTCGCTCGATCATCGAGGGTTCCACGCCACGTTGCTGCAACCGATGTTCGAAGCGCGCCCGCTTGGTCTGGCTGCCGATGAGGCCGAAGTAGGCAAAGTCGCCGCGCTGCAGGATGGCCTGCGTGATGGCCAGGTCCAGGTCGTGGCTGTGCGTCAGCACCAGGTAGAAAGCGCCCGGCGGCGCGGCCGCCACTTCGGCGTGCACGGGTTCGACACACACCCGTTCGATGTGCGGCGGCAGTGGGCCGGCAGGGAACTCGCTTTCGCGTTCATCGATCCACTGCACGCGGCAGTGAATTCCCGCGAGCAAATGCACGATGGCACGGCCGACGTGGCCGGCGCCATACAGCTGAAGCGTGAAGCGCGGTGCGGCTGAAGCCCATCGTTCGGGTGCCGCTCCAGCTATAGGCGTGAAAGCCAGGATCAGCGCGCCACCGCAGCACTGGCCCAGCGTGGGGCCGAGCGCGATGCGCTGTTCGGTGGCACTGCCGCCGCTTTTCAGCAAGGCACGCGCGTCAACGATGGCTTTCAGCTCCAGGTGGCCACCGCCGATGGTGCCCAGCACGTCGTCGGCCGCCACCAGCATGCGCGTGCCGGCTTCGCGTGGCACCGAGCCGCGGGCACTTGCCACTTCCACCACCACCGCGGGCCGGCCCGCGGCCAGCCAGCGCCGCGCGATTGCAGTCAAATCCAGCATCAGACAGCGTCCACGGCCATCACGGCCGTCACGGCACGCAGGATCGCTTCACTCGTGGCCGGCGCCTGCAGCGGCGGGTCCACACGATGGCCCCCCACCGCCGAGATCGCATCGCGAATGGCAAAGAACACGCTGAAGGGCAGCAGCAGTGGCGGCTCGCCCACGGCCTTGCTGCGGTGGATGGTGTCGTGCACGTTGTCGCGCTCGAATAGCCGCGTGCGCAGGTCGGCCGGGCAGTCGTTGGCGGTGGGGATCTTGTAGGTGCTGGGCGCGTGGGTGGTCAACAGGCCGGCCTTGGGCGACCCGTCAGAGGGGTGCCAGACCAACTCTTCCATCGTCAGCCAGCCCATGCCCTGGATGAAAGCCCCTTCGATCTGGCCGATGTCGATGGCCGGGTTCAGCGAACGGCCGGCGTCGTGCAGGATATCGGCACGCAGCAGCTTCCATTCGCCGGTGAGCGTGTCCACGATGACCTCGCTGACCGCCGCGCCGTAGGCAAAGTACTGGAAGGGTCGGCCCTGCATGGTGGCGCGGTCCCAGCTGAGACCGGGTGTGGCGTAGAAACCGTCGCTCCACAGCTGCACACGCGCGAAGTAGGCGGCGTTGACCACTTCTTCGAAGGGCAGGTGGAGGCCGTTGACCCGCACCTGGCCATGGGCAAACAGCACGTCGGCCACAGTGCCGCCCCACTGCTGCGCTGCGAAACCGGCCAGACGTTCGCGCACCTGGTGCGCCGCGTCCTGGGCGGCCTTGCCGTTGAGGTCGCTGCCGGTGCTGGCTGCGGTGGCCGAGGTGTTGGCGATCTTCTGCGTGTCGGTGGCGGTGCAGCGCACACGCGACAGGTCGATGCCCAGTTCATGCGCCACCACCTGCGCCACCTTGGTGTTCAGGCCCTGGCCCATCTCGGTGCCACCGTGGTTCACGAGCACGCTGCCGTCGGTGTACACATGCACCAGCGCACCGGCCTGGTTGAGGTGGGTGACGTTGAAGCTGATGCCGAACTTCACCGGCGTCAGCGCGATGCCCTTCTTGAGCACCTCGCTGCCCGCATTGAACCGGGCGATGTCGCTGCGGCGCTGCGCATAGTCGCTGTCGGCTTCGATCTGCGCCACCAACTCGTGGATGATGTTGTCGTCCACCGTCTGGCCATAAGGCGTGACCACGCCGTTCAACAGCTCTGGCGTGACCACGCCGTTGGCCAGGCCCGGCGTCACATTGCTTGACGACACACCATAGAAGTTGGCTCGGCGCACGGCCAGCGGGTCTTGCCCAAGGCGGCGCGCCACGCTGTCCAGCAGGTACTCGATGGCAATCGCGCCCTGCGGTCCGCCAAAGCCGCGGAAGGCGGTGTTCGACTGGGTGTTGGTCTTGCCACTGAAGCCGTGCACGGCCACGTGTGGCAGCCAGTAGGCGTTGTCGAAGTGGCACAGCGCACGCGTCATCACCGGGCCGGACAGATCGGCCGAGTGGCCGGCGCGAGAGACCATCGTCACCTCGGCGCCCAGGATACGACCCTGCTCGTCGTAGCCGGCTTCCACCTCGTAGTGAAAGCAGTGGCGGCGACCGGTGATCATGAAGTCGTCGTCGCGGTCCACACGCAGCTTTACCGGCGCACGCATGCGCACCGCGCCGATGGCGGCCACGCAGGCGAACAGCGCACTCTGTGATTCCTTGCCGCCGAAGCCACCGCCCATCCGCCTGCACTCCACATGCACCGCGTGCGCCGGGCGCTGCAGCGCTTGCGCCACCAGGTGCTGCATCTCGCTGGGGTGCTGCGTGCTGCACAAGACCTTCATGCCCTGGTCTTCGGTGGGCACGGCGACGCTGATCTGACCTTCCAGGTAAAACTGTTCCTGGCCGCCAACGTCGAAGGTGGTCTGGATGCGGTGCGGCGCCGCGTCGATGGCCTCGCGTGCATCACCGCGGCTCAGGTGCATGGGTGGCACCACGTACTGCTGCGCTTCGTGCGCTGCCTGCGGCGTCAGGATGGGCGGCAGCGCACGGGCGCGCACGGCCTGTTCGGCCATCGCGGCCGCGCGGCGTGCGGCTTCGCGTGTGGTGGCGATGACGGCAAACACCGGCTGGCCCACGTAGCGCAGCGTATCGCCCACTTCGCCGGCCAGGATGGGGTCGTCGTGCACCAGCGCGCCGCAGTCGTTGGCGCCGGGAATGTCACGTGCCGAAAACACGTCCACCACGCCGGGCTGGCGGCGGATGAGGTCCAGGTCGAGCGCTTCGATGACCCCGTGCGCCAACGGCGACAGGCCCAGGGCCGCGTGCAAGGTGCCGGCCAGTTCGGGCAGGTCGTCGGTGTAGGGCGCGGCGCCGGCCACGTGCAGGTGCGCACTTTCGTGCGGTCGGCTGGTGCCCACCTGCTGGAAGGCGGGAAGGCACATTTCTATCGTTAGACCGCCGGGCAGATCGCTGGGCTTGTTCATGCCACCGCCTCCGGGCGTGCCCAGACGCTGACCTGGGCTTCGGCCAAAGGCGCGTCGGGCCGTGTTTCCAGCCAGAAGCGGCGCAGCAGGTTCTGCGCCACCTGCAGACGGTAGCTGGCGCTGGCGCGCATGTCGCTCAGTGGCTTGAAGTCCAGGGCCAGCGCCGCCTGTGCGGCTTGCAGGGTGGTTTCGGTCCAGGGCTGACCCAGCAGCGCCGCTTCGGTTTGTGCGGCACGTTTGACGGTGCCGGCCAGGCCGCCCCAGGCCAGGCGCACAACGGCGATCCGCTCACCGTCCAGCCGCAACGACAGCGCAGCGCAGACAGCCGAGATGTCGCAGTCGAAACGTTTGCTGATCTTGTAGACCCGCACCTGCGCGGCGGCTGGCCGATCGGGCCGCGGCACTTCCAGACTGTGTACAAATTCGCCCGGCTCGAGCCGATTTTTCATGTAGTCGACGTAGAAGTCTTGCAGCGCCATGCGCCGTTGCACCGCGCCGCGTTGCAGCACCAGCGTGGCCCCCAGCGCGATGAGCGCCGGGGCCGAATCGCCGATCGGCGAGCCGTTGGCCACGTTGCCGCCCATGGTTCCGGCGTGGCGGATGGGCAGCGAGGCAAATCGCAGCCACACATCGCGCAGCGTCGGCCAGTCGGCCACCAGGGCTTGCCAGGCGCTTTCCAGGCTGGCAGCGGCGCCGATGCGGATGTGGTTCTCGCCCACCGTCACGGCCTTCAACTCGGTCACTTCGTTGATGGAGATCAGTTCGCCCAGGTCGCGGAACTGCTTCGTCACCCACAGGCCCATGTCGGTGCTGCCGGCCAGCACCTGGGCTTGCGGCAAAGACTGACGCAAGGTGGCGAAATCGGCCACGGTGCGCGGTGCGTGAAAGCCTGCGGCCGTGTGCAGCGACGGGTCTTGCGCCAGCGCCTGCAGCGCATCGACCACGGGCTGTCGCGCCAGCGGAACGGCGGGCGCCTGAAACATGTGCTGCCCGGCGTCCAGGATGGGCCGGTAGCCCGTGCAGCGGCACAGATTGCCCGACAGGTCGTCGGCCAGTTGCTGGCGTGTGGGCACGGTGCCGGCTTGTTGATGGCCTTCATAGCAGGCCCACAGGCTCATCACAAAACCCGGCGTGCAGAAGCCGCATTGCGAGCCGTGGCAGACCACCATGCTTTGCTGCACCGGATGCAGCGGGGCGGGTGCCACCGACAGGTCTTCCACCGTGAACAGCGCCTTGCCGTCCAGCGTGGGCAGAAACTGGATGCAGGCGTTCACCGGCTGCAGCACCAGGCCACCGCTGCCGTCCAGCGTGCCCAGCACGACGGTGCAGGCGCCGCAGTCGCCTTCGGCGCAGCCTTCCTTGGTGCCGGTGCAGTGCAGGTCTTCGCGCAGATGCTGCAGCACGGTGCGGGTCGGCGCGATATCGCGGACCTCGTGGACCTTGCCCTGATAATAGAAACGGATCGGTTCTGACATGCTTGCCTCGGTTTTCTCCCAGCCTCCAAGGTTAACACCGCGGACGCACCCGATTATATGATCTGGATGATGTCCGTTATAGCTTCGCTTGCATACTGAAGGGATGGGTGGCGCGCCAGTGGTCGGCGATGTCGATGCGGCGCGTGATCCATACCTTGTCGTGCTGCTGTACATAGTCGAGGAAGCGCGCCAGCGCGGCGGCGCGGCCGGGCCGGCCGATGATGCGGCAATGCAGGCCAATCGACAGCATCTTCGGCTGGTTCAGCCCGGCCGGGTCGCCTTCGGCGTACAGCACGTCGAATGCGTCCTTCAGGTAATCGAAGAACTGGGTACCGGAGTTGAAGCCCTGCGCGGCGGCGAAGCGCATGTCGTTGGTGTCGAGCGTGTACGGCACTACGAGTTGAGGTTTGACGGCGGCGGCCCCGCTCTCGTCGACGACGGCGACCCGGTCCCAGAACGGCAGGTCGTCGCCGTAGTT
>JBBRCN010000147.1:0-7632 GCA_038204775.1 Burkholderiales bacterium | reverse complement strand
CATGATCGCCTGGTTCGTGGGCGGCGTGCACGAGACGCTGCCGGTGCGCATCTTGAACCTGCTGCAGGGCCAGGTGAACCCCAAGATCAACGCTATCGGCACCTTGGTGCTGGTGGTCAGCATCACGCTGGTACTGCTGGCCCAGCGCTTCATGCGCGTGCGTACCGACCAGCCCACGGCCACGGCTTGAGTTCACCCTCCCGACCATGAAACTCCCGTTTGTTTCACTGAAGGGTCTGGACAAGCGTTTCGCCGGCCACCATGCCGTGCGCGGCATCGACCTGGACATCGCCGCCGGCGAGTTCATTGCCATCATGGGACCATCGGGTTGCGGCAAGTCGACCACCCTGCGCATGATCGCCGGACTCGACGAGCCCACTGCCGGCGAGATTTGGATCGGTGGGCGCAACATGCGCGGCATTCCCGCCTTCCAGCGCGAGACGCCAATGGTTTGGCAGAGTCTGGCGCTGTTCCCCTTCCTCACCGTGGCCGAAAACGTCGAATTCCCGCTGCGCAGGAAGAAGTTGGGCGCCGACGCCAGCCGCAAGCGCGCCGGCGAGTGGCTGGAGCGCATGGGCCTGGGCGGCATGGGCGATCGGACGGTGTCGCAGTTGTCCGGCGGCCAGCGCCAGCGCGTGGCTCTGGCGCGCGCGCTGGTTACCGAGCCTTCCATCCTGCTGCTCGACGAACCGTTGAGCGCACTCGACACGCACCTGCGCATGCGCATGCAGACCGAGCTGGCCCGCCTGCACCGCGAATTGCGAATCACCTTCGTCTATGTCACACACGCCCAGTCTGAAGCCTTTGCGCTGGCCGATCGCATGGTCATCATGAGCGAGGGCTTCATCCAGCAGGCGGGCCGCCCGCAAGATGTGTATCGCGCCCCTGTGAATGCCTTCGTGGCCAACTTCATCGGCACCAACAACCTGGTCAACGGCAAGGTTCGCGCAATGACGGGCGGGCAGGTCGAGCTGCACAGTCCCATCGGGGACTTCACGGTGCCAGCCGCTGCCTCGGTACTCACTGCCGGCGACAAAGTCAGCTTTGTGATTGCCGCCGACCGCATCGCGCTGGCGGGCGAAAGCGCAGGCGATGCCGCGTCGGGCCACGCGCGGGTGCATGGCACCGTGTTGGGCCTGGAGTTCGTCGGCTCCACGCAGACGGTGTTCATCAAAGTGCCAGGCAGCGAGACCGAGTTTCGTGTGCAGAAACAGCAGCACGAGATCGAATCGCTCAGCCTGGCGCCAGGCCAGCACGTTCAATTGAGCTGGAACCCGCAACACGCCTGGGTACTGCCGCAGGCGGCCTGAGCTTTCAACCGGAGCCCCCACCATGTCCACCTACCAGGCCGCCTTCATGGAACGTGCCATCGAGTTGTCGGCAGAGGCACTCACCACGCCCGGGACCGAGCCATTTGGCGCCGTGGTGGTGCGCGACGGACAGGTCGTCGGCGAGGGCTTCAACCACTCGCTGGCTCATTTCGACCCGACTTCGCACGGCGAGGTCGAGGCCCTGCGCGACGCCTGCCGCAAGTTGCAGACCGTCGATCTGACCGGCTGTGACCTGTACACCTCGTGCGAGCCCTGTACGCTGTGTGTGGCGGCCATGCAAATTGCCGGTATCGGGCGCCTGTTCTATGCCGCATCGATTGAACAATCCGGACACGCCTTCGAGGGCGTGTCCCAGGTCGACCGGCATCCGATCGACTGCGACCTGCTGCGTGCCGAGGCCAGCGCTCCGGTCGGCGAGCGCCGCATGCCGGCCGAGCAACGCCTGGCGCCCGAGGCCATCGCGGTGCTGAAGTCCTGGGCGGCGCAGCGCACGTGACCGGCGACTCCGTGCGCGGCGGCTCGCACGGGCAGGAACTACCCATGCGACGGTGACGCCGGGTCGTACGAGGAGAGATCGCTCAGGCCGCTGGAGGCGAGCCGCGTGCATTGGCCGCATGTCTTTGGCGACTGGTGCCGTCCCGGTGAACCGTCGGCCTGCGCCCGACACGGCCGCAGGCGGCGGCAGCGCGCAGCTGCACCGCATCACCAGCTGCGACGGTCCGGTGGGGCTCCTCAAGTGCGTGACGAGGGCCCATAGAACGGCTGACGTGCCGATTCGCCGTCAAGGTAGCCGGCGTAGAAGTTCTTCACGTGCGGGAACACCGCCTTCGACAACTGCCGGCGTTTCTCCTCGGCTGTGCTGCGCGGCCGTGACAGCTGCTCGGCGATCTCGCCCAGCACCTTGTCGCGGTCAATGTATTTGAAGCGGCCCTGGGAGTAGATTGGGTCGCCACCCACGTACACCGTGTCGACGTGGCGCTGGTGGGCGCGCTGGATCAGCGCGTCGAGCACCGGTATGTCTTCGTCCTGGTACGGGTAGGTGGCAGCCTGGTAGTCGATGACCACCGCATCGAACTGCATGCCAGGGTCGAGCCGCCCGATCTGGCCGCGGAATGCCGTGGTCTTGGCGCCGTGCTCGCTGGCCATGCGGAGCACCTGTGGGCAGCTCGGTACGTCGTCCTCGTCCATGCCGGGCACGCGGTGGGCCCGCAGCGCCAGCTTCATCTCTTGCATCATGTCGCGGTCTTCGTTGATGCCGGCCTCATCCAGGCCCATGCCGATGGTCACGCCACGTCTGGCGAGTTCGTTGATGGGCGCCACGCCGCTGCGCAGGCGGAAGTTGCTGCTGCAGTTGTGGCAAACGCAGGTCATGCTGTGCGCTACGAGCTCCACGTCTTCTTCGGTCAGCCAGACCGCATGGCCCAGGGTCAGCCACGGACCCAGCGCGCCCAGCTTGTGCAGGTGCTTCACCGCGGTGGTGCCGGTGCGGCGCCGGGCATATTCCTTTTGGTAGACGGTTTCCAGCAGGTGCATGTGCATGGGCACGTCGTCGGCTTTGGCCTGCTCCACCATCGCCATCAACCCGTCGTCGGTGATCCAGTGCAGATTGGCGGGTGCAAGCTGAATGCGCGTGAGCGACTGACCCTCGTTCTCGTCGCGCAGCATCTTGTAGAGCTTCATGTGCTCGGAAAAACTCAGCGTGGCCTGCTTCAAGTGTTCGGCCAGCGGCACGCCCACGTCTTGCGGCAGGCCAGCGCAGAACTTTGCGTCGTCTTCATAGACCAGCCGGTTCTGCTCGCGCACGGCGTAGCAGTACGAGGCGCGCATGCCGATGTTCTGGTAGGCCTTCAGCACCGCGCTCGATGCGCCATGCACCTGCTCGAAGCTGCCACGCATCCAGCCGTGGATGTGCTGCACCGTGGTGATCCCCGAGGCGATCATCTCGAAGGCCGAGTACAGCGTGTCGAGGTAAACGTCGACATCGCGCGCCGACATGCGGCTGGCGAACCACAGCTCCAGCGCATGGTCCGGCGAGCCCAATTGCAACGGCGTCAGCCCGACGTGGTGATGGCTGTTGACGAAGCCGGGCAACAGCACGTGGCCGGGGTGCTGCGTCACAGCGGCGTCGGGGAAGCGTTGGCGCATTTCTTCGAACGCGCCCACCGCGACGACCTTGCCGTTCTCGTGGGCGAGCGCGGCGTCGCTCAGGATGTTGGCGGTATGGCGGTCTTGCACGCCGGTGACGATCCACTTCGCGCGAACCAAGGCTACTGTCATGCAGGGTCTCCAGAACTAAGATTGAGGGAACACGCGGGGCCGCGACGTTGTCGGCAGCGCGTAATCAACACGTCGCGTTCAAATCCGGGCTTCCTGTTCGGCGAAGGCGCGATCCACCTCGTCGGCCAGCAGGTCGGCCAGACGCAGCTGAAGCTCGATGCAGCGCGGGTCGCGATGCGATCGCGGGCGCGGCAGATCGACGGGCACGATTTCCTTGATCCGCCCCGGCCGCGCGGTGAACACCACGATGCGGTCTGCCAGGGCCAGGGCCTCGTCGATCGAGTGCGTGACAAGCAAGACGCTCGCACCGCTGGCCCGCCAAACCTCGAGCAGATGGCCCTGCATCTTGGCGCGCGTCTGAATGTCCAACGCGGCGAAGGGTTCGTCCATCATCAACACCTTGGGCCGCATGGCCAGGGCCCGGGCCAGAGCCGCGCGCTGGCGCATGCCGCCCGAGAGCTCGTCGGGTCGCTTGGTCGCTGCGTCGGCCAGGCCCACCTTGAGCAGCAGGTCCTGGGCGATGCGCTGCCGTTTCTCGGGAAACACGCCTTGCAGCTTCAGGCCGAAGGTCACGTTCTCGGCAATGGTCAGCCAGGGGTAGAGCGAGGCTTCCTGGAAGATCATGCCGCGGTCGGTGCCGGGGCCCGTGATAGGCAGGCTGTCGCATTCCAACTCACCTTCGGTGGGCATCTCGAGACCCGCCACCATGTAGAGCAGGCTGCTCTTGCCGCAGCCCGATGGACCGAGCAAAACAAGGAACTCGCCGGGTGCGACGTCGAAAGACAAATCGTCGATGGCGGTCAATGCTTTCGGGGTGTCGGGGTTCCAGACCTTGCGCACCTTATGCAGGCTGATCATGGGTCTTTTCATGCTCCTGTCCCGCCAACGGCCGAAGGACTGACCCACCACAGCACACGGTTCTGCACCCACAGCAAACCCCGGTCGAACGCGAAGCCAAGCAGACCGATCAAGGTCATGGTGAAGAACACCAGGCTCGCATTGAAGGTGTTGCGCGCCATCATGACGATCTGCCCCAGGCCCGATCCCACGCCCACGGCTTCGGCGATCAGCACCACCATCCAGGCGGCAAACAGGTTGAGCCGCAGCGTGACGAAAAGGCTGGGCAGGATCGTCGGCAGGATGACGTGGCGAAACAGCTGATGCTTGGTGGCACCCATGATCCGGGCCACGTGCATGTAGGGCGCGGGCACCGCGTCGATCTGCGAGAGCGTGGACAGCACGATGATGAAGAACACCGAGATGAAGACGAGAAAGATCGCCGGTACGTTACCGATGCCGAAGATGAAGATGGCGACCGGAAGCCAGGCCACCGGCGAGATCGGCGTCAACAGGGTCAACGTGGGCAGGGTGAGCTTGCCGAAAACCGGAAAGTAGCGGATGGCCAGCCCCACACCCACGGCGCCGACGAAGCCCAGGGTCAGGCCCAGCACCACGCGCATGGAAGTCCAGCCCATCACCACCAGCACCGACAGGAAGCCGCCCCCTTCTTCTTCGAGGCTGCGCGCGCCCGCTGGGTCGAAGAACCTGAACTGCTCGGGCAGGTTGGCCAGAAAAATATGAGGTGGCGGCAACATCAAAGGGTCGGCGATCCCCTGCCACCAGCAGAACTCCCAGATGCCGACAAAGATACCCACCGAAGCCAGCCACCACAAGCTGCGCTGCACGAAGGCAAGTGCCCGGCTTCGGCTGACGAAAGGCGGCGATTTGGTGGCCGACTTGACGCCGACCAGAGGCAAGGCTGATATGCGGGGCTCCATAGGGCTTGTAGTCGACTCAGGCCATCGACTTCAGCTTCAACCCGGCGTACAGCGCCTTGTTCTCACTGATCACCTGCTCAAGCAGGGTCCAGTCGATGGCTGCCGGCGGCGGCAGCTTCCTGATGTAGCCCAGTTCTTTCATCGACTGGCCGCGGTCCAGGATGAACTGCTTGTTCTTTCGCTGGTCGATCATCACGGGCTGCTTGCTGGCCGCAAGCTTGCCGGCTGCCATCGTGGTCTTGTAGAAGCTGCCGATGGTGTCGCGCAGCGCGGCTTCTGGGTCGGTCTCGATTTGACCCTGCGCCACCATCATGGCCTTAATGACGGCCTTCACAGCCTTCGGGTTCCTATTGATCAGCGGCGTGCGTACGGCCAGCACGCAATCGGCGTAGTTCTTGCCGTAGATATCGCTGCCGTCGGACAGCACGGTAGAGCCTTTGCGCGATGTCAGGCACTGCGTGGCGTAGGGCTCGATGTGGCAGATGGCGTCGACAGCACCGACGATGAAGGCCTGTGCCAGTTCGGGCGAGGTGTTGAAGTAGCGCACCTTCACGTCCTTGAAGCTCATGCCGGCCTTCTTGAGATAGTCGTAAGGCAGCACTTCGAGCGTGTCGGCCTGGAAAGTGCCGATCGACTTGCCCCTCAGGTCGGCGGCACTCTTGATACCTTCCTGGGCCAACAAGATGCAGCCGTCGACACCAGCGCCGGCGACGATCTTCACCGGTGCGCCAGCGTCATAAAGCGTGAGGAAGTTGGAATAGGGAATGACCGACATGTCGACCTGCCCGGCGCCGAACAGCGTGGCGATGTCGGCATTGGTAGGGGTGATGACGAAGTCGAGCTCCACGCCGTCGGCCCTGGCCAGATCGCGCTTCTTCACAATGAAGAACGCCAGATTGCACAGGCCCGAGCCGTGGGTGGCCTTGATGGTGGTGGTGGCGGCATGGGCCGCGTCGGCCATCAGCGAACTGACCAAGCCCGCCGGAAGTGCCAGGCTCACACCAGCCGCGCTGGCGCCTTTGATAAAGCTGCGTCGCGAGTTGTCGCTAGAAAGGAAGGTATTGATGTGGCTATGACGCTCGAACATGGTGTTCTCCAATAAAAGCACCCGCCCTGGGTGCTTGCTGCTGCAAATCAACGCTGATCTCATGTCCTGAGACCACACGTTCCGTTCGGCACGCCAACCAGGAAGGCAATCGCCCTGCGCTCCATCCGTACATGCAATTTCGATGCCCAGGAAACTTCACCAAATGCGTGCGCTTTAACGGTCCAGGCGCTCTATCTGCGCGGCCATTTGCAGCACGCGCGCATCTTCGAAACGCGGCGCGACGATCTGCAAACCGACCGGCAGCCCGCGCACTTGACCGGCCGGAACGGAGCACGCCGGCACGCCGCACAAGTTGAACCAGGGCGTGAACGCGGCATGCCCACGCGGGCCGGCAGCTTGCCCGCCAATGACCGCTGGGCCGATCTGCCCCAATGGCCAGGCGGTCACGGGCGCCGCAGGGCACAGGAGCAGGTCGTGATGGTCGAAGAAGCGCACCAGGCTCGCCACGATGGCTTCGCGCGAACGCAGCGCGCCGGCCAGCGCTGTGGCGGTGATCGCGGCACCGGCATCCATCTGCGCCGCCAGGTTCGGGTCGATGTCTTCTCGACGTGTCTTGAGTTGCTCGCCGTGCAATGCGTGCAGGCCGGCGTGTTGCAGCGCATTCAGCGGGTAGGCGCGAACGGCCTCGCCCCAGTCGGGGTCGGCCTCGACCACGGACCAACCCGCAGCACGCAGCACATCCACGCGTAGAACCAGGGCCTCCAGCACATCGTCGTCGATGGCGAAGTCGCAGCCCAGCCGCGGGCTCCAGGCGATGCGAAGCGCGCGCGGCGGCTCGCTGTTCGCGGCGGCTTCGGCCTGCCAGGCGAGGTCCAGCGGCATCGCACTCGCATCGCTGGCATCGAAGCCCGAGAGCTGGTCGAACAGCCAGGCGCAGTCGGGAACGTTGCGCGCCAGCAGTCCCACCACCGAGACGCCGTAGTTCGGTTCGGCGAAGCCCCAGGGGTGGGCAATCACGCCCTGCGTCGGCTTGTGCCCCACCAGGCCGCAGTGCGCAGCGGGCCGGCGCACCGAACCACCGGCGTCGGTGCCCAAGGCGAGCAAGCCGAGCCCGGCCGCCAGCGCCGCCGCCGCGCCACCTGAAGAGCCGCCCGGCGTGAGCGACGCGTCCATCGGGTGGCGCGTGGCGCCGTAGACG
>JBBRCN010000146.1:0-7751 GCA_038204775.1 Burkholderiales bacterium | reverse complement strand
CGCCAGGGCTCGCGCGGTCTTCGCCACGCAAGCTGCGGCTGAGCTGGGCGGCCGGGACACCGAAGCCCTGACCAGGGAGATCGCCCGCGAAATCGGCCGCGTGCTGCTGGCCGTAGAGCAAGCCATCACCGAGCGTGAGCGCCAGGCCAGCGCACCCAAGCAAATCGCGCCCACGATGACCGTGCCCTCGTGGTGGTTGGTGCGCCGTTCTCACTGCGGTTCGAACGTGATCGCGGTCCCGCGGCGCCTTGACTGGGCGTCGCCCCTAGACCACTCAACCCTGGCACCGGCCGCTGCCGAATTGCGGTTATGCAATGCCGGACTCATCACAACGGCCCGTGCTGCCAGCCAACTTCATCTCTAGGGCTAGCCCGGCTGTCGCAGTGCGCCTCAGTGGGCACACTCAGCTACCGCACAACCTGAACCCACCCCCATGACCCTCACCCGCCGCCACTTCACCGCCGCAGCCGCCCTGTCTCCCCTGCTGGCCCAAGCCCAAGCCCAGGCCGCCTGGCCCAGCAAACCCGTGCGCATGGTCGTGCCTTTTGCCGCCGGCGGCACCACCGACATCCTGGCGCGGGCCCTCGCCCCTGAACTTCAGCGAGTCTTCGGCCAGCCTTTCGTCATCGACAACAAACCCGGCGCCGGCGGCAACAACGGCGCGGCCGAGGTGGCCAAGGCGGGAGGCGACGGCTACACGCTGTTGATGGGCACGGTGGGCACGCACGCCATCAACCCCAGCCTGTACCCCAAGATGCCCTACGACGCGGTGAAGGACTTCGCGCCCGTCACTCTGGTGGCCGGCGTGCCCAATGTGCTGGTCATCAACCCGGCCTCGGCGGCGCGTTACAACGTCAATTCGGTGGCCGACCTGGTGAAGGCGTTAAAGGCTAACCCGGGGCGGCTGAACATGGCCAGTTCGGGCAACGGCACCAGCATCCACCTGGCCGGCGAGCTGTTCAAGTCGATGACCAGCACCTTCATGCTGCACCTGCCTTACCGCGGTTCAGGCCCGGCGCTCATCGACCTGATCGCTGGCAACGTGGACCTGATGTTCGACAACCTGCCCAGCGCCATGCCGCACATCAAGAGTGGCCGGCTGAAGGCACTGGCGGTGACCAGCAGTGCACGGTCAGGGGCGCTGCCCGAAGTGCCCACGGTCGAAGAAGTGGGTGGGCCGCTGTTGAAGGGGTACGAAGCCAGCAGCTGGTTCGGTTTGCTGGCGCCAGCGGGCACGCCGGCCGACGTGGTCAGCCGCGTGCAGCAGGAAACGGCCAAGGCTCTGGCATTGCCGGCAATGAAAGAACGGCTGCTGGCGCAGGGCGCCATACCCAGTGGCATGGCGCCGGCCGAGTTTGTGAAGTTCATCGCTGCGGAGACAGCCAAGTGGGCCCGCGTGGTGAAGGTTTCGGGCGCGAAGATCGACTAGATCGGCATCAGGGCTGGGCCGTCTTCGGCCAAGCCGAATCTGGCAGCTCAGGCCTCGCGAGTGAAATTGCGCTCTGGCCTTCGCCAGCCACGCAAGTCCTTCCGGACTTGCATGTGCGGGCTCAGGCCCTGCGGCGGCGCGCCATCAGGCCCACCACGCCCAGGCCGGCCAGCATCAGCGCGTAGGCGCCGGGTTCGGGCACGAAGCTCACCGTCACGTCCAGCGACGAGTCGCGCACGCCAGTACCGGTGGCAACCAGGCGGTAGGTGCCGGGGCCGATGACGGTGCTGGCAAAGGTGGAGGTGGCAAAACCCGCCAGCGTGCCGGCAAAGGTGTCGCTGGCGACCAGCGCATTGCTGGCGTCGAAAATGTCCAGGTTCACGCCCACCAGGCGCGGACCGATGCCTGTGGCGGTGCCCACTTCCCACACCGCAGCGCCGCTGAAGCTGGTGGCGCTGGCGTCCACCGTGAAAGTGATGCTCTGCAGCAGCGAGCCAACTGCAGTGGTCACCAGCGTGTTCAAGCGCAGGTTGTCGCCGTTGTTGAAGGGAGTGGTCAGGGTGGCCGATGCGTTCAGCACATTGAAGGTGACAACCTGCGTGTCAGCCTGCGCGGGCAGGCTGAAAGCGGTACCCACAATCAGCGCCAGGCTCAAGGGCAAAGACAAGGGCTGCATCAGCGAAGTACGGGTCATCAACCACTCCACTCCGTTGCGCGCCAACGGGTGACGGAAATTACTGTGGCGCAGCAGACCGGGCAAGCCCCCCAGTTCAGGGGGGGCGAAAATAGCGCTGGGTGCGTGATCGCAAGGTTCAGCGCCTGGCGGCGGCACTGGCATCATCACCAGAAGGCGGAAGAAAGGCAGACAAACGCATGTGCGCCAGCAAGGTCGCAGAAGGCAGGCAACGCGGCTGGATCGTGCCGATAGGCGGCGCTGAGGAAAAAGAAAACGCGCCGGCCATCCTGCGCCGCTTCGTGCAGCTGTCGGGCGGCGACCAGGCCGACATCGTCGTCATCCCCACCGCCAGCCAGCTGCGCAGCACCGGCCCGCGCTACGAGCGCATCTTTGGCGACCTGGGCGCGGCACGGGTCACGGCGCTGGACTTCGATACCCGGCGCGATTGCGAAGAGCAAAGCCGCATTGACCGCCTGCAACGCGCCAGCGGCATCTTCTTCACCGGCGGCAACCAGCTGCGGCTGAGCACGCTGCTGGGCGGCACGGCCATCGCCAAGGCCGTGCGCCTGATGAACGCCGCCGGCGTGCCGGTGGCCGGCACCAGCGCGGGTGCGGCCTTCATCAGCGAACACATGATCGCTTTCGGTGATGAAGGCAGCACGCCCATCGCCGGCAGCGTGCGCCTGGCCGCCGGCCTGGGCCTGACCAACCGCTTCATCATCGACCAGCACTTCCGCCAACGCGACCGCCTGGGCCGCCTGCTCACGGCACTGGCGTACAACCCATTCGCCGTGGGCATCGGCCTGGACGAAGACACGGCGGCCTTCATCGCGCCCGACAACACCGTTCACGTGGAAGGATCGGGTGGCATCACGGTGGTGGACGCGGCCGAGGTCAATTTTTCGTCGATGGACAGCGTCAACGAAGGCCGCCCGGTGTGCTTGCTGGGCGTGAAGCTGCACATCCTGACGCAAGGCGCCACCTTCAACCTGCACACGCGCCAGGCCGATGCCGGCACGCTGAACGTGCCGAAGGACTGAGCAGGCGCCCGCCGCCCCCCACGATCAACGCGCTACAACCCCGCTGAATTGATTGCGTCCAGCACCGCGATGGGACTTCATTTGGCGTGTCTCATACAGCCCAGCGCTGGCAAAACCCACCTGGGTACCGTGCCCAACGGCCACTCGCTGGGCACACTGAACGTGATCGACCGCGTGCCCGGACGTCTGAACGCCGACGAGCGCAACGTCCTGCGCAAGCTCGGTCGCCAGGTCGTGGCCCAGTTCGAATTGCGCCGCCGTGCCCTCGGGTTGACGAACAACTGCAGCACAGTGATCGCGAGAAGACCGCGCTGCTCGAAGAAGCGCAGAAAGCCCGCCTTGCGCTGATGAGCGCGCTTGAAAGCGATCAGCGCACCCGCAGCTCGCTGGTCGGAACGCAGAGTCGTGTTCGTCAACCGCAAAGTTGCGGAGTGGCTCGGCCATCACGATGCCGAAATGGTGAAAGGCGCCGGCGATCCGTTGCTGCGCCTCATGCACCCGGCCGACCAGGTGCTGTTCGGCGCGCACATGGCGCGTGTGATAGGCCTGAGCGACGGGCAGATTGCAGATTTTGTCTACCGCATGCGGCATGCGGCATGCGGCATGCGGCATGCGGCATGCCGATGGCAGTTGGCGATGGCCTTCGCCCGAGGCGCATCACGCCGCTGGCGCCATCACCCTTACCGGCTCGTCCTGCGGCGACAGCATGTCGCGGTTGCGGCCCGACGACTTGGCCGCATAGAGTGCGCGGTCGGCGCGTTCGATCAGCGTGTCAAGCGGCTCGCTGTGGCGGCACGAGGCCAGGCCGGCCGAGAACGTGACCGTCAAACCGGCCGGCCCGCCGGCCGAGTTCCGCAGGGCCAGCGCCCGCCGCAGCCGCGCCAGTGCCTGCAGGCCTTCGGCGGCGCTTCCCGTGTCGCGCATCAGAACCAGGAACTCCTCGCCGCCCCAGCGACAGATCACGTCCGATTCGCGCAGCACCCGGCGCGCCGACTCGGCCATGCCCTGCAGCAGGCGGTCACCGACGTGGTGGCCGTGCTCGTCGTTGACGAGCTTGAAATGATCGACGTCGATCAGCGCGACGCTGAAGCGCTGGCCGGTGCGTCTGAACGACTCGCACTCGCGCTGCAGCAAGGCCTGCATGTGCTGTCGGTTGAACAGCCCCGTGAGCGCATCGCGGATGACGAGTTCGCGCACCTGGTCCAGCGCCTGGGCCAGCTGCGTCTGCTGCTGTCGAACCGCCTCGCGCAGCTGGCTGAACCGCCTGCCCTCGCGTTCGAGCCGGCCGACGATGAAGATCGCCAGCGCCAGCTTCAGCGTTTCGCCCATCAGACCGGGTTCGCCGAGCGCCATCAGAATGAGCCAGACGCCAAGCAACACGCCGACGCCGGCGCCGCCGGCGATGCGGCTTTCTCGCGGCGTCAGCGTGGCCATGCCGAAGACCTGGATGACGCACATCAGGTGCAGGATCGACGGCCGCAGCGACGGCGCAACGGTGTAGCCATACGCCGCGATCGCCATCGCCGCCAGCATTTGCGGCAGCACCAGCGCCGGGTCGCGTGCCCGAGCTGACCGGCCGCTGCGGATCAGCGCATAGAAGGTCGCCATGCAGATCAACTGGACCAAAACGATGGCGACCCCGTCGAGGCGTCCGATGTGGCCTGCCGGTATGGCATAGGCCAGCACGGCGACGATCCAGACGGCGTACAGCCCAGCGGCCATCAGCGGCAGACGCAGCGGCTCGCGAATGACCGGGTCGGTGCTGGTGACCAGGTCCACCAGCCATTGCACGAGCCGCATCGGCCGCATCGCCTGCGTCCCCTGCGTCGCCTGCGTCGGCAAGGGCGGGGCGACTGCAGGTGGTGCCATCGGATGGCTGGGGTTGCGCGCTGGCGTTTCATCGCTGGCGTCTTGGGCCGGGCAGTGTGGCAATTCGTTCGTGGCTTCGGGCTTCTGCATCGCCGGCCGCCCGGCGGACAGCAGCGCCTGTGCACTCACCTGCGCCGCCACGCGCAGCGCCAGCGCATGGGCATGGGCATGGGCATGGGCAGGGGCATGGGCGGCGGTGCCGACACCCGCCAGGTCGACATCCGGCGCTGCACCGGTGGTGCGCGGCGCACGGTCGACGCAGCAGCGGTTGCGCCCGGTCTGCTTGGCCAAATAAAGCGCGCGGTCGGCCCGCGCGATCAACTCTGCGGTGCTTTCCGGCGCCACCCACTCGGCAACCCCGGCCGAGAACGTGACCGCCAGGTCGGGGGCCACGGCCGACCATCCATGGCTGCACACCCGCTGGCGATAGACCTCGACCGCCGCCAGCGCCTGCACACAGGATGACCCGGGCAGCAGCAGCATGAACTCCTCGCCGCCCCAGCGTGCCAGCGTCGCCTGCGCCGGAAGTGCACCCTGCGCGAGCACCGCGAACTGCCGCAGCACGGCGTCACCGGCCGCATGGCCGTGGCTGTCGTTGATCCTCTTGAACCAGTCGATGTCGAGCACTGCCACGGCAAACGGCAACTTCGAGCGAGCATGGCGGTGGCTCACTTCGTCAAGCAATGCCATCAGATGACGCCGGTTCGCCAGGCCGGTGAGCCCGTCGCGAACCGACAGTTCACTCATCCGCGCGAAGGCCGTGGCCAGTTCCTCGCGCTGCTGCGATTGGCGGTCGTGCAGGCGGCCGACCTCGCCGCCGACCATGATCGCCACCGGCAGCAGCACCGCCGACATCACCAGGGTGTACAGCTCGTCGCTTGGGGCGGAGGACCCGGGCAAGAGCCACAGCCGCGCCAGCGAGGTCAGCGCAAGCAGCCCGACGCTGATCAGCGATGCCCGCCACAAGCGCTGCTGGGACAGGCGGCCCATCTCGAAGGCCAGCAACAGGCACAGGATCTGCAGCGCCGCGCCGCGCGCCAGGTCGACCAGGCCGTAGGACAGCACGACCGCACTGCTGGCGAGCATCAACTGCCAGTAGGCCAGCCGGGCATCGGACCAATTCGCCGTCAGCGAGCTTCGGGCCAGCGCGTACAGGATCGCCGCCACGGCCAGGCTCCAGCCAACGGTGGTGGCCGCAGCCCAACCCGGCACCAGGTCGGCAAGGAAACCGATCAGCAGCAGCAGCCAGGCGACGCAACTCAACCCGCACAGCCCGCCAAGCCGCTGGACGCGTCGGCGCGTTTGGCGCTGGCGGCCGCAGAGGGCTGCATCCATCCATGCCATGGCGGGCTTGGCCATCGGGGGCAACATTGGGTTTCCGGTTGTTCGTCGGCACCCGTGGTGTAGGGCCGAACTTTTGCGCGATAAGCGTGTTGTCGTCCGCTGGCGCTTCAACTTGATGCAGGAATGCCGATAGACCGTGGCACAGTGGAAGCGTCAGCCAGCCCTGACGCTGCGTTTGCCAACTTCGGATCCTGAAAGGCTTGCATGTCGACCCTGCACGGTCCTGGCCCAAGGCCATGGGCGGACTCCAAACGCCACCTCTGGTTGCTGAGCCCCGGCCTGCCGCTGCTGGCCTGCCTGAGCCTGGCAGGCTTCGCTTGGCGGCCGGCCGTCGCGTGGTGCTGGGTGATCCCCCTGCTGGTGTTCGTCGTCGTGCCCTTGCTGGATGCCTGGATCGGCAACGACAGCAGCAACCCGCCGCCAGAGGCTGTGGGGCCGCTCGCTTCCGACCGCCATTACCTGCATCTGGTGCTGGCATCGATTCCGCTGCAGTGGCTGGTCACTTTTTTGGGCGCCTGGTGCGCGACACAGCTGTCGCCGTCGCCAGCGGCGTGGTTGGGGCTGGTCATCACGGTCGGTGCGGTCAACGGCCTGGGCATCAACGTGGGCCACGAACTCGGTCACAAGCGCAGCCCTGTGCTGCGGCGGCTGGCGGTCCTGGCGCTGGCGCCATCGGCCTACGGCCACTTCCGGGTCGAGCACAACGAAGGCCATCACCGCCACGTGGCCACGCCGCAAGACCCGGCCAGCTCGCGAATGGGCGAAAGCTTCTGGCGCTTCCTGCCGCGCACGGTGTTGGGCGGTATGGCGTCGGCATGGGCGATCGAGTCCGCCCGGCTGGCGCGCAATGGCCAGCGGCGCTGGTCGTGGCACAACCGCAACCTGCGGGCCTGGTCGGCCAGCGCGCTGCTGTTCTCGGCATTGGTCGCGGCGTTTGGCATCGCGGTGCTGCCTTTTGCGCTGGCCCAGGCGCTGTATGCGATCACCCTGCTGGAGGTGGTGAACTACCTCGAACACTACGGCCTGCTGCGGCAAACCGGTGAAGACGGCCGCTTCGAACGCTGCTCGCCGGCCCATTCCTGGAACAGCAACAGCCTGGTCGGCAACCTGCTGCTGTACCAGCTGCAACGGCATTCCGACCACCACGCCAACCCGGCGCGGGCTTACCAGGCGCTGCGCCACTTCGACAGCAGCCCGCAACTGCCCGCGGGCTATGCCACGATGCTGATGCTGGCCTATGTGCCGCCGCTGTGGTTTGCGGTGATGGACAAGCGGCTGATCGCCCACTGCCAGGGCGACCTGAGCCGAGCCAACGTCGATGCACGCGCCGGGCCCCGGCTGCGCCGGGCGTTCGGGCAGGCGTGAGGACTTTCCCGCTGCGGCGGCGCCTGCA
>JBBRCN010000145.1:0-7924 GCA_038204775.1 Burkholderiales bacterium | reverse complement strand
GCGTCGACCTGCAGGGCGGCTTCGTTGCGCTGGGTCTGCAGCGCGTCGCGGATGCGCTCCAGGTGGTAGCGGTCCAGCCATGCCGCGGCGGCGTCCTGCTGCAGCCGGGCGATGGCGAGTGCGCGGCTGGCTTCGGCGGTGGCGGCTTCGCGCTCGAAGCGCGTGCTGCGGGCCTGGCGCTTGGCATCTCGCGTCAGCTCCTGGGTGACGCCGATGGTGGCCATCGTGAAGTTGTCGCGCGTGAGGCTGAAGCGGTCCGGGCCGTTGATCGGCAAGGCGTCCAGGCTGACCCGCAGCGACGGGTCGGGCCGCTGGCCGGCGGCCACCGCCATGCTGCGGGCACCCGCGGCTGCAGCATCTTGCGCAACGACCTGCAGCGAGCGCTGCTGGGCCAACTGCAGCGCCTGGTCCAGCGACAGGGTTGGTTCAGCCTGCGCGGCCAGGCCGTGGCCGGCCAGCACGAGTGCACCGGCGATGCGGCTGCAGGCACGCAGCCGCAGGTGGATGCTTTGGATGAACATGGGGATCTCCGCAAACGACGAACAAGGGGGTTCGTGGCTCGTTTCACCGGGCGGGCGCGGGCCTGCACCAAGAACGAATGCCACCCAGGCGCAGGGCCGACCCTCAGGTCGGCTGCGCCCGCGTCGTCAGGAGATCAGATGCGGAAGCAGCAGTGCAGGATGGCGTGCGGCGGGGGCGGCGCGCTGTCGCGCTCCAGCCGCCGGGTCTGCCAGCTGTTGGCCCCGCCCGCAGGCGCTGCCGGAGCTGCGATGACGAACAGCACCACCATCGCCTGCGCGGCCAAGGCGACTGCGGCTGCAGGCTCGAGGCTTTGGGAGCCGCCCTTGCAGTGCTCGTGGCAAAGGCCCGGCTGGTCTGGGTCCACGACCGACATGACTGCGCCCGCCGTCGCCTGCGCACAGGGCATGCCGGCCATGGAGGCCGTGCTGGCCATGGTGGGGTCCAACGGCGGTGTCGACTTCATCGCACAGGCGTAGGCGGCCGAGGCCAGCTGCAGGAACAGCAGCGAAGCGATCAGCGACCTGGACAACCAGGCGCGAGCGGTGCGAGTGAAGCGGATGTTCACAGGGAAATGGTATCCGCAATCCTCGACTCAGCGTGTCACAGGCACATCAGCGCGTGACCGGTGTGGTGTTTTGACGGGCCAGTCGGTGTTGGTGGCGCGCGGCATCAGGCACGTCGATGCGAGTTGCCAGAACTTCACCATGCCAGCCTGCCAATGCTGGCCGGCCTTGAAGTCGGCTTCGTCGTCGGCACCGGATTCGTCGGTCCGCTCGACCCGTCTGCGGCCCCGAAGCCGGCACCGGCAGCTTGTGCTTGAGCGGTCCCGAAAGTCCCGTCGTGTTTCTCCTGACGAAGTTAGAAACGCGCCGCGGGTGACCGTCTACTGGGCCAGGGTGGTTACGACGCCGGTGGGCGTGATCTTGCGGATCGACCCGTTGTCGGTATCGGCGACGTAGACGTTGCCCCCTGCATCGACCGACATGCCGCGCGGCCTGGCGAAGCGGGCAGCACTACCCGTGCCGTCGACGTTGCCCGAGCTGCCCGCCTGGCCGGCAAGCGTGCTCGGTATACTGATTTGAACCCGGCCAGAGAATTGAACATGCAGTACATCGCCCTGGTGGCAGCCGTTTCCAACCTGGCCCTGGCGGGCCGGTGACCGCACTGCCGGGCGACCATCCCGAACGCTTCGTACTGGCCGAAGAGGTCCACGCACGCCCGCCTGAACAACTGCCCACGCCGGCGCGGGCCACCTACCTGGCGGTGCTGGTGGACCCCGAACAACGGGCCACCGAAACGGCGCATCTGGCCCGGCTGTGTGAACGTTATGCCGTGCCGCCTCCGGCGCGCGAGGTCACCCATTTCAGCGCTCGCATGGGCCCGTTGCGCCTGAAGTGGGAACGCCACGGCGAGTTTTCTTCGTGGACCCTGATCGCACCCGGCGCCGAGTCGGCCCCGTTCGGCGAGCCGGCTTCCACGCTGCTGCCGGAAGGTTGGCTGCGCAACTTGCCGGGCCGCACCCTGATGGCCGCGCATGCGGTGATTGCCGAAGCGCCAGCCACACCGCCAGGCGAGGCCGAGCTGTCGCGTCACTTCGAAGACCATCTGGTGGTGGGCGCGCAGGTGGCCGACGGCGAAGCGCTGGCCTACACCGACTTCAAGATCCACGCCGACGGCTGTTCGCGTTTTCTGCTGCTGGGCCGCGGCCTCACACCGCGCGTGGCCGGGCAGATCGTGCAGCGCCTGTTCGAGATCGAGGCCTACCGCATGATGGCGTTGCTGGCCTTGCCGATGGCACGGCGGCAGAGCCCGCGCATCGTGGCCATCGAGAAGTCGCTGGCCGAGCTGACCGACGGCATCGCACGCGATGAAGGCGCCGATGAGAAGCTGCTGCACGAGTTGACCCGCCTGGCCGCCGAAGTGGAAAGTGGCCTGGCGGCCAGCCAGTTCCGGTTTGGCGCCTGCCGTGCCTATGCCGAGCTGGTGCGCACGCGCATCGCCGAGTTGCGCGAAGAGCGGCTCGAAACCCTGCCCACCATCGGTGCCTTCATGGCGCGCCGCTTCGAGCCTGCCGTGGCCACCTGCTTGACGGTGTCGTCGCGCCTGCACGACCTGAGCGAACGGGTGGCGCAGGCCAGCGCGCTGCTGTCGACGCGGGTTGACATCGCACGCGAACGCCAGAACCAGGCGCTGCTGTCCAGCATGGACCGCCGAGCCAAGCTGCAGCTGCGTTTGCAGCAGACCGTTGAAGGCCTGTCGGTAGCCGCCATCGTGTACTACGTCGTGGGCCTGGTCGGTTACCTGTCCAAGGGCTTGAAGGCCGGCGGCATGCCCCTGAATGCCGACCTCGTGGTGGCAGCGTCCGTGCCCTTCGTCGCGGTGGCGGCCCTGATGGCCGTGCGCCGGGCCCGCAGGCACATCCGCGACGCTGAATCCACGCGGCGAAAATAACGCACGGCAAAGAACAACAGAGTCAAGATGTCGAACACCTTTCCCTTCAGCGCCATCGTCGGCCAGGACGAGATGAAACTGGCCATCCTGGTGGCTGCGGTCGACCCCAGCGTGGGCGGTGTGCTGATCTTCGGTGACCGCGGCACCGGCAAGAGCACGGCGGTGCGTGCCCTGGCCGCGCTGCTGCCCAAGATGCGCACGGTGGTGGGCTGCCGCTACGGCTGCGACCCCGACAAGCCCTTTTGCGGCACCTCGAAAGCGGCGCTGTGCGACGCGGCCAAGGCAGGCAGGAGTGCCCTGGTGCCGGTGCCCGTGGTGGACCTGCCGCTGGGCGCCACCGAAGACCGGGTGGTCGGCGCGCTGGACATCGAAAAAGCCTTGACCCAGGGCACCAAGTCCTTCGAGCCCGGCCTGCTGGCCCGCGCCAACCGCGGCTTCCTGTACATCGACGAAGTCAACCTGCTCGAAGACCACCTGGTGGACCTGCTCATCGACGTCGCCGCGTCGGGAGAGAACGTGGTCGAACGTGAAGGCCTGAGCGTGCGCCATCCCGCCCGCTTTGTGCTGGTGGGCAGCGGCAACCCCGAAGAAGGTGAGCTGCGCCCGCAACTGCTGGACCGCTTCGGGCTGGCGGTGGACGTGAAGACACCCACCGAGCTGATCAACCGGGTCGAGGTCATCAAGCGGCGCGACGCCTTTGAGCGCGACCCTGCGGCCTTCATCAGCTTGTGGAAGAAGGATGAGGACAAGACCCGCAGGCGCATCGTCGCTGCGCGCGACCGGCTGCCGACCGTGCAGGTGTCCGACACGGCGCTCGAACGCATTGCCCAGCTGTGCATGGCGCTGGGCACCGACGGCCTGCGCGGCGAACTCACGGTGATGCGCGCTGCCCGTGCGCTGGCGGCGCTGGACGGTGCTGCTGAAGTGAGCGATGGGCAGATCCGGCGCATCGCCAAGCCCGCGCTGCGCCACCGCCTGCGGCGCGACCCGCTGGACGACACCGACGCCACCGTGCGTGTGGACCGGGTGTTGTCCGAACGCTTCGCGGCCTAGGCCGCCACTGCCGTGGATGGCTTGGCCGATCGCGGCCCCGACGCTGTGCTGGCTGCCGCGCTGCTGGCGGTGGACCCGCTGGGCCTGGGCGGGGTGCGCTTGCAGTGCCAGGCCGGCCCGGCGCGCGACGCCTGGCTGCAGACGCTGCAAGCCCTGATGCCCGCTGGCGCGCCGCTGCGCCGCTTGCCGCAACACGCCAGCGACGACCGGCTGCTGGGCGGCATCGACCTGCCCGCCACGCTGGCCGCCGGCCGCCCGGTGCTGCAGCAGGGCGTGCTGGCGGCGGCCGACGGCGGCTGTCTGCTGGTGGCCATGGCCGAACGCCTGCCGCCCGCCACCGCAGCCCACCTGTGCGCGGCGCTGGACCAGCACGCGGTGCGCATCGAACGTGACGGCATCACCGCGCTCACGCCCACCCGGTTTGCCGTCGTGGCGCTGGATGAAGCGCTGCCCGATGACACCGCCATGTCACCCGCGCTGGCCGACCGCCTGGGGCTGTGGCTGGACCTGTCGGCCTCCAGCGTGCGCGACCTGCCGCCCGTGGACACCGAGCTGCCGGCCACCGTGCAGCAGGCGCGTCAGGCGCTGGCCGCGGTGACGGTGGGGGAGGACATCATCCAGGCCCTGTGCGGCGCCACGCTGGCGCTGGGCGTGGATGCACCGCGTGCCGCTTGGTGGGCGGTGCGTGCGGCGCGGGCTTCTGCGGCCTTGTTCGGCCGTACCGAGGCCGCCGCTGACGATGCGGCGCTGGCTGCCCGCTTGGTGCTGGGTCCACGTGCCACGCGCCAGCCGGTGCCGCCAGAGCCCGAACCGCAAGAGGCCGCAAGCGAGGCACAGCCCGAACAGCCACCCGAGCCAGCGCCCGAGCAGAGCGCCGACTCCATAGCGCCCGACACACCGCCGCCGGACACACCGCCGCCGGAGGACGAGCGCACGCTGCAAGAAATTGCCGAACTCGAAGAGCAGGTCATCGACGCCGCCGCGGCCGCCATCCCAGCCGGCCTGCTGGCCCGCCTGGCCAGCGGCGAAACCGCCCGTGACCGCCGCAACAGTGCCGGCCGCTCGGGCGCCACCAGCGCTTCGCGCCAGCGCGGCCGGCCCCTGGGCGCGCGGCGGGGTGCACCCCAGGCCGGTGCCCGCCTGCACCTGATCGCCACGCTGCGCGCCGCTGCGCCCTGGCAGCGCGTGCGCCGGCAGATCGAGCCCGACGCGCGCACCCGCGTGCTGGTTCGTGCAGACGACTTCCACGTGCGCCGCTTCGAACAACGCCGCACGACGACCACGCTGTTTGCCATCGACGCGTCGGGCTCGTCGGCGCTGTACCGCCTGGCCGAAGCCAAGGGCGCGGTGGAACTGCTTTTGGCCGAGTGTTATGTGCGACGCGACCAGGTGGCGGTGATCACCTTTAGGGGAAAAGCGGCCGAGATGCTGCTGCCGCCCACACGTTCACTGGTGCGCGCCAAACGTGCGCTGGCCGGCATGCCCGGGGGCGGGGGCACGCCGCTGGCCGCCGGCATCGATGCCGTGGCGCAGCTGGCCGCGCAGGTGCGACGGGGTGGCGCCACACCGGTGGTCGTGCTGCTCACCGACGGCCGTGCCAACGTGTCGCGCAATGGTGAGGGCGGCCGCCTGCAGGCGCAGACCGAAGCCCTGTCTGCTGCACGTGCCTTGCGGGCCCTGGGCGGCCACGTGCTGCTGGTGGACACGTCGGTACGGCCCGAGCCGGCCGCGCTGGCGCTGGCCGTGGCCATGGGTGCCCGTTACCTGGCACTGCCGCAGGCCGACGCCCAGACGCTGTCGCGCGCCGTCAACGGTAGCCGCAGCGGCCGTGCCTGAGGGCATGCCCGCAGGCGCGCCGTTGGGTCCGGCCCCGGCCGCCTTGCCCACCGACTGGCCGCACCGCAGCTTCAGCCACAGCCTGCAAGCCGGTGGCCTGCTTTGGCATTTGCAGGTCATGAGGCCGCCGCTGGCCGATGAAGCGCCCGTGGTGTTGCTGCTGCACGGCACGGGCGCATCAAGCCACTCGTTTTTCAAGTTGGCGTCAGTACTTGCCCAGACCCACACGCTGCTGATGCCCGACCTGCCGGGCCACGGCTGGACCCAAAGGCCCGCGGGCGACGGCCTTTCGCTGCCCGGCATGGCGCGGTCACTGGGTGCGTTGCTCGCCACCTTGGGCGCGCGGCCTGTGTTGTTGATCGGCCATTCGGCCGGTGCAGCCATTGCGGCACGTTTGTGCCTGGACGGCCACTGCGCACCGCACGGCTTGCTCAGCCTGAACGGCGCCTGGTTCCCGCCCCGGGGTGTGAGCCAGGGCTGGTTTGCACCGGCTGCCAAGCTGCTGGTGCGCAACCCGCTGTTGCCACACTTTTTTGCCTGGCAGGCGTCGCGCCCGGCCGTGTTGAAGCGCCTGCTGGACAGCACCGGCTCCAAGCTGGACGCAGCCGCTGCGGCGCCTTATGCACGGCTGGTGTCCAGCCCCGCGCACGTGTCGGCCGTGCTGGCCATGATGGCGGCCTGGGACCTGCGGCCCTTGCTCCACGACCTGCCGCAATTGCGGCCGCGCCTGCACCTGGTGGTGGGCCAGTCCGATGGCACGATTGCACCTCACCAAGCGCATCAAGTGCAACAGATGGTGCCAGGAAGCCGTGTGCACAGCCTGCCCGGGCTGGGCCACCTGGCGCACGAAGAAGCCCCGGCGGCGGTCGCTCAGTTGGTGATGCAGCTGTTGACGGGGCTCGCAGCGCCGGGGCGCGCTGTACCGGATTGACGCAAGGGAATGACGCACAGGATTGACGCACCGGATTGACGCAAACAATGGAACTGTCTATTCTTGTTGACAGAGGCAACTGACAATCACACTTGACGTGTGTCCAGTGCCCAGGGGGCAGCATGGCGTCCGTGGCAAGAATTGAAAACGTGTTGCTCGCCGCCGTGGCGGCATCGGTCGGGCCGGGTTGCCCACCCAAGCTGGCGGCCGCCGTGCGGCACGCGGTGTTTCCAGGCGGTGCGCGCATACGCCCGCAGCTGTGCCTGGCCGTGGCCCGTGCCTGCGGCGACGACCAGCCGGAGTTGGCCGACGCGGCTGCCGCGGCCATCGAACTGCTGCATTGCGCGTCTCTGGTGCACGACGACCTGCCGTGTTTTGACGACGCGCCGGTGCGCCGCGGGCAGGCCTCGGTGCACTGTGCTTTTGGCGAACGGCTGGCGGTGCTGGCCGGTGACGCGCTGATCGTCATGTCCACCCAGGTGCTGGTGCGCGCAGGTGCTGCTGCGCCGCACAGGTTGCTGCAGGTGATGCAGACCATCGGCGAAGGTGTGGGCATGCCCGGTGGCATCGTCGCAGGCCAGGCCTGGGAATGTGAGCCGCGTGTCAGCCTGCGCGAGTACCAGCGTCTGAAGACCGGCGCGCTGTTCTCTGCAGCCACCGTATCGGGCGCACAAGCTGCGGGTGGAGATGCCGAAGCCTGGCGTGCGCTGGGCGACTGCCTGGGCGAGGCCTACCAGGTGGCCGACGACATCCGTGACGTCATCGCCAACCCCGAGACCCTGGGCAAGCCCATCGGCCAGGACGTGCTGCTGGGTCGCCCCAGCGTGGCCACGGAACAGGGTCTGGACGCTGCGATGCGCATCTTCCAGCGACTGGTGGCAGGCGCCATCCAGTCGGTTCCTGACTGCCGCGGCGCGCCCATGTTGCGTGCACTGGTGCGCGCCGAGAGCGAGCGGCTGGTACCGCCCGCCTTGTTTGCGCAGCAGCAGTTGCTGCGTGCGGCGGCCTGAGCGGACTTGGCCACCGCATGTTGCATCCCGACAGTCAGGCCGTGAACAGCAGCGGCGGCCAGCAAGCTGCCGGTCTTTGGCAAGAACGGCTGTCGGACTGGGTGCAGCGCAAGGTCAGCAG
>JBBRCN010000144.1:0-7948 GCA_038204775.1 Burkholderiales bacterium | reverse complement strand
CCTGGCCACCGCGCCAGAGCGCAGCGACTGGCAAACGCTGGCCAAGCTGCTGCCCTACCTGTGGAAGTACCGCTGGCGCGTCGGCATTGCTCTTGGCTTCCTGGTCGCGGCCAAGGCGGCCAATGTCAGCGTGCCGGTGCTTCTGAAGTATCTGGTCGACGCCATGACCATTCCAGCCGGCAGCACCCAGGCCTTGCTGGTGGTGCCGGTGGCGTTGATCGTGGCTTACGGCGCCTTGCGCCTGTCCACCAGCTTGTTCACCGAACTGCGTGAATTGATTTTTGCCAAAGCCACCGAAGGCACGGCGCGCAGCATCAGCTTGCAGGTGTTCCGCCACCTGCACGCGCTGAGCCTGCGCTTCCATCTTGAACGCCAGACCGGCGGCATGACACGCGACATCGAACGCGGCACCCGCGCCGTGCATTCGCTGATCAGCTACTCGCTCTACAGCATCTTCCCCACGCTGGTTGAGGTGGCCATGGTGTTGACGCTGCTGGCAGTGAAATTCGACGCCGCCTTTGCCTGGATCACGCTGGCTGCGCTGGTGCTGTACATCACCTTCACCATCACGGTGACCGAGTGGCGGACGCAGTTTCGCAAGCAGATGAATGAACTGGACAGCACGGCGCACACACGGGCCATCGATTCGCTGCTGAACTACGAAACCGTCAAGTACTTCAACAACGAAGACTTCGAGGCCAGGCGTTACGACGAAAACCTTGAAAAACTGCGCCGCGCGGCGCTGAAGAGCCAGAGCACGCTGAGCCTCTTGAACACCGGCCAGCAACTGATCATTGCGGCGGCGCTGATCGCCATGCTGTGGCGTGCCACGCAAGGCGTGGTGGACGGCCGACTGACGCTGGGCGACCTGGTGATGGTCAACGCTTTCATGATCCAGCTCTACATCCCGCTCAACTTCCTGGGGGTGATGTACCGCGAGATCAAGCAGTCGCTGACCGACCTGGACAGGATGTTCGCCTTGATGGAAAGGCACCGCGAGGTGGACGACGCTGCCGGCGCGCTGGCGCTGCAGGTCAGCGACGGCGTGGTGCGCTTCGAAGGCGTGAGCTTTGCCTATGAACCCGAACGCCCCATCCTGCACGACCTCAGCTTCGAGATCCCGGCCGGCAAGACGGTGGCGGTGGTGGGCCCGTCAGGTGCCGGCAAAAGCACGCTGGCGCGTTTGCTGTACCGCTTCTACGACGTGGACGCAAACGGCGGTGGCCGCATCACCATCGACGGCCAGGACATCCGCCAGGTCACGCAGAGCAGCCTGCGGCGGGCCATCGGCATCGTGCCGCAGGACACCGTGCTCTTCAACGACACGGTCGAATACAACATTGCCTACGGTCGCCCCGGCGCCACGCGTGCCGAGGTGGAAGGTGCGGCGCAGGCAGCCCACATCCACAACTTCATCAGCGCCACGCCCAAGGGCTACGACACCATGGTGGGCGAACGTGGTCTGAAGCTCAGTGGCGGCGAGAAACAGCGTGTGGCCATCGCACGCACGCTGCTGAAGAACCCGCCGGTTCTGATCTTCGACGAAGCCACCTCGGCGCTGGACAGTGCCAACGAACGGGCCATCCAGGCCGAGCTGCGTGCGGTGAGCCTGGGCAAGACGGCGCTGGTCATCGCGCACCGCCTGAGCACGGTGGTGGAAGCCCACGAAATCGTGGTGCTGGAAGCCGGGCGGGTGGTGGAAAAGGGCCCGCACGCCGCACTGCTGGCGCGCAACGGGCGCTACGCGCAGATGTGGCGCCTGCAGCAGAGTGGGCAGGAGTAGGTCGCCTGCCGATCATCTGCTCAGTTCAGCGGCTCAGTTCAGCGCGGTGACCGTGTCGCCCACACCTGGCACGCAGCCGTTTGCAATCGGCTCCCAGCCGCGCCGCACCACCACATGCTTTTCGGTATGGCAGATTTCCACCCGTGTGGCACCTGGCACCCGCTGGCGCACAAAGCCTTCGATGGCCGCCGGCATGCTGACGCGGAACTGCGCTTGCGCGAGGTCTTCTTTGGGGTGGTCGTCGCGGTTCAGGAAGGGGCTGAATGCCGTCAGCCACAGCAGCGGCCGCCAGCCCAACGCAAACAACGTGCCGTCGTAACCGGCGCCCTTGAGCCAGGTCTGCGCGGCGGTTCTGGGCGCGCTGGGCGGCAGGTCGTCGGCCGCGCTGCCCACCCCGGCCCAGCCATCCAGCCGGGCACCCCAGGCCACGGCCAACAGCTCGATGACCCACTGGTTGCAGTTCTGGTACCGGGCGCTGAAGGCGTGGGCGTTGGCGCTGTAGGTGGGGCCCAGCAGCTGCAAGGCCTGGCGGCTGTCCAGCGCCACGGGTTCGATCTGCGCGCTGGCTTCAGTGGGCAGCAGCAGCACCGAGATGTAGCCCAGCGCCGGGTCGTCGGTGCCCATCAGAAAAGCCGGCATGCCCTGGTCGAAGATGCGCGGCTGCTGCTCGTCGCAAGAAAAGTACAGCTGCCGCACAGCCCAGGGACTGGCCGGGCTGGCGCGCAGGCTGATGCCTGAATGGGAGTAACGCTGGTCAAAAAAGCCCAGGTTCAGGCCCGAGCGTGCGACCAGTGCCGCGCCAGCGCCCGAGCGGTCCAGTTCGGCCTTGATGACGGCGCTGACCCGCAGCATGCGGTCTTGCTGGGCAGCGTTGAGGCTCGGCGTGGCGTCACAGTAGTTCAGCGACGTGGCTTGCGCCGCGCCCGTCATCGGGCCGAGCAGAACCAGCGCGGCCAGAGTTGAAGCCAGGCCCGCGCCGCGCATGGCGGCGTTTACAGCGTGACGACGCGTGTCTGCAGCTCGCGGACCCAGTCGTCGTGCAGCACCAGGAAAAACGCCTCGCGCGGCGCGCCAGCGGCAAACTGCAGACCGTAAGCGTGTTTCTGCGCCGTCACCACCGCGCCGGTGGTCAAGCGGCCTTGCTGGGCGGCTTCTTGCGGCAGCACGAGCACAAATTCGCCGCCCTTGCCGTCCACCGCCTGCAGCTTCACGCGCAGCTTGCCGGGCTGGGTGTCGGCCGCGGCCATCTCGGTGATGCGGTAGTCGCCTTCGGCCACCTTGTCGGCCTTGGACGAGCTGTCGCTGGAGGTCTCGATGGAGGTCGAAGAACTGCCCACTGAGGTGGACGAACCTTCGGACGAAGCCGACGACGCCGAACTGGCCGCCAGGGCCGGCACGGCAAAGCCGCACAGCACGACGGCGGAGATCAGGATTTGCGGCAAGCGGCTCATGCGGGCTCCAAGCGTGGGGATGCTGCGGATGCTAGTCGGCAAACGGCGGCGCGTGGGGCCGCTTGGTGCCAGTCGGTGGTTTGCGGTGTGCAGGTGTGTGCACTTGACGACAGCTTGCGAACCGTGCCGCTTAGGGGCCGGCACCGAGGAAGCCTTACCATGCCCGCCGATACACTGCTCGGCCATGGAGACCAAGTGGCTGGAAGACTTTGTGAGTCTGGCGGAAACGCGCAGCTTTTCGCGCTCGGCGCAGCTCCGGCACGTCACCCAGCCTGCGTTCTCACGCCGCATCCAGGCGCTGGAGGCATGGGCCGGCATCGACCTGGTGGACCGTTCTTCCTACCCCACGCGCCTGACCGCTGCCGGCGAAACGCTGCACGCGCAGGCGCTGGACATGCTGGACAACCTGCAGGCCACGCGCAACATGATGCGCAGCCACCAGGCAGCCGGCCAGGACATGATCGAATTTGCCGTGCCCCACACGCTGGCCTTCACCTTCTTTCCGCACTGGCTGATGGCTGTGCGGCAGAACTTCGGCGCCGTCAAGACACGCCTGACGGCGCTGAACGTGCACGACGCCGTGATGCGCCTGACCGAAGGCGGCTGCGACCTGCTGATCGCCTACCACCACGCGAGCCAGCCGCTGCCTCTGTCGGCCGAACGCTACGACATGTTGCCGCTGTCCAGCGAAACACTGGCGCCCTACGCCAAGGCCGGCGCCGGCGGGCAGCCGCTGTTCCGCCTGCCCGGCCAGCCCGGGCAGCGTGTGCCCTTTCTGAGTTACGCCTCGGGTGCCTACATGGCGCGGCTGGTGGAAGTGATCGTCAAGCAGGCCGGCGTGCCCCTGCACCTGGAGCCCATCTACGAAACCGACATGGCCGAGGGCCTGAAAGCGATGGCGCTGGAGGGCCATGGCCTGGCCTTCCTGCCGCACAGCAGCGTGACCAAGGAATTGAAAGCTCGCCGCCTGGTGTCGGCTTCGGCCAGCGAAAGGCTGGAGCTGACGATGGAAGTGCGCATCTACCGCGAGCGGCCCGAGGTGGCCCGGCTCGTCAAGCCAGCGGTGCAGGCGCTGTGGAATCACCTGGGGAATCCGCGTGAAACCTAGACCTGCAAGCCGAAAACGAACAAGTCCCCACCCTGAAGGAACACCCATGAAGATATCCCTGTTCACCGTGGCCGCGCTGGCCCTGGCCGCCAGCAGTGCCGTGCAGGCCCAGTCCGACACTTTGGCCAAGATCAAGGAAAACAAGGCCGCCACCATGGGCGTGCGCGAGTCTTCCGGCGCCCTGTCGTACACCCTGGGAGACGGCAAGTACGCGGGCTTTCACGTCGAAGTCTGCACCCGTGTGCTGGCCGATGTGCAGAAGAAGCTGGGCCTGCCCAAGCTGGACATCAAGTACCAGCCGGTGACGTCGCAGAACCGTATTCCGCTGGTGCAGAACGGCACCGTGGACATCGAATGTGGCAGCACCACCAACAACGCCACACGCCAGAAGGACGTTGCTTTTGCGGTCACCACTTTCGTCGAAGAAGTGCGCATCGCCACCAAGGTGAGCTCGGGCATCACCAACATCGCGCAGCTCAACGGCAAAAACGTGTCCACCACCACGGGCACCACCTCGGTGCAGTTGCTGCGCAAACATGAACGCGGCGCGGGTGTCGACTTCAAGGAAGTGTTTGGCAAAGACCACGCCGACAGCTTCCTGCTGCTGGAAACCGGCCGGGCGGACGCCTTTGTGATGGACGGCCAGATCCTGGCCGGCAACATCGCCAAGAGCAAGTCGCCTGCCGACTACCGCATCGTCGGCGAGGTGCTGTCGGTCGAGCCCATCGCCATCATGATCCGCAAGGACGACCCGGCCTTCAAGAAGGCGGTGGACGAAAGCATCGTGGCCATGATCAAGTCGGGTGACATGGCCAAGGCCTACGACAGGTGGTTTGTGCAGCCCATCCCGCCCAGCAACACACGTGTCGGCTTGCCGGCCAGCCAAGCCACCAAGGCTGCCTGGGCCAGCCCCAATGACAAGCCCGTCGAGGAATACATGAAGAAGTGATGCCGGCTGCGGGCCAGCCGCGACGCGGCCGGGCCGCAGCGCTGGTGCAGCCGGGTGTGAGGGGAGGGCCGCGTGGCCACATGGGATTGGCACGTCTTCTGCAAGGAAACCACGACCGGGGACACCGTCCCCAGCTGCTTTGGCAGCGGTGGAGACATCACTTACCTGGACTGGCTGCTGTCGGCCTGGGGCTGGACGCTCAGCGTGGCCGTGCTGGCGCTGATCGTGGCCCTGGCCGTCGGTTCGCTGATGGGCATCTTGCGCACCGCACCCGACAAGCGGCTGGTGTTCATGGGCAATGCCTGGACAGAGCTGTTCCGCAACATCCCGCTGCTGGTGCAGATCTTCCTTTGGTACCACGTGCTGCCGTCGCTGATCAAGCCGCTGCAGGGTTTTCCAAGCTTCATCCTGGTGGTGTTTGCCTTGGGCTTTTTCACCAGTGCGCGCATTTCAGAACAGGTGAAAGCCGGCATCCAGGCCCTGCCCAAGGGCCAGCGTTGTGCGGGCCTTGCCGTGGGCCTGACGTTGCCGCAAACCTACCGCTACGTGCTGCTGCCGATGGCCTTTCGCATCGTCATCCCGCCGCTCACCAGCGAGAGCATGAACATCATCAAGAACTCGTCGGTGGCCTTTGCCGTGAGCGTGGCCGAGCTGACGATGTTTGCCATGCAGGCCGGCGAAGAAACCTCGCGCAACGTCGAGATGTACCTGGCCGTGACCGGGCTGTACTTCATCTCGGCATTCACCATCAACCGCTTGGCGCTGGTGATCGAAAACCGCGTCCGCGTGCCCGGCATGATTGGCGCCAGATAACTTGGACCCCCAGCACACTTCGTTCGCGGCCCCCGGGGGGCGTGACATCCCTCGGGGCGGCCCTGCGCGAGGTCGGCCATGAACCTGGACTTTGCGTTCCTGAACTGGGGCGTCGTTTCCAGCTTCGTGCTCAAGGGCCTGGTCTTCAGCGTGCAGCTCACGCTGATTGCCATGGTGGGCGGGATCCTGCTGGGCACCGCGCTGGCGCTGATGCGGCTGTCGGGCAAGCCCTGGCTGATGACACCGGCGGCGGCCTATGTCAACACCATGCGCAGCATCCCGCTGGTGATGGTGATCCTGTGGTTCTTCCTGCTGATCCCGTTGCTGACCGGCAAGCCTCTGGGTGCCGAGGTGTCGGCGATGATCACCTTCACGCTTTTCGAGGCCGCCTACTACAGCGAGATCATGCGCGCCGGCATCCAGAGCGTGCCCAAGGGCCAGGTCCATGCGGCTCATGCCGTGGGCATGAGCTACAGCCAGACCATGCAGCTGATCATCCTGCCGCAGGCTTTCCGCAACATGCTGCCGGTGCTGCTGACGCAGACCATCATCCTGTTCCAGGACACCTCGCTCGTCTACGCGATCGGCGCCTACGACCTGCTCAAGGGCTTCGAGGTCGCGGGCAAGAACTTCAACCGGCCGGTCGAGACCTACCTGGTCGCCGCCGTCGTCTACTTCGTCATCTGCTTCAGCCTGTCGATGCTGGTGCGGCAGCTGCAGAAGAAGATCGCCATCATCCGCTGAGCAACCCCATGATCGACATCAAGAACGTCTCCAAGTGGTACGGGGCCTTCCAGGTCCTGACCGACAACACGACGACGATCAAGAAGGGCGAGGTCGTCGTCGTCTGCGGCCCTTCGGGGTCGGGCAAGTCGACGCTGATCAAGACCGTCAACGCGCTCGAGCCGTTCCAGAAGGGCGACATCGTCGTCGACGGCATCTCGCTGTCGGACCCGAAGACCAACCTGCCCAAGCTGCGCTCGCGCGTCGGCATGGTGTTCCAGCACTTCGAGCTCTTCCCGCACCTCACGGTGACGCAGAACCTGACGCTGGCGCAGATCAAGGTGCTCGGCCGCTCGCAGTCCGACGCGCTGGCGCGCGGCCTGAAGATGCTCGACCGCGTCGGCCTCATGGTCCACAAGGACAAGTTCCCGGGCCAGCTTTCGGGCGGCCAGCAGCAGCGGGTCGCGATCGCGCGCGCCCTCAGCATGGATCCGATCGTCATGCTGTTCGACGAGCCGACGTCGGCGCTCGATCCGGAGATGGTGGGCGAAGTGCTCGACGTGATGGTCGCGCTTGCGCAAGAAGGCATGACCATGATGTGCGTCACCCACGAGATGGGCTTTGCCCGCAAGGTGAGCCACCGCGTCATCTTCATGGACGCGGGCAGGATCGTCGAGGACTGCCCGCGCGAGGACTTCTTCGGCAACCCGGACGCGCGCTCGCCGCGCGCCAAGGACTTCCTCTCGAAGATCCTGCAGCACTGAAGGCCGGATCCGGCGCGCCGGGCGAGGGACAATCCGCCATGACCGCGGAGCTGACGATCCTGCGTCCCGACGACTGGCACCTGCACGTGCGCGACGGTGCGGCGCTCCGTGCGGTCGTGCCGCACAGCGCTCGCCAGTTCGCGCGCGCCGTGATCATGCCGAACCTGCGCCTGCCGGTCGTCACGGTCGAGCAGGCGCTCGCCTATCGCGATCGGGTTCTCGCCGCAGTGCCCGACGGCGTCGCGTTCGAGCCGCTGATGACGCTCTATCTCACCGACGCCACGCCGCCCGCGGAGATGCGGCGGGCGCGCGAGGCCGGCATCGTCGCGATCAAGCTCTATCCGGCCGGCGCGACCA
>JBBRCN010000143.1:0-8009 GCA_038204775.1 Burkholderiales bacterium | reverse complement strand
AGAAGCCGTCTTCGAGTTCCTGCGCCGCGCGGGCCGCCATTTGGTCTTGTGTCCAGGCCATGTTCACTTCCTCTCAGTCAGTTGGGGACAGAGCTACTCGCTCTGCTCGGGTGGTCTGTCCCGCAAATCATTTGGAAATCGTTCTCTTTTCAATGCGCTTTTCAGGGCTCGCATTGACGACGATGCGGTGCACATAGATGCCCGGCAGATGCACGTCATCCGGGTCGATCTCACCGGTCTCGACCAGCTGCTCGACCTCGACCACGGTGATCTTGCCGGCCATGGCCGCGGCCGGGTTGAAGTTGCGCGCCGTGCGGCGGAACACCAGGTTGCCGCTCTTGTCGGCCTTGTAGGCCTTGACCAGGGAAACATCGGGGTTCAGCGCCAGCTCCATCACATAGGTGTGGCCGTCAAATTCACGCAGCTCCTTGCCCTCGGCGACCATGGTGCCCACACCGGTGCGGGTGAAGAAGGCCGGGATGCCGGCACCGCCCGCGCGCAGCTTCTCGGCCAGGGTGCCCTGCGGCGTGAAGTCCAGTGCCAGCTCGCCCGCCAGGTACTGACGCTCGAACTCCTTGTTCTCGCCCACATAGCTGGAGATCATCTTCTTGATCTGGCGCGTTTCCAGCAACTGACCAAGGCCGAAGCCATCGACACCCGCGTTGTTGGAGATGACCGTCAGGTCGCGCACGCCGCTGTCGCGCAACGCGGCGATCAGGGCCTCGGGGATGCCGCACAGGCCGAAGCCACCAACGGCCAGCAACTGCCCGTCTTTAGCAATGCCATCCAGCGCGGCAGCCGCGCTGGGATAGAGCTTGTTCATCGATGTCTCCGGTAATTGGTTCCGAAATCGGAAGGCGGCAAAGGGTACACCTTCTGCCGGCGCAAGCGCACTACGTAGATTTGACTAAGGTGGATCATCAAGTGCCGAGCCCAACGGCGGCGACGCCAGCCGCAGGCCGAGCGGTGCCAGCAGCGCCCGCGACCGAAACCAGCGCGGCTATGCTCGTGGTTTTTGACGAACCCGCACGCCGAGCCCGCGCATGAATGTCTCCCAATTGCAAGATGAAATCCCGCGCATCTTCGCCCCCTGGATCGCGGCGATGGGGCTGCAGGTGCTGGAAGTGGAACCCGGCCGGGTGCGGCTGATGCTGCCGGTCAAGCCGGCGTTCATCCATGTCGGCGGGGTGATGTGCGGACAGGCCGCGATGGCGGCGGCCGACACGGCCATGGTGCTGGCGATGATGGTGGAGCTGGGCGAGTTCCGGCCGATGACCACGGTGCAGTTGCAGACGAGCTTTTTGCGCCCGGTGTCGGGCGATCACTGCATCGTCAAGGCCACCGTGCTGCGCAGCGGCAAGCGTCTGGCCTTCGGCAGCATTGACATCGCCAACCCGGACGGGCGGCTGGCCGCGCAGGCCACCACCACGTACGCCCTGCTCGGATGACGCTGGACTACCGCAACGCCTTCGAAATGGCGCCGATCGGCCTGGTGGTGTCGGCCAAGCGCCTGATCGTTGACTGCAACCGCCAGTTGCTGGCCATGTTCGGTGCCCAGCATGAGCAACTGATCGGCCAGAGCTTCGAAGTGCTCTACCCCAGCCCTGCCGAGTTCGAGCGCACCGGAGCGCGCATCATCGCCAGCCTCGACGCGCACGGCTACTACGCCGATGACCGGGTGATGCGGCGCGTGGGCTCGGGTGAGTTGTTCTGGTGCCATGTGTCGGGCCGCGCGCTGAACCCTGCGGATCCGCATGCCGACGGCATCTGGAGCTTTGAGGACCTCAGCGCACACCGCCACTTGAAGGCGGATCTGACCGCCCGGGAGCGCGAGATCGCCGCGCTCCTGATCGACGGGCTGACCAGCAAACTGATCGGCCGCAAGCTCGCCATCAGCCCGCGCACCGTGGACGTCTACCGCGCCCGCCTGATGAAGAAATACGCGGCGGCCAGCACGCCTGAGTTGATCCACAAGCTGCTGGTCGTCTGAGCTGTTGAGCGCCGAGCTCCTCAGCGCTGCAACACCACCGGCATCACCTTCGATTCAGGGGCGGTGGCGAGTGCGCCGACGGCCTTCAGATCCGCCTCACTGACCAGGGCTGCCGATGCCGTTGCCGCCGCCGGCAAGGCTGATTCCATCTGCTTGGTCAACAGCTCCGGGTAGTCCTTGGCCATTTGCGCGCCGTACAGCGGCTTGTGCGCACCCTGATGGCAGGTGGCGCAATTGACCTTGGCAACGTCCCCACCCGGACCGTGGCGGTAGGCCGGAAAGGTGTCGGTCAAGGGCACCAGGAAGTCGTTGTTCAACTCACGCACCATGCGGATGCCGTACCAGGCGGTCACACGCGGGGGCGAGCTGTTGCTCCAGTCGGCGAAAGCGCGCGTGTTATGGCATTGCGTGCAATTGACACCCAACGATTTGGACATGTGCACCATCAGGCCGTAGGTCCATTCAGCCTGTTTGATGGACTGGCGATTCCCCGCCGGCAAAGCCTCGACACCACCGACGCGGATGTTCTCCTGGCCGAGCAAAAACGGCGTGAATATATCGGTCGGCAAGGAGGCCATGCCAACCTCTGGCCCGGGCGCGTTTTGACCCGCCCGATCACCGGCAAAGTTGCTCATCTTGGCGGTGTTGAGCGGCTTGAACCAGACTTCGTTCGGCACCGGCTGGCCGCGGTGGCAGGTGTAGCAGGTGACACCGGTCGCGGCGACATGGCTTTTCCAATCGGCATTGACCTTCTGCGTCATCTGCAGCATGCGGCGCGCCACCACCTTGGTGTAGAGCGAATCGTCGGCAAAGTTCTGCACGTTGTGGCAATAGGCGCAGCCCTTCTCGGGCGACACCCAGGCGGTCATCGACGCCATCGTGCGGGCAAATTGGCCGACGCTTTCATCGCCAAGAATCTTGACGTTCTGGTAGATGTCGCGGGCCTTGGGGCCATCCGGCGAAGCAGCATCGAGCGACGGCGGCGCCTTGTTCTTGTCAGCCTGCTCGGCCATCGTGCGCGGGTTGTAAACCTGCACCATCGCCGTGCCGCGATAGCCGCGCTGCACGGTGTCCACCGGCGGGCGTTCGCAGCCGGCCAGCACGGTGGCAATCAGCAGCGCAGCGGTCAGATGAAGACGCTTAATCATGGCTTCACTCCCAGCAAGGTCAGGGCAGGATCGATCACGGGCTGAAACACCGCCGGGTACATCGGTGCCACGCCATGTTTGACGGCCCACAGATACCAGTTGTCGACAACGGTGCCGGTCAACAGGATGCCGATGCCGCCAGTCAGGGGGCACAGCACGGCGAACCACCAGGCCCAGCGGTGGATGGATTCCATCGTCGCGTTGAAGCCCATCGTCCAGCGCCAGAACAGCGCGGCGCGTTCGCTGGCCGTGCCGCGGTCCGTAATCTGCTCAATCTCGCGTTCCCCACCGTAACGGCCCACCGCCAGGATGGTGGCGCCGTGCATCGCAAACAACAAGGCCGAACCGTACAGGAAGGCGATGGACAGTGCGTGGAAGGGGTTGTAGAAGAGATTGCCGTAGCGCAGCGAGAAGGCCGCCGTCCAGTCCAGGTGCGGGAAGATGCCGAAGGGCACGCCCTCGGCCCAGCTGCCCATCAGCACGGGCCGGAACAGGCCCAGCACCAGCATCAGCCAGATCGCCGCGGCAAACGCCCAGGCCACGTGCGTGCCCATGCCCAAGGCGCGGGCCCGGGTGTACATGCGGGCCCACCACAGCAGCACCGAGATGGTCAGGAACAGCCCGGCAATCTGCCACCAGCCGCCTTCGTTCAACGGTGCCAGGGCGAGGCCATTGGCCGGCGCTGGCGGCTCCAGCGCCAACCAGAACAGCTGCCGCAGGAACTGGATCGGGTCCCAGTTGACCTGGGCCAACATGTTCAGCCCCATGATGTTGACGGAGAGGCAGCCGAAGATCAGCGAAGCCAGCCCGAGACCACCCAGATAGATGGGCCCGATCTGGGCATTGCCCACGCGGCCGAGCAGATGGATGTGCAGGGGCACCTTGCCGGTGCGCGGGCTGTCCCGCGACGACAGCGGGACGCCCATGTCGGCAGGTCCAGCCACCTGGACGGCAGTGAAGAGGTTCAGATATTCAGCCATGTCGTTCGCTCCTCAGATTCACTGCAGAGGCCATTGAGACCAGATCGGCAGATTCAGCCACCAGCCCCACCATTCAGGCCAGCCACGGGTCCAGAAGGGGCCGCTGATGACGATGCAGACAGCGCTCCAGAACACCGCGGACAGTGCAAGAAACAGTCCCAGGCGGTGGATGCCCAGCGTGCCGACGGAGTAACCGATGGTGTCGCGGAAAAAGGTGTCTTCGTATTCCGGCGTCTTGACCCGCTCGCCCTTGGCCGGATTGGTCGAAGACAGGATCAGCGCCCCGTGCAACGACAGCGCCAGCGTCGTGGTGAAGAAGAAGGTGATGGCCAGCATGTGCGCCGGGTTGTAGTGGAAGTGCAGGTACTGATACCCCACGTTCGACACCCAATCCAGGTGACTGAAGATGCCGTACGGGAAACCATGTCCCCACGCACCCAGCAGCACCGGGCGGATCACGACCAGGGTCACGTACGCAAAGATCGCAAAACCGAAGGCGATGGGGACGTGATACCCCATGCCCAGTTTTCGGCAGATTTCCGCCTCGCGCAGGGCCCAGGACACGAAGGCCCCGATGGCACACACGGTGATGACTTGCCACAGACCACCTTCCAGCAGCGGGGCGAGGCCCAGGCCATAGGACAGGTCGGGTGGAGCGATGTTGATTTGCCACAGATTCCAGGTCGGCCCTTGCGAGGCGCCCCAAAGAATCATGGCCGTGCCCAGGAAGGAAAAGAAGATCGTCGTCACGCCGAAGAATCCGACGTAGAACGGACCCACCCAGAAATCGAACAGGTCGCCCCCGATGAGGGTACCCCCGCGCACACGGTACTTCCGCTCGAAACTCAGCATCGCCATATTGATTACCTCCGACCGCAGGGCGCTGTCACGTCAGCCCCGGCGGCGAGTTTTTTTACTACGGGCGGACAAAGCCGGCGACTTATGCCGCCTTGCCCGCCTTGACTGGCAAGTAGACCAGACTTACTTGGTCGAGATCGATGCCACCGCCGTAGGCATGGGGGCCGTCTGCGACGCCACCACAGCCTTCTTCGGGCCGTCCAACCAATTGAACTTGTTCGTGCTCAGCAAGATGAGGTGAATCATCGCTGCCAGTGCGAACAGAAATACACCCTGAACGACCATCGCGCGCAGCGGGTCGTACAAACGCCAAATTCTCCACATGATTCCAAGCTCCTAAGTGAGATGCGACATGAAGGTATAAACCGCTGCCTTGACGCCGCCAAAAACGGACTTCACACCCTCTGCCCCAGGCAACCAGGCACGCCAATGCCAACCCAGCAATTGCCCCGACAAGGCAATGGCGAAGAAGACCAGAAAGCTCAGGGCGAATATCACCGTCCAACCGTGGAAGTTGGTGGTGGCATGCGCCTTTTGCCGCAGGGACTCAACGTGAGTGGTCATGGTGTTGCCTTTTCACCCGGGGGTGATCAGAGGATCTTCAGAGCCAGGGACGCCAGACCCAGACGAGTATGTGCGCGACCACGGCAATCGCCGTGAAGCCAACGAAACCCTGCACGTAGTACGTGTGGAATTCCTGCGCCTCGTCATCGGTCATACCCGAGATCGAGCCTTTTCTATCAATCATAGGAAAAGTCCTTTCCGATTTCGGCCTTGAGGCCGTGCCGCGCGCGGCCCGCGCGGCTTGGGCAGACGCGGCGAAGTGCCGCGACGTCTTGTGAACCGGCCTGCGGCCGGCTCGAAATGGTTTGGGGGCCTGCGTTCATGCCGGCTCCGTGATGCCGAGCGCGTTGCGCACGCGATCCAGCGTGACCTTGGCTTCGCCGGCGGCGCGCGCGGCGCGCTCGGTGATGTCGCGCAGCGACTTGGCCGCCGAGATCTGCACCAGCACCGGTTGCGACTGCACATGGCTTTGCAGCAGTTGCTGCGCGTCGTCGTCCCAGGGCCGCGAAGCGTCTTCCTTTGCCGGCGTGGCGTCGATCTTGTCCAGGTCGGTGCCCAGCGGCAGGATGAAGAAGAGCGCGTCGAACAATGCGTTGCAGAACTCCTGCACCACGTAGGTCGCGCCGGCATAACCCATGAAGGGTGTACCGGTGGCACGGCGGATGATGGCCCCGGGAAACGATGCCGGGATGTAGGTCGGTTTCGGGCCGTGCCCGGCACCCGTGGCGGCCAGCTCGGCCAGGTACATGCGTTCGTTGTACGAGCCGAACATCACCAGCGGCGGCTTTTCATGCGTCAGCTTGCGCACCGTTTCGTTGTCGGTCTTGCTGCCGGCCTTGCGGGCCACCGCGAAGTTGCAGGGCATGCCAAGTTCGTCTTCCAGGAAGTGGCGCAGACCGCGGCTGTAGGTCTCGTTGGCCACCACCGCGAAAGTGGCGGTGCCGAAGAAGTCTTGTGTGACGCTGCGCCACAGGTCCCAGATCGGCTTGATGGTGGTGTGCTTCTCGCGGGCGATGAAGGGCTCGGGGTCGATGTGCAGCAGATCACCCAGCTGACGCAGGAAGGCCGTGGTGCTGTGCAGGCCGATGGGCGCCTGCAGATAGGGCCGGTCCAGCGCTTCGCACAACATGCGGCCGTACTCGCGGTACATGCAGATGTTGGCGTCGGCGTTGACCAGGTTGGCCACGTCTGCCAGGTGGCTGCCCAGCGGGAACACCATGTTCACTTCGGCGCCGATGCCTTCCACCAGCCGGCGGATCTCGGCCAGGTCGCTGGGCATGTTGAAGGTGCCGTAGCAGGGGCCGATCAGGTTGACGCGCGGCTTCTCACCGGCAGGGCGCTCAGCGAAAGGCTGGCGCGCCGGAATGCGCTTCACGCCATATTCGGTCCACAGCCAGAACATGGCGCGATTGGCGCACTGCCATTGGTCTTCGTCGATCGTGCGGGGCAGGAAGCGCGCGATGTTCGTGCCTTCGGGCGTGACACCGCCGCCGATCATTTCGGCAATGCTGCCGGTGACGACCACCGCGGGCAAATCAGGGTCCAACGCCTTGTGCGCCTTCTTCATCGCGCCTTCGGTGCCTTCGCGGCCCAGCTGTTCTTCGGCCAGACCGGTGACGACGATGGGCAATTCGTGCGGGGGCAGCGCGTCGGTGTAATGCAGCACGCTGGTGACCGGCAGGTTCTCGCAGCCCACCGGGCCGTCGATGACCACCTGCAGGCCTTTGATGGCGGTGAAGACGTAGACCGCACCCCAGTAACCGCCTGCGCGGTCGTGGTCGATGACGTAATTGAGTTGAGGAGTGCCCATCACATCATCTCCTCGGCCTTGCGGCGCTTCTGGATCTTGATGACCTGACGGCGGGTTTCGGCGCGGAATTCGGGGCGCTCGACGGGCGTGTTTTCCCACACGCCGGCTTTGTCACCCGTGCCCACATCACCGAAGAAGTCGCGCATCTCCTGGAAGCGGGCCTTGTTCGCGATCGCGGCATTCACCACCTGGGCCAGCGAACCGGCACCGGCCGGGCCCATCAACGGCCGCGCACTGATGAGGTTGGTGAAGTACAGCGAGGGGATGGTGGCCTGCTTGGCCGCCTGCACCACCGGCGTGGTGCCGATGGCCAGGTCGGGGCGGAATTCGCGCACCGCTGCCACGTCTTGCTCCAGCGTGGCGCGGTACTGCACGTGCACACCCTTGGCTTGCAGCCATTCCAGGTCGGGCGCGCTCCAGGGGGTGCGCGGGCAGGCGGTGCCCACATACGGCACGTCGGCGCCACTTTCAATCAGCAGCCGTGCCACCAGCAGTTCACTGCCTTCGTAGCCGCTGACGGTGATGCGACCCTTGATCGGGGTCTTGGCCAGCACCATCTTGATGATGGGCAGGAAGCGGTTCTTGGCCGCGTCGATCTGCGCCTGCGGCACATTGGCCGCCATGCCGATGGCCTGCAGCCAGGCTTCGGTGCCGTCGTG